>NZ_PTRG01000006.1:0-310985 GCF_002965765.1 Escherichia sp. MOD1-EC6819 | reverse complement strand
TGACTCCTTGAGAGTCCTGAAGGAACGTTGAAGACGACGACGTTGATAGGCCGGGTGTGTAAGCGCAGCGATGCGTTGAGCTAACCGGTACTAATGAACCGTGAGGCTTAACCTTACAACGCCGAAGGTGTTTTGGCGGATGAGAGAAGATTTTCAGCCTGATACAGATTAAATCGACATGTCGGAACAGGACGTGTTGATAAACAGAATTTGCCTGGCGGCCGTAGCGCGGTGGACCCACCTGACCCCATGCCGAACTCAGAAGTGAAACGCCGTAGCGCCGATGGTAGTGTGGGGTCTCCCCATGCGAGAGTAGGGAACTGCCAGGCATCAGATAAAGCAGAAGGCCATCCGTAAGGATGGCCTTTTTGCGTTGGTGCAAAAAAAATGCCGGATGCGACGCTGGCGCGTCTTGTCCGGTCTACGCAGGCACGGTAGGGGGAAACCGCGCATTATTCCTCCACATACGCCAGCAAATACGGCTTCCCCAATTTGCCTACTTCCATACGTCCCCTTTACCAGAAATCTATCGTTAAGATCCTCAATAACCATTTTCCTGCTAACTAAATTCATGGTTAAGGTTGTATAATGATGCACAACAAATGTATAACATTTTATTTACCAAAAAAAATAAACAACAGCAACCGACAAAGCATCGGATTAGGGCAGGAGAAATAGTGGCATGGCAGAAAGCACTGTAACGGCAGACGGCAAACTGACAAGTAGTGATACTCGTCGCCGCATTTGGGCAATTGTGGGGGCCTCTTCAGGTAATCTGGTCGAGTGGTTCGATTTCTATGTCTACTCGTTCTGTTCACTCTACTTCGCCCACATCTTCTTCCCTTCTGGGAACACGACTACTCAACTACTGCAAACAGCCGGTGTTTTTGCTGCGGGATTCCTGATGCGCCCAATAGGCGGTTGGCTATTTGGACGCATAGCCGATAAACATGGTCGTAAAAAATCGATGCTGTTATCGGTGTGTATGATGTGTTTCGGCTCACTGGTAATCGCCTGTTTGCCTGGTTATGAAACAATCGGTACGTGGGCTCCGGCATTATTGCTTCTCGCGCGTTTATTTCAGGGATTATCCGTTGGCGGAGAATATGGCACCAGCGCCACCTATATGAGTGAAGTCGCAGTAGAAGGTCGTAAAGGTTTTTATGCTTCATTTCAGTATGTCACGTTGATCGGCGGACAACTGCTAGCCCTACTGGTTGTCGTGGTTTTACAACACACCATGGAAGACGCTGCACTCAGAGAGTGGGGATGGCGTATTCCTTTTGCGTTAGGAGCTGTGTTAGCTGTTGTAGCGTTGTGGTTACGCCGTCAATTGGATGAAACTTCACAACAAGAAACACGCGCTTTAAAAGAAGCTGGATCTCTGAAAGGATTATGGCGCAATCGCCGAGCATTCATCATGGTTCTCGGTTTTACCGCTGCGGGCTCCCTTTGTTTCTATACCTTCACCACTTACATGCAGAAGTATCTGGTGAATACTGCGGGAATGCACGCAAACGTAGCAAGCGGCATTATGACAGCAGCACTGTTTGTATTTATGCTCATCCAGCCGCTCATTGGGGCACTGTCGGATAAGATTGGCCGCCGAACTTCAATGTTATGTTTCGGTTCTCTGGCAGCCATTTTTACCGTTCCGATTCTTTCAGCATTGCAGAACGTTTCCTCTCCTTATGCCGCTTTTGGTCTGGTGATGTGCGCCCTGCTGATAGTGAGTTTTTATACTTCAATCAGTGGAATACTGAAGGCTGAGATGTTCCCGGCACAGGTTCGCGCATTAGGCGTTGGTCTGTCATATGCAGTCGCCAATGCTATATTTGGTGGCTCAGCGGAGTATGTGGCGCTGTCGCTGAAATCGGTAGGGATGGAAACAGCCTTCTTCTGGTATGTCACCTTTATGTCAGTTATTGCATTTCTGGTTTCACTAACATTGCATCGCAAAGGGAAGGGAATGCGTCTTTAGTGATGCGCCAGTTGCCAGACGGTATAGCCGGTGCTTGCACCGGCGATATCCCAGGCAAAATCTTTCCAGCTCCAGCCGCTCCCTTCAGGGCGGCTATCCCAAAGTTCTTTTGACGCGCCCAGCCCTACAGAGAACATCAGCCCGAACGTGGCGCTACGGTCAGAGCTCATTCCCTGATGCTGTGCGTATTCATTTCCGGCGGCAGAAAGCATCGCCGAGGCGATAAAGTGTTGAGCTTTATCCTGCCCGCTCCAGCTATCGTTAGCCATGTGGCTGCATCCAGAAAGTAACAATAGCGAACAGACAAAAAGAATACGCAAAACGTGGCCTCCAAAAAACAAACCCCGTACAGGACGGGGTTGTGATTACAGGATGCGGCTAATTAATCGGTCGATGCGGATACGGCGCAAACGGCGGATAAGTTTGCGAACCTTCACCGGATAATCGGCAATACTTTGCAGATCGCGGTAGTGCTTAACGATGGTAGTATGCTCGCGGATCAGCTCCAGTTCTTTCTCACGCTGTGGTGCAAGCTCCAGTTGCGGATCGTGGATCAAAATGGCGTTTTCCAGATCCAGACGCCAGGCGCGCGGGTTCAGGTTATTACCGGTTACCAGCATCCACTTATCATCAACCCACATCCCTTTCAGGTGATAGGTGTTGTCGTCATCTTTCCATAACCGAACCACTAACTGGTCAGTATTGACGTAATACTGCAAACGGCTCAGGAAGCGACGCAGATTGATCTCATAAAGATAAGGCAGTGCGCCAATTATCTTGAAAGGTTCATCTTCCGGAATGTAGAAGTCATTCGCGGTTTTATCACCAACAATAATTTCGACCTTTTTCCCTTCGCGCAGCAACTGGATGATATTGCGCACAAGGATTGCTGGCAGGTTGAAGTAGGGGGTGCAGATGGTTAGTTTCTGCTCGGCACAAGGCATAAGATGGAAAATGGTCTTGTTCAACAGACTCGATTTCCCCAGACCTACCAACGGCGTTACGGAAAGCTGATCGTTGTCGGCATCGCCCTGGAAATGATAAGCGGCATCACGCAGCTCCTGGCGGAACAGGCGAATGTCGTTCTTGATTTCCGGACTTTTTGGGCGATTAACATCATCCAGACGATTAACGCCGCGACCATTCATAATATTCTGTGTAACCCATTCAAACATAATGTCTGACATCTTACGGTTACGGATCAGATGATAACGGTCGTAGCGATATTTATCGTGCTGATGCAGGTAAACATCGTTCAGGCTGGCACCGCTATAAAGTACGCTATCGTCGATGATAAAGCCTTTAAAGTGCAGAACACCAAGGGCTTCACGGGTATTGATTGGAACGCCATAAACCGGAACATCTACGCCCGGATTTTCCTGCGCCATGCGGCAGTACCAGTCAGCGTTAGTGTTAGATGCCGCAGCGCCAATGCGTCCACGCTGTGCACGATGCCAGTCGACCAGCACCCGCACATCCAGTTCCGGACGCTGCCTTTTAGCCTCATACAACGCGTTCAGAATGCCTTTGCCACCGTCATCCTGTTCGAGATACAGGGCAACAATGCAAATGCGCTGCTTCGCGCTGGCTATTTTTTCCAGCAGCGTCTCCCGGAAGTCGGCGGGAGCGTAAAAGAAATCGACATCATCAACTGATTGAGAAATCTTGGGTAGTTGGGCAAGGTGTTGTTGATGTTTATTACGCTTAAATTTTGACAACATCACAGTGCATTTCTTCTCTGTTCATTGAAGGGTCCTCTGTGCAATGCAGACGACATAAGCGAGCAATAATAACACCAGTCCCGATTAAGTGGTCAACATTTCCAGTACCTTACTCATGATTCCTCGCGCTGGGCAAGATTTAGCGTAAGCCCAACGATCCCCTCTTCGAGCTGGATATCAACGTTAAACCCGAGCTTGCGAGCCAGCGCCACCATGCCACGATTGTTTGGCATCGTAATACCATTCAGGCGTTGCAGTCCGTGATCTCGCGTATAGGTAATCAACTTTTCCATTAAGCGGCGGCCTAAGCCTAATCCTTTGAGATCCGATCGAACCAGTACGGCAAATTCGGCATCGATGTTATCTGGGTCGGAGATCGCTCGTGTGACACCGAGGATCTCTTCTGTTTGATCAATACGTCGTACCGCCACAAAAGCCATTTCTCGATCGTAGTCGATCTGCGTCATGTTGGCTAAATCTTCATGGGTAAATTCGTTGATCTCGCTAAAGTAGCGGTAATAAAGATCTTCTTTGGTGACTCGCGAAATGAATTGCTGAAGCTGCGGCTCATCTTCCGGCAAAATCGGGCGGAACAAGCAGCGTTCGCCGTTTTTCAATTCTACCCACTCTTCCAGCTGATGCGGATAAGGGCGCACAGCCAGCCGACTCTCGTTATCGCCTTCAAAAGGCGCAATATCCAGCGTGACATCCAGCGCGGTAAATTCACTGCCGGAAGCCAGCAAAGGATGAATATCCAGACGCTGAATTTCCGGGCAATCGACAATCAGGTTGGAAACCTGCACCAGTAACTGGCTTAAGCCCGCGACGTCGAGTGGACGCAGTGCACTGCGAGCACGAATCTTTTTACTTTTGATCCCCTGAATAACCAGATAGCGGGCCAGGTTCATATTCAGCGGCGGCAGTGCGACGACGGCTTGATCTTCAGGACGCCACTCCACACCGCCTTCACCCAGCATGATCAACGGCCCGAAAACCGGATCGTGCTCGACGACTACGCGCAACTCCTGAGCACCTGCACGGTTAGCCATACTTTGCACTAAAAGGCCGTGAATACGCGCCTGCGGCCAGGCCATTTTTACCCGATCGAAAATAGCGTTCGCGGCTTGCTGGACTTCACTAGCCGTACGCAAATAGAGCATCACGCCCTGAACTTCTGATTTATGCGGAATATCCGGCGAGCGCAACTTCAGCGCCACCGGATAACCAATCTGTTCGGCAATATGTACAGCTTCGGTGCTGTCAGTGGCAATCCAGGTGGGAAGCGTGTTCATGCCATACGCTTGCAGGATGGGCTGAACTTCATGGGTATCGAGTGATGTCGCTCCTTCAGCAATGGCTTGCTGTAGCAGAATATGCGCTTCTGCGGTATTAGAGGTCAGATTGCTGGGCAGCGCCGGCGTTTCGCGTAGTTGCTTCTGATTACGTCGGTACTCCACCATATGCATAAAAGCGGTAATAGTACCTTCCGGCGTTCGATAGGTCGGCAGCCCGGCTTCGCTGAATAAACGTCGTGCCTCTTGCGAGGAGTGTTCTCCACACCAGTTCGTCAGCAGAGATAAATACTTGCTGCGAGGGTGATGTTTTACCGCTTCAATTAATGCTTGCGCACTTTCTGTTGCGGGCGCTGCGGCGCTGGGCGAATGAATAACCATCAGCGCATCAAAATCCTGGCTGTGAAACAGAATATCCAGCGTTTTGACATAATGCTCGCTGCTGGCGTCATCGCGCAGATCGAGCGGGTTAGAGATAGCAACATGTTCTGGCAGCGCATCGCGCAGTTTCTGGCAAATCTCTTCACTTAGCGTTGCCAGCTTGCCATTGCGCGACCATAAGGCATCCAGTGCCAGCGCGGCAGGCGCGGCACCGTTGCTGATTATCATCAGCCGGTCGCCACGTAGCGGGCGCATATGGCTAAGGGTTTCTACCGCCGAAAACAGTTCGTGAGTGTCCTGCACTCGTAATAAACCTGCACGCTGAATAGCCGCATCCCACGCCGGATCCATTCCTGCCGTGGTGTTCAACAGACGTTGCGCCGCTGGGCTACGTCCGCTTTTAATCACCAGAATCGGTTTATTGCGAGAGGCACTACGGGCAGCCGAAACAAAGCGTCGCGCGTCGCTTAACTGTTCGAGATAGAGCAGGATGGCGCTGGTTTTACTGTCGCGCGCCAGATAGTCGAGCAATTCATCAACGTCGATATCCAGGCTGTCGCCGAGAGCAATAAAATACGAAAAGCCCATCTCACGCTGTTGCGCCCAGTCGAGGATGGTGTTGGAGACGGCAGCCGATTGCGAAATAAACGCCAGCTTGCCGCGTTTAATCGGCACAGGCGAAAAGCTGGCATTCAACCCTTGCCAGGGAGCCAGTAAGCCCAGACTGTTTGGTCCTAGCAGGCGCATGTTATGGCGCAAGGCGCAGGCGCGGAGATCTTCGTGTTGCGATGCCGGGGCGGAAAGAATAATGCAGGTTTTACAGCCTTTCTCGCCGAGCTCTTCCAGAAGAGCAAGATTACGGCTGGCATTGGTACATAAAACCGCAAGGTCGGGTGTAAAGGGTAAGCTGGCAATATCCGGCCAGGCCAACACACCCAACACCGCTTTCCAGGCTGGCGTCACCGGGAGTACCGGTCCGTTAAAGCCTCCCGCCAGCAGGTTACGCATCATCAGGTAACCTGCGCGATTGGGTTTCATCGATGCGCCAATTACCGCAATCGATTTTGGTCGCAGTAGTGCTTCCAGTCCTCGCTGACTCATACCGGTCTCCCGCAGAAGTGACCGAATGATTTTAAACGCTTTCTAACAGTTCTGCTGTGATGCTACCCAGATGTTGCGTTTTTCCTGCCAGATAGCGCGTTTTAAAACGAGTGAAATGCTCGCCTAAGCCCGTTGCTGCTTCGGTATCGCCTGCCATATCTAAAAGTGCGATGGCTACTTCGGCAGTACAATATTGGCCTTCGGCCTGGGCTTCACGCAGGCGATAGGCAGAAAGCCGGGAAAGATCGACGGAAATAGCCGGGAAATTATCCAGATACGGACTTTTACGAAACATCTTGCGTGCTTCCGGCCAGGTGCCATCGAGCATAATAAACAGCGGCGGCTTACCGGAAGGCGGCGAGAAGATGACTTCCCGTTGCTCGCCGGCATACGAGGCAGGAAAAACCACCATTGGCTGATAATCCGGGTTTTGTACCAGATCCAGCAAATCTTGCGAGGGTTCGGTACGCGACCATTGAAACGCGACAGTATCCGGCAAGATATCAGCAATTAAACGTCCGGTATTGCTGGGCTTCATTGGCTCGGTATCGAACATCAGCAAACAAAAACGGCTTTTTGCTTCAGTTGGGGTGATTGTCGAACAGAGGCAAAGTTTCTCTGGCAAAAGACAGCGTTGGCAACGACGAACGCGATTACCACGGGCAAGAAAAGGACGCGTTGCGCGTGCAATACGTTCGGCGCGTAACTGGAGAACAGCGTTTTCGGTCATGAGAGAGAGCGTCGAAAAACCGCCATTGTCGCAGAGGAGAAAACGGGGCACAAGATGCGCCCCGGCAAGATTAAAGAGATTCGTTCAACCAGCTATCGAACGGCGCTTTCGGCACAGCGCCGTTAAGCATGTCAACAACCTGACCATTTTTGAAAATCATGATCGTCGGAATGCTACGAATACCAAAGCGGCTGCTTAATTCACGTTCGGCTTCGGTATTCACTTTTACAAAACGCACTTTACCGCTACGCTCTTGCGCAACATCTTCAAAAATCGGCGCGAAGTTACGGCAAGGGCCGCACCACGGCGCCCAGAAGTCGATCACTACAGGCAGATCGTCTTTCAGCAATTTGTCGAGTGTTTCACCGGTCGCATTAATCACCTCTCCGTCAAACAGGTCGTGACCGCAGCGTCCGCATTTTGCCGCATCTTCGATCCGATCGTCGGGAATGCGATTGATGGCCTGACAATGGGTACAAACGGTATTCATAACTAACCTCGGGATGAGTAAGGAGACTTATCGGCAATGACGCCGGTATGTTTCTAATATGTTACATATTATCAAAGGCAATGTTCCAGACAACAATCTGTTTTATTCAATAGGTATGATAGTCGCAGGCTTTGGTACGAAATCATGGCGAACCGCGCGCACTTCGGGTAATCTGCGCGCTTCGCGCAGCGCTGGTGGAGAAAAGCATGAACGATGAAATGAAAGGTAAAAGCGGCAAGGTCAAAGTGATGTATGTCCGCAGTGATGATGATTCTGATAAACGTACCCATAACCCGCGAACCGGGAAAGGGGGCGGGCGTCCAGGAAAATCTCGTGCTGACGGTGGCCGTCGCCCCGCCCGCGATGACAAACAGAGTCAGCCCCGTGACCGCAAGTGGGAAGAGTCGCCGTGGCGCACCGTTTCCCGCGCGCCGGGTGATGAGGCACCAGAAAAGGCCGATCACGGTGGCATCAGTGGTAAAAGTTTTATTGATCCCGAAGTTTTGCGTCGTCAGCGTGCGGAAGAAACCCGCGTCTACGGCGAAAATGCATGTCAGGCACTGTTCCAGAGCCGTCCGGAAGCGATTGTTCGCGCCTGGTTTATCCAGAGCGTAACGCCACGTTTTAAAGAAGCATTGCGCTGGATGGCGGCAAACCGCAAAGCGTACCATGTAGTGGATGAAGCGGAACTGACAAAAGCGTCAGGCACGGAACATCACGGCGGCGTTTGCTTCCTGATCAAAAAGCGTAACGGCACAACCGTACAGCAGTGGGTAAGCCAGGCTGGCGCGCAGGATTGCGTACTGGCGCTGGAAAACGAATCTAACCCGCATAACCTGGGTGGCATGATGCGTAGCTGTGCGCACTTCGGCGTGAAAGGCGTTGTGGTGCAGGATGCAGCGTTGCTGGAATCGGGTGCGGCAATCCGTACCGCAGAAGGCGGCGCAGAGCACGTTCAGCCGATTACCGGCGACAACATTGTTAACGTGCTGGATGATTTCCGTCAGGCGGGTTACACCGTGGTAACCACTTCCAGCGAACAGGGTAAACCGCTGTTCAAAACCAGTCTGCCAGCGAAAATGGTGCTGGTGCTGGGTCAGGAATATGAAGGGTTACCGGATGCCGCACGCGATCCGAACGATCTGCGCGTGAAGATTGACGGTACTGGCAACGTTGCCGGGCTGAATATCTCTGTCGCAACTGGTGTGCTGCTTGGCGAATGGTGGCGTCAGAATAAAGCCTGATAAATCAGCCGGATGGCAATTCTGCCATCCGGTATTTTTCCGTCAATTACTCACTCTCTGCCGGTAATACTGGCATCCAGTCAATCGGCGTCTCGCCACGTTGTACCAGCCACTGATTTGCCAGCACAAAATGGTTGCAGCCAAAGAATCCACGATGCGCCGAAAGCGGTGACGGATGTGGCGCTTTCAGCACGTGATGGCGTTGCTTATCTATAATCGCCCCTTTCTTTTGCGCATGTGATCCCCACAACAAAAACACCACGCCTTCACGATGCTGATTAATCAGGCTGATGACTTTATCAGTAAACGTTTCCCAGCCGAGGCTGGCGTGGGAATGTGCCTGGCCTGCGCGCACCGTCAATACGGTGTTGAGCAGGAGAACCCCTTGACGTGCCCAGCTTTCAAGATAGCCATGTGTCGGGCGAGTAAAGCCTGGAAGGGTATTTTCCAGCTCTTTGTACATATTCAGTAGAGAAGGCGGTATAGCAATGCCTGGGCGAACGGAAAATGCCAGACCGTGCGCTTGTCCGGAGCCGTGGTAAGGATCCTGACCGAGGATCACCACTTTGACATCGCCCAGTTCAGTAAAGCGAAAGGCGTTAAAGACATCTTTTTGTGGTGGGTAGATGGTTATCCCGGACTGCCGCTCGCTGGCAACGGTCTGGAGGGTGTTAAGAAAATAGGGTTGCTGCTTTTCTTCAGCCAGCACGTCATGCCAGGTTAATTGGTTAGTCATCTCGCTCTCCTGCGGATCTTCAATCCGCCTAGCTTAACTGCTTCTTTCTACAGAACAAAATCAAGCTCATTTTTTAGCCATAAACGAGTGCAAAAAAATGTAAATTGGTAAAATTCCACACTCGTATAAGTTGATGTAAAACAATAAAATCCATTTACGACCACATTTGATGTGTGGTTTTTGTTGATTTAAATCAAAGAATCAAGGGTGTTTGAGGAGTATATATACACTCAAGCAACAATGGTTTTACCAATTGGCCGCAACAGGCTAATCAAATCAAATAATTTGCCGGGGAGGCATCACATGATTACAGGTATCCAGATTACTAAAGCCGCTAATGACGATCTGCTGAACTCTTTCTGGCTGCTGGACAGCGAAAAAGGCGAAGCGCGTTGCATCGTTGCGAAAGCAGGTTTTGCAGAAGACGAAGTGGTTGCAGTAAGCAAACTGGGTGACATTGAATACCGTGAAGTTCCAGTAGAAGTTAAACCAGAAGTTCGCGTTGAAGGTGGCCAGCACCTGAACGTAAACGTTCTGCGTCGTGAAACTCTGGAAGATGCAGTTAAGCATCCGGAAAAATATCCGCAGCTGACCATCCGTGTATCCGGTTATGCAGTTCGCTTCAACTCTCTGACTCCGGAACAGCAGCGCGACGTTATCGCTCGTACCTTTACTGAAAGCCTGTAAGGCTTAAGTAGCAAGTTATTAAGCGGAAGAGGGTGACCTCTTCCGCTTTTCTTTTGTCTTTCAATAGAAAATGCGTACCGCACAATAGACCAGCAACAGCGCCAGCACGATATTCAACTGACGGCCATAGCGGTTAAACAATCGCTGAAACAGATGTCCCGCCAGCGCCCAACACACATTGCCAAACGTCCCAATCATCGCCAGCAAAACGCTGACGCCAACTACCCAGCTTAACGCCTGTGTTTGCGGCAGAACAAACGTCGACAGTGCCGTAATGCCGTACAAAATAATTTTGACGTTCACAAACTGCAAAGCAAAGCTGGCCCAAAAACTGATCGGTTTTGCCTGAAGTCCGTCTTCTTTTGTTGGACTGGTAGCGATTTTCCACGCCAGCCAGACAATATATGCTGCCCCCGCCCAACTCAACAAATGCACTGCTGCCGGATCGATAACAGCCAGTGAAAACGAAATTCCCGCACACAGCAACATGACGATTAAAAATCCCAGACTCATCCCTGCCAGCACGCGGGAACTCTGACGAACCCCATGCGACGTGGCTGAACTCAAAGCGAGAATATTGTTCGGTCCTGGCGTGAGGGCCGTAATCAGAGTGTAGGTCCAAAAAGCACTTAAAAGGGTCGGTGTCACTTGTTATCTCCTCTGTTTTGGTAGACAGTACCCGACATGAAACATTTAAAAAAATGAATGTTTTTTCATTCTAAATTCGATATTTTCGATAGGTTTGGGTTTATGGATCTGCGCCGTTTTATTACGCTTAAAACCGTGGTGGAAGAGGGTTCCTTTTTGCGAGCTTCGCAAAAATTGTGCTGCACACAATCGACGGTGACTTTTCATATTCAGCAGCTTGAACAGGAGTTCTCGGTTCAGTTGTTTGAGAAAATTGGCCGACGGATGTGCCTTACCCGCGAAGGAAAAAAGCTGCTGCCGCACATTTATGAACTCACCAGAGTGATGGATACCCTTCGTGAGGCTGCCAAAAAAGAGTCGGATCCGGACGGGGAACTACGCGTTGTTTCGGGCGAAACGTTACTCTCTTACCGAATGCCGCAGGTGTTGCAGCGTTTTCGGCAACGCGCACCAAAAGTGCGTTTATCGTTGCAGTCGCTGAACTGTTACGTGATCCGTGATGTGCTACTGAATGGTGAGGCCGATGTCGGCGTCTTTTATCGCGTAGGGAATGATGATGCCCTGAACCGACGAGAGTTGGGTGAACAATCGCTGGTGCTGGTGGCTTCACCACAAATTGCAGATGTCGATTTTACTGAGCCGGGAAGACATAACGCCTGTAGCTTTATTATCAACGAACCGCAATGTGTCTTCCGGCAGATATTTGAGAGCACGCTGCGTCAGCGGCGGATCACGATGGAAAGCACCATTGAGCTTATAAGCATTGAAAGTATCAAGCGATGTGTCGCGGCAAACATCGGAGTCAGCTACTTACCGCGATTTGCGGTAGCAAAAGAGCTGGAGTGCGGAGAATTAATTGAATTACCCTTCGGCGAACCGTCGCAGACCATTACGGCAATGTGCGCTCACCATGCCGGAAAAGCGGTTAGCCCGGCGATGCATACTTTTATTCAGTGTGTTGAAGAGTGTTTTTTGCCGGGATAAAAAAATGCCGGGCTTAAACCCGGCATTATGATTACTCTTCTGTCGTTTGCGGCGGCACGCCCGTTCCGCTTGGTTTGCGGCGCTTACCAATATTTTTGGTATCGCGATGGCGTTTTTTCACCCGTGGCTTCTCTTTCTCTTTAGCCTTTTTCTTCTCGGCGCGTTTTGCCAACACTTTTTTCGATGGCTTGCCGGTCTGTTTCTCGCTTGGCGCACGCGTTTTCGGGCGTAACTCATCAATTACGCGAGCTTTAATTGGCTCTTCAATATAACGGCCAACTTTGCCCAGCAGCAGATGGTCATGAGCTTCAACCAGTGAAATTGCGGTGCCTTTACGGCCAGCGCGAGCGGTACGCCCGATACGGTGCAAATAAGTATCGCCACTGCGCGGCATATCGAAGTTAAAGACGTGGCTGACATCCGGAATGTCGATACCACGCGCGGCAACATCAGTTGCAACCAGTACGTTAACGCGGCCTTCGGTCAGGCGTTTGATCGCTTCGTTGCGTTTGCCTTGCACCATCTCACCTTCGAGATAGCAGTTGTTGATGCCCGCTTCGCGCAGCCAGTTTGCCAGTTCATGCACACGCTCACGCTTACGCACAAAGACAATTGAGCGAGTCGCTTCCGGCTGTTTTAACAGATGCACCAGCAACGCAGTTTTATGCTCAAGATCATCGGCGCGGTAATACCACTGATGAATCTTTTTGCGCTCACGGGTGGACGGATTCGCAGAAACTTCCACCGGATCTTCGAGCAGACGCTCAGCAAAATCCTGAATAGCATCGCCTTCCAGCGTTGCCGAGAAGAGCAGGGTTTGTTTACGCCAGCGAGTTTCGCCAGCAATATGTTCGATATCCTGGGCGAAGCCCATATCCAGCATACGGTCTGCTTCATCGAGGATCAGCGTTTCAACCGCGCGGCAATCGAAGTTCTCTTCTTTTATATACTGCAGCAGACGACCAGTTGTGGCGACCACGATGTCCTGGTTTTCGCTGAACACTTCTGCGTGGTTCATATAAGCCACGCCACCGGTGATGGTGGCAATATCCAGATGCGTATGTTTCGCCAGTTCGCGGGCATGATCGGCCACCTGCATCGCCAGCTCGCGAGTTGGGGTGAGGATCAAAATACGCGGCGGACCGGATTTCTTACGCGGGAAATCGAGCAGGTGCTGCAACGCTGGCAGCAGATACGCCGCCGTTTTACCGGTGCCTGTCGGCGCAGAACCGAGTACATCACGGCCATCGAGCGCAGGCGGAATGGCGGCAGCCTGAATGGCGGTCGGGCGAGTGAAACCTTTATCCTGGAGTGCTTCCAGCAGGCTTTCGTCGAGTTCAAGTTCGGAAAAAGTCGTTACAGTCATGTTCTACCTCTGTGTGGGGCGCTGATTATAGACGTTACGGCTGCAATCTTCATCTGTTTGTATGGATATCGCTTCTCAGGTATTGTTCTTACCCGGCGCTATCGCCGTTTTTCCAGCAAGGTTTTATTTTCATGTCACAGTCTACATCCGTGCTTCGTCGTAATGGATTTACTTTTAAACAGTTTTTTGTCGCACACGATCGCTGTGCAATGAAAGTGGGAACGGATGGAATTTTGCTGGGCGCATGGGCTCCTGTGGCTGGGGTAAAACGCTGCCTTGATATCGGCAGCGGTAGCGGCTTATTGGCTTTGATGCTGGCGCAGCGCACCGATGATGGCGTGATAATCGATGCGGTTGAAATTGAAAATGAAGCGGCTGCCCAGGCGCAGGAAAATATCGTGCACTCCCCGTGGGCAGAGCGGATTAACGTCCATACGGTGGATATTCAGCAGTGGATTACCCAGCAGTCTGCGCGTTTTGATTTAATTATCAGCAACCCGCCGTATTATCAGCAGGGAGTAGAGTGCGCAACACCACAGCGGGAGCAGGCGCGCTATACCACTACACTTGATCACCAGACGTTGCTCACTTGCGCGGCAGAATGCATTACCGAAGAGGGATTTTTCTGCGTGGTGCTGCCAGAACAGGTCGGTAATGGTTTTACTGAACTGGCGTTAAATATGGGCTGGCATTTACGTTTACGGACGGATGTGGCGGAAAACGAAGCGCGACTGCCGCATCGGGTGCTGCTGGCATTCTCCCCACAGGCGGGGGAGTGTTTTAGCGATCGCTTAGTGATTCGTGGGCCAGACCAGAACTATTCCGAAGCGTATACGGCGCTGACCCAGGCTTTTTATCTGTTTATGTAATGATTGCCGGGGGTGAGAATCGACGGACCGGAATGCGCGAGTAGCTCCGGGTAATCCAGCGTGTAATGCAAGCCCCGACTCTCTTTGCGCATTATCGCGCAGCGAACAATCAACTCGGCAACCTGCACCAGATTACGCAGCTCCAGCAAATTATTCGACACACGGAAGTGAGCATAATATTCATCTATCTCCTGCTGCAACATATTGATCCGCCGCAGGGCGCGCTCCAGGCGCTTTGTTGTGCGTACAATGCCCACGTAATCCCACATAAACAGGCGTAACTCATGCCAGTTATGTTGAATCACCACCAGTTCATCAGGATTCTCAACGCGGCTTTCATCCCACGGCGGTAACGTACTGACTCCGCGCACATAGGGCATACGCTTTGCAATATCTTCCGCTGCCGACCAGCCGTAGACCAGACACTCCAGCAATGAGTTAGAGGCCATTCGGTTAGCGCCATGTAATCCTGTATAGCTGACTTCACCAATGGCATACAGGCCATCAACGTCGGTACGCCCATAATCATCTACCATCACGCCACCGCAGGTGTAGTGCGCAGCGGGCACTATTGGGACAGGCTCTTTCGTGAGATCAATACCCAGTCCCAATAACTTTTCATAAATCATCGGGAAATGCTGACGAATAAAATCCGCAGGTTTATGGCTGATATCGAGGAACATACAATCCGCGCCGAGGCGCTTCATTTCGTGATCAATAGCACGAGCAACAATATCGCGCGGTGCCAGTTCGCCGCGATCATCAAAATCGGGCATAAATCGTGTACCGTCCGGGCGTTTCAAATAAGCGCCTTCGCCACGTAAAGCTTCCGTTAACAGGAAATTTCGAGCCTGTGGATGATACAGTGCGGTAGGGTGGAACTGATTAAATTCAAGATTAGCAACCCGGCAACCCGCGCGCCAGGCCATGGCAATACCATCGCCGGAGGATATATCAGGATTGGTGGTATACTGATAAACTTTCGATGCGCCTCCGGTTGCCAGCACTACCGCTTTTGCGTGCCAGGTTTCTACCGCTTCTTTATTGCGATTCCATACCCACGCGCCAACAACCCGCCGCGTACCCGGCAGACCAATTTTGTCAGAAATAATCAGATCGACTGCGTTGCTGCGTTCCAGCACGCGAATATTCGGATGGTTCTGCGCCTTGCTCACCAGCGTGGTTTCTACTTCTTTACCAGTGGCGTCGGCGGCATGAAGAATACGACGGTGACTATGTCCACCTTCACGGGTCAGATGGTAGCTCTCTTCGCCATTTGGCCGAACGTGGGTATCAAACAACACCCCCTGGTCGATCAACCATTGCACGCAGGAACGCGCATTGCTGGCAACAAATTCAACTGCATGGCGATCGCAAATTCCGGCACCAGCAATTAAGGTATCTTCCACATGGGAATCGATGCTGTCAGTTTCATCAAACACGGCGGCAATTCCGCCCTGGGCGTAAAACGTCGAGCCTTCTGTAACTTGACCTTTACTTAGAACGATGACTTGATGCTTATCCGCCAGACGTAGCGCCAGTGAAAGCCCGGCGGCACCGCTACCAATAATCAACACATCACAAGAATGTTCAGGGAAAATATTCATTTTGATTGTTTAATTTACTAAACACCGTTCGGTCAGCATAGCATCATGTTGTACAATTAAACATCTGTTATTTTGATGTTTGTTACAAGGGCTAAACATGTTGATTCAGGAAGACGGGAAAAAGAGAAGTTGCTCGTCGGCGGAGGATTAGGTGGTGAAATAAAAAGGCCGTTGGGTTACTCTTCAGGCAGTTAAATGGGCATTTCTACACAGATAATGCGTTATTCAGATTCTGTAGACTTATAATGATAGATAATGATCCGTCTACAGCATGACAAACAAAAACAGATGCGTTACGGAACTTTACAAAAACGAGACACTCTAACCCTTTGCTTGCTCAAATTGCAGCTAATGGAGTGGCGTTTCGATAGCGCGTGGAAATTTGGTTTGGGGAGATTTTACCTCGGATGAGCGAGCAGTTAACGGACCAGGTCCTGGTTGAGCGGGTCCAGAAGGGAGATCAGAAAGCCTTTAACTTACTGGTAGTGCGCTATCAGCATAAGGTGGCGAGTCTGGTTTCCCGCTATGTGCCGTCGGGTGATGTTCCCGATGTGGTACAAGAAGCTTTTATTAAAGCCTATCGTGCGCTGGATTCGTTCCGGGGAGATAGTGCTTTTTATACATGGCTGTATCGGATTGCTGTTAATACGGCAAAAAATTACCTGGTTGCTCAGGGGCGTCGTCCACCTTCCAGTGATGTGGATGCCATTGAAGCTGAAAACTTCGAAAGTGGCGGCGCGCTGAAAGAAATTTCGAACCCTGAGAACTTAATGTTGTCAGAAGAACTGAGACAGATAGTTTTCCGAACTATTGAGTCCCTCCCGGAAGATTTACGCATGGCAATAACCTTGCGGGAGCTGGATGGCCTGAGCTATGAAGAGATAGCCGCTATCATGGATTGTCCGGTGGGTACGGTGCGTTCACGTATCTTCCGTGCGAGGGAAGCTATTGATAATAAAGTTCAACCGCTTATCAGGCGTTGACGATAGCGGGATACTGGATAAGGGTATTAGGCATGCAGAAAGAACAACTTTCCGCTTTAATGGATGGCGAAACGCTGGATAGTGAGCTGTTTAACGAACTGGCTCACAACCCGGAAATGCAGAAAACCTGGGAAAACTATCACTTAATCCGTGACTCTATGCGGGGTGATACTCCCGAGGTACTTCATTTCGATATCTCTTCCCGCGTGATGGCTGCCATTGAAGAAGAGCCAGTACGTCAACCGACGACATTGATCCCAGAGGCTCAGCCTGCACCGCATCAATGGCAGAAAATGCCATTCTGGCAGAAAGTCCGTCCGTGGGCGGCACAGCTTACCCAAATGGGCGTAGCGGCGTGTGTATCGCTTGCAGTTATCGTTGGCGTCCAGCACTATAATGGACAATCTGAAACGTCCCAGCAGCCCGAAACTCCGGTATTTAATACTCTGCCGATGATGGGTAAAGCCAGTCCGGTAAGTCTGGGAGTGCCTTCTGAAGCGACTACGAACAATGGTCAACAGCAGCAGGTACAGGAGCAGCGTCGTCGCATTAATGCCATGTTGCAGGATTACGAACTGCAACGTCGACTCCACTCCGAACAGCTTCAGTTTGAGCAGGCCCAGACACAGCAAGCCGCTGTACAGGTGCCAGGAATTCAAACTTTAGGAACGCAATCGCAGTAATGAAGCAACTTTGGTTTGCCATGTCATTAGTGACAGGTAGCCTGTTATTCTCTGCTAACGCCTCGGCCACCCCTGCGTCCGGGGCGTTATTACAGCAGATGAACCTGGCTAGCCAGTCACTGAATTACGAGCTGTCATTCATCAGCATCAATAAACAAGGTGTTGAGTCTCTGCGTTATCGACATGCACGCCTCGATAACCGTCCTCTTGCACAGTTGTTGCAAATGGATGGCCCGCGCCGGGAAGTGGTACAGCGCGGCAATGAAATCAGCTATTTTGAACCGGGTCTTGAACCGTTCACACTTAATGGCGATTACATTGTTGATTCTCTGCCATCGCTCATCTATACCGATTTCAAACGTCTTTCTCCTTACTACGACTTTATCTCCGTGGGGCGTACGCGTATTGCCGACCGCCTATGTGAGGTAATCCGCGTAGTAGCTCGTGATGGCACACGCTACAGCTACATCGTATGGATGGACACCGAATCGAAATTACCGATGCGGGTAGATCTCCTTGATCGCGATGGTGAAACGCTGGAACAATTCCGTGTGATTGCTTTCAACGTCAATCAGGATATCAGCAGCAGTATGCAGACGCTGGCGAAAGCGAACTTGCCACCGCTGCTTTCTGTACCTGTGGGTGAAAAAGCCAAATTTAACTGGACTCCAACCTGGTTGCCGCAGGGCTTTAGTGAAGTCTCCAGCAGTCGGCGTCCGTTACCGACGATGGACAACATGCCTATCGAATCACGTCTCTATTCCGACGGATTATTCAGCTTCTCGGTAAACGTTAACCGCGCTACGCCATCGAGCACCGATCAGATGTTGCGCACCGGACGCAGAACCGTCAGTACCAGCGTACGCGATAACGCCGAAATCACCATTGTTGGTGAACTGCCACCGCAAACGGCGAAGCGCATTGCCGAGAATATTAAGTTTGGGGCAGGGCAATGATTAAAGAGTGGGCCACTGTTGTCTCCTGGAAAAACGGGCAGGCGCTGGTCAGTTGTGATGTCAAAGCCTCATGTAGCAGCTGTGCTTCCCGTGCTGGTTGCGGTAGCCGCGTGTTAAATAAACTTGGCCCGCAAACCACGCATACCATCGTCGTACCCTGTGATGAACCGTTAGTGCCGGGGCAAAAAGTGGAATTAGGAATCGCCGAAGGCAGCCTGCTCAGCTCCGCATTACTGGTTTATATGTCGCCGTTGGTGGGATTATTCTTCATCGCTTCGTTATTTCAGCTACTCTTTGCTTCAGATATTGCAGCATTATGTGGTGCGATTCTCGGCGGCGTTGGCGGATTCCTCATTGCGCGTGGATTCTCACGTAAGTTTGCTGCCCGGGCAGAGTGGCAACCTGTCATTTTAAGTGTGGCATTGCCGCCTGGCCTTGTGCGATTTGAAACATCTTCGGAAGACGCGAGCCAGTGATTTCACTGGCTTTGTTGTATTTTGCATAACAAATGCGAGGACGTTTCCAGATACCACAATCCATACGGTATGAACATTTCCTCGCCTCAATGTTGTAGTGTAGAATGCGGCGTTTCTATTAATACAGACGTTAAGCTCAGAACAGCGACTTCTAAAAGCCTGGTTAACCGGGCATTAAGGCACAATAATCATACTTTATGAAGAATATACGTAACTTTTCGATCATAGCTCACATTGACCACGGTAAATCGACGCTGTCTGACCGTATTATCCAGATCTGCGGTGGCCTGTCTGACCGTGAAATGGAGGCACAGGTTCTCGATTCCATGGATCTTGAGCGTGAGCGTGGCATAACTATCAAAGCGCAGAGCGTGACGCTGGACTATAAAGCGTCCGATGGCGAAACCTATCAACTTAACTTTATCGACACCCCGGGTCATGTGGACTTCTCTTATGAAGTATCGCGTTCGCTGGCCGCTTGTGAAGGTGCATTGCTGGTGGTTGACGCCGGGCAGGGCGTAGAAGCGCAAACCCTGGCAAACTGCTACACCGCAATGGAAATGGATCTTGAAGTGGTGCCGGTACTGAATAAGATTGACTTACCGGCAGCCGATCCGGAACGCGTGGCGGAAGAAATTGAAGATATCGTTGGTATCGACGCCACCGACGCAGTGCGTTGCTCGGCGAAAACCGGCGTTGGTGTGCAGGACGTTCTTGAACGTCTGGTGCGCGACATCCCACCGCCGGAAGGCGATCCGGAAGGCCCGTTGCAGGCTCTGATTATCGACTCCTGGTTCGACAACTACCTGGGCGTTGTCTCACTTATCCGTATTAAAAACGGCACCCTGCGTAAGGGCGACAAAGTGAAAGTCATGAGTACCGGGCAGACTTATAACGCCGACCGTCTGGGTATTTTCACGCCGAAGCAAGTTGACCGTACAGAACTGAAATGTGGCGAAGTAGGCTGGTTGGTATGTGCGATTAAAGATATCCACGGCGCACCAGTCGGTGACACCTTAACGCTGGCGCGTAATCCGGCAGAAAAGGCGCTGCCAGGATTTAAAAAAGTCAAACCGCAGGTTTACGCCGGTCTGTTTCCGGTAAGTTCTGACGACTATGAAGCCTTCCGCGATGCGCTGGGCAAACTTAGCCTGAACGATGCCTCATTGTTCTATGAGCCAGAAAGCTCCACGGCGCTGGGCTTTGGTTTCCGCTGCGGCTTCCTCGGCCTGCTGCACATGGAGATCATTCAGGAACGTCTGGAACGCGAGTACGACCTTGACCTGATTACTACCGCTCCGACAGTAGTGTATGAAGTAGAAACTACGGCGAAAGAAGTTATCTACGTCGACAGCCCATCCAAGCTGCCAGCGGTGAATAACATCTATGAATTGCGCGAACCGATAGCAGAGTGTCACATGCTGCTGCCGCAGGCGTATCTTGGTAACGTCATTACGCTATGCGTAGAAAAACGCGGCGTACAGACCAACATGGTTTATCACGGTAACCAGGTGGCACTGACGTATGAGATCCCTATGGCGGAAGTGGTACTCGACTTCTTCGATCGCCTGAAATCTACCTCGCGTGGTTATGCGTCTTTGGATTACAACTTCAAACGCTTCCAGGCATCCGACATGGTACGTGTAGACGTATTAATCAACGGTGAACGTGTTGATGCGCTGGCGTTGATCACCCACCGTGATAATTCGCAAAACCGTGGTCGCGAGCTGGTGGAGAAGATGAAAGATCTGATCCCCCGCCAGCAGTTTGATATCGCCATTCAGGCTGCGATTGGAACGCACATCATTGCGCGTTCCACCGTGAAACAGCTGCGTAAAAACGTACTGGCTAAATGTTATGGCGGCGATATCAGCCGTAAGAAAAAGCTGCTGCAGAAGCAGAAAGAAGGTAAGAAACGCATGAAGCAGATCGGTAACGTCGAACTGCCGCAGGAAGCGTTCCTCGCCATTCTGCACGTCGGCAAAGACAACAAATAACCATTAGGAGTTGGCATGGCGAATATGTTTGCCCTGATTCTGGTGATTGCCACACTGGTGACGGGCATTTTGTGGTGCGTGGATAAATTCTTTTTCGCACCTAAACGGCGGGAACGTCAGGCAGCAGCGCAAGCAGCTGCCGGGGACTCACTGGATAAAGCAACGCTGAAAAAAGTTGCGCCGAAGCCAGGTTGGCTCGAAACCGGCGCTTCTGTATTTCCGGTGCTGGCTATCGTATTGATTGTGCGTTCGTTTATTTATGAACCGTTCCAGATCCCGTCAGGTTCGATGATGCCGACTCTGTTAATCGGTGACTTTATTCTGGTAGAGAAGTTTGCTTACGGCATTAAAGATCCTATCTACCAGAAAACGCTGATCGAAACCGGTCATCCGAAACGTGGCGATATCGTGGTCTTTAAATACCCGGAAGATCCAAAGCTTGATTACATCAAGCGTGCGGTGGGTTTACCGGGCGATAAAGTCACTTACGATCCGGTTGCGAAAGAGGTGACTATTCAACCGGGATGCAGTTCCGGTCAGGCGTGTGAAAACGCGCTGCCGGTCACCTACTCAAACGTGGAACCGAGCGATTTCGTTCAGACCTTCTCGCGTCGTAACGGCGGGGAAGCAACCAGCGGATTCTTTGAGGTGCCGAAAAACGAAACCAAAGAAAATGGAATTCGTCTTTCTGAACGTAAAGAGACACTGGGCGATGTAACGCATCGTATCCTGACCGTGCCGATTGCGCAGGATCAGGTGGGGATGTATTACCAGCAGCCAGGACAACAACTGGCAACCTGGATTGTTCCGCCGGGCCAATACTTCATGATGGGTGACAACCGCGACAACAGCGCGGACAGCCGTTACTGGGGCTTTGTGCCGGAAGCGAATCTGGTCGGTCGGGCAACGGCTATCTGGATGAGTTTCGATAAGCAAGAAGGCGAATGGCCGACTGGTGTGCGCTTAAGTCGTATTGGCGGCATCCATTAATAGCTTATCTTCGTTCACGTTGTCGCCGTTATGGCGACAACGTGAATTATTTATGAGATAAATCTCCCGTGACTAACGACATCCCCCGTCGTTGTGTATAGAATATTCCCCCGAAGTTTAAGGTTGGCACCTCCAGGTCGCCACGGCACACGAAACAGCGTTGGTCCCCATATACAGGTCAACTGAAACTGCTGCAAAGCTGTTAGCAGAACCCTGCATATCAGGTCTGTTTCGTGTGCTGAATTGTTGACGCATTTATTTATTGGTATCGCATGAACCCCATCGTAATTAATCGGCTTCAACGGAAGCTGGGCTACACTTTTAATCATCAGGAGCTGTTGCAGCAGGCATTAACCCATCGTAGTGCCAGCAGCAAACATAACGAGCGTTTAGAATTTTTAGGCGACTCTATTTTGAGCTACGTTATCGCCAATGCGCTGTATCACCGTTTCCCTCGTGTGGATGAAGGCGATATGAGCCGGATGCGCGCCACGCTGGTTCGTGGCAATACGCTGGCTGAACTGGCACGCGAATTTGAGTTAGGCGAGTGCTTACGTTTAGGGCCGGGTGAACTTAAAAGCGGTGGATTTCGTCGCGAGTCGATTCTTGCTGACACCGTCGAAGCATTAATTGGCGGCGTATTCCTCGACAGCGATATTCAGACCGTCGAGAAATTAATCCTTAACTGGTATCAAACCCGTCTGGACGAAATTAGCCCAGGCGATAAACAAAAAGATCCGAAAACGCGCTTGCAAGAATATTTGCAGGGGCGCCATCTGCCTCTGCCAACTTATCTGGTAGTTCAGGTACGTGGCGAAGCGCACGATCAGGAATTTACTATCCACTGCCAGGTTAGCGGCCTGAGCGAACCGGTGGTTGGCACAGGTTCAAGCCGTCGTAAGGCTGAACAGGCTGCCGCCGAACAGGCGTTGAAAAAACTGGAGCTGGAATGAGCATCGATAAAAGTTACTGCGGATTTATTGCTATCGTCGGACGTCCGAACGTTGGCAAATCCACATTGCTGAACAAACTGTTGGGGCAGAAAATCTCCATCACTTCCCGCAAAGCGCAGACAACCCGTCACCGCATTGTGGGTATCCATACTGAAGGCGCGTATCAGGCGATCTACGTCGATACTCCGGGTCTGCATATGGAAGAAAAACGCGCCATTAACCGCCTGATGAACAAAGCGGCGAGCAGCTCCATTGGCGACGTTGAGCTGGTGATTTTTGTCGTTGAAGGCACCCGCTGGACGCCGGACGATGAAATGGTGCTCAATAAGCTGCGTGACGGTAAAGCGCCGGTGATCCTCGCGGTGAACAAAGTGGACAACGTGCAGGAGAAAGCCGATCTGCTGCCGCATCTGCAGTTCCTGGCAAGCCAGATGAATTTTCTCGATATCGTACCGATCTCTGCCGAAACCGGGCTGAATGTCGACACTATCGCAGCAATCGTGCGTAAGCATCTGCCTGAAGCGACCCATCACTTCCCGGAAGATTACATCACCGATCGCTCGCAGCGATTTATGGCGTCTGAAATCATCCGTGAAAAACTGATGCGTTTCCTCGGTGCTGAACTGCCGTACTCCGTGACCGTGGAGATCGAACGTTTCGTCTCTAACGAACGCGGCGGTTATGACATCAATGGTTTGATTCTCGTTGAGCGTGAAGGGCAGAAGAAGATGGTGATTGGCAACAAAGGGGCCAAGATCAAAACCATCGGGATTGAAGCGCGTAAAGACATGCAGGAAATGTTCGAAGCGCCTGTCCACCTTGAGCTGTGGGTGAAAGTGAAATCCGGCTGGGCCGATGACGAACGTGCGCTGCGTAGTCTCGGTTACGTTGACGATCTCTAAGAGTTACTCCGATGGAAGGCTGGCAGCGCGCATTTGTCCTGCATAGTCGCCCGTGGAGCGAAACCAGCCTGATGCTGGACGTCTTCACGGAGGAATCGGGACGCGTGCGTCTGGTTGCTAAAGGCGCACGTTCAAAACGTTCTACCCTGAAAGGCGCATTGCAGCCTTTCACGCCTCTCTTGCTACGCTTCGGTGGGCGCGGTGAAGTCAAAACTCTGCGCAGTGCCGAAGCTGTCTCACTGGCGCTGCCATTAAGTGGTGTTACGCTTTACAGCGGTCTGTACATCAACGAACTTCTCTCCCGCGTGCTGGAATACGAGACCCGCTTCTCGGAACTCTTTTTTGATTACTTGCACTGCATTCAGTCTCTGGCAGGTGCCACTGGTACGCCAGAACCGGCGTTGCGTCGCTTTGAGCTGGCGTTGTTGGGGCATC
Organism: Escherichia sp. MOD1-EC6819; assembly: GCF_002965765.1. Taxonomy (NCBI): domain Bacteria; kingdom Pseudomonadati; phylum Pseudomonadota; class Gammaproteobacteria; order Enterobacterales; family Enterobacteriaceae; genus Escherichia; species Escherichia sp. MOD1-EC6819. The sequence continues at coordinate 286,773 of NZ_PTRG01000006.1, read as the reverse complement.
TGGGTTATGGCGTCAACTTTACCCATTGTGCGGGTAGCGGTGAGCCGGTAGATGACACCATGACGTATCGTTATCGCGAAGAAAAAGGATTTATCGCCAGCGTAGTTATCGACAATAAAACTTTCACCGGGAGACAGTTGAAAGCGTTATACGAGCGGGAGTTTCCTGACGCCGACACATTGCGTGCCGCGAAACGCTTTACCCGCATGGCGCTTAAGCCTTATCTTGGCGGTAAACCTTTAAAAAGCAGGGAACTGTTCCGGCAGTTTATGCCTAAGCGAACAGTGAAAACACATAATGACTGATGAGGATTGTCATGGCTGAATTACTGTTAGGCGTCAACATTGACCATATTGCAACGCTGCGTAACGCGCGCGGTACTGCTTACCCGGATCCGGTGCAGGCGGCGTTTATTGCCGAGCAGGCGGGAGCAGACGGCATTACCGTGCATTTACGTGAAGATCGCCGCCACATTACTGACCGCGATGTGCGCATCCTGCGTCAGACGCTGGATACCCGCATGAATCTGGAGATGGCGGTGACCGAAGAGATGCTGGCGATCGCCGTTGAGACGAAGCCACATTTTTGCTGCCTGGTACCGGAAAAGCGTCAGGAAGTAACAACCGAAGGCGGCCTGGACGTCGCAGGGCAGCGTGACAAAATGCGCGATGCCTGCAAGCGTCTGGCGGAGGCCGGGATTCAGGTCTCACTGTTTATCGACGCCGATGAAGAGCAGATCAAAGCTGCGGCAGAGGTTGGCGCACCGTTTATCGAGATCCACACCGGTTGCTATGCTGATGCCAAAACTGACGCCGAACAGGCGCAAGAGCTGGCGCGTATCGCCAAAGCCGCGACCTTTGCCGCAAGTCTCGGTCTGAAAGTTAACGCCGGACACGGTCTGACCTATCACAACGTGAAAGCCATTGCCGCCATCCCTGAGATGCATGAACTGAATATCGGTCATGCCATTATTGGTCGTGCAGTGATGACCGGACTGAAAGATGCGGTGGCAGAAATGAAGCGTCTGATGCTGGAAGCGCGTGGCTAATGGCAATATTAGGTTTAGGCACGGATATCGTGGAGATCGCCCGTATTGAAGCGGTGATCGCCCGATCCGGCGATCGCCTGGCACGACGCGTATTAAGCGATAATGAATGGGAGATCTGGAAAACGCACCATCAGCCGGTGCGTTTTCTGGCGAAGCGTTTTGCCGTGAAAGAAGCGGCGGCAAAAGCGTTTGGTACAGGGATCCGCAATGGCCTGGCATTTAATCAGTTTGAAGTGTTCAACGATGAACTCGGCAAGCCACGGTTGCGGTTGTGGGGCGAGGCGTTAAAATTGGCAGAAAAGCTGGGTGTCGCACATATGCATGTGACGCTGGCAGATGAACGCCACTATGCTTGCGCCACGGTAATAATTGAAAGTTAAAACTCTTTCTCGAACACCTAAATAATACCGTTCTTTTAAAAAGTAAAACCCCCGAACTGGTAAGGAACGGGGGTTTTACTTTTTAACTTAAATAATATTGTGCAGCACGCACCCTCAACGAGAGTGATTATGGATCAGGGGGGTTATCTTTTACAAGCAACTTGCAATCTTTAGCATAAAAACTCGAGCCTTGACGAAGAATTCGATAGTGATGGAAAGATTAACGTGACTGCTAATTCATAAGCACTTTAAAATTGGCTTCGTTATTGGAGATTTTGCTGTGCTTTACACCATATCACTGAATTCCCCCATTGAAACGAGTGGTGTCGTCAAAGCTCTGGTGCGGAGTGCAGCATGTACCCTCAATAACTCGCACGTTCAGTTTTGGGGAGATGTAAGGGCTAATCTGAACGGCTGCATTCCTTGTTTAAGGAAAAACGAATGACTGATTGTCGATACCTTATTAAACGGGTAATTAAAGTCGTCATTGCTGTTTTACAGCTGATCCTTCTGTTCTTATAACATCAGGAAACGTACTTAAGGCGCGTCGGCTTAACCAGTCTGACGCGCCTTTAATAATGATAATTAAGTGTCTGCGCAGATATTATAGAAATTCATTCAACGAATGTTTTTATTAATGACATCATGAAAATAAATATAATAATTTCGTTTTTACACGAGTGAATAAGTAATATCCTGCTCCAGAGGCAAAATACTAAATCTTATCCGCATGATGCATCAGCACAAATTTGTCCCACAACTGTTCTTCTGTTTCAACATGCGCCGGATCTTTCACAATAGTATTGGGGATCGGGCACACTTTCTGGCAGGTTGGCGTCTCGTAGTGACCTACGCATTCGGTACACTTATCGCTGTTAATCTCGTAGATATGTTCACCCATCGAAATCGCCTCATTCGGGCATTCGGGTTCACACATATCACAATTGATGCATTTTTTAGTGATTAACAGCGCCATAAGGAAACTCTCAAAACAACACAAACCGGGCGGGCATTATACGCGCATTCTTTACTCAAACCAGTTTTTTCACCAGCGCCTCACTATGACGAATACGTTCAGGTGCCAGTTCCAGATCCTGCTGGATCAGCGCAATGAACAGCAAATCCGTTAACATTCCCTGAGCATGACATGCGGAGATCGAAGCACTGTTTGTCGCTTGTTCTTCGGCAATGGTATACAGGCAATGAGAAGCGCGCTGTTGCAGGGCATTGGGGGTAAAACCGGTGATTGCCAGCACTTTTCCACCCACTCGTAGCATTTCATCTGCTGCCAGGTTTAACTCGCGCCGTACACCTGTGTATGAGATGGCTAATAACAAATCGTCCGGTGACGAAGCTTGTACTGTAGCAAGCAACGCGTGCATATCACGCTCAGCGGCAGCATTAAAACCAATCTTCATCAGCTTCCAGGCAAAATTCTGCGCCACCAGACCGGAAGCGCCGATACCAGTCAGAATAACCCGTCGCGCAGAACGAAGCATCGACACGCATTCATGTAGCTTCTCCTCACTATTGACGTTCAGTGTTGCGTACATGGCAGCCGTGTTTTCTTTAATCAGTTTTTCGCCAACCAGTCGTAACGGATCATTACCGCGAATTTGGTTATGAATGGGTACGGAAGGTGATTCCGGTTGGCTTGCCAGAGCTTCGCTTAACGCCAATTTAAGTGCCGGAAAACCTTTATAGCCAAGTTTTTGCGCGAACTTCACTACGCTTGACTGACTGACTCCGGCTTCGTTGGCCAGTTGTTGGGAACTAAGGTGGCGGGCAGTGTCCGGTTGTAGCAGGAGATAATCCGCCAGCTTTTTATCACTCTGGGCAAGCCCCTGGTAACGCTGACGGATACGAAGTAGGCCGTTCATATCTTTCCTCGCGATGAATTAATGGCGACAACAGGCAATATGAGACACAAGCGAGAGAATATTATATTCCATCAAAGTTAATTGCCATGAATTAAAAATTCCAGTCAACCATTATGCGATAGATTGTTGCCGGAAAAGTGATGATCTATCTGTTAGGCTATCTGGTAGTGAAAATTAATCAGGATGTATCAGTCCAGAGGGGTGTGGTTTGGCAACTCACGAGCGTCGTGTGGTGTTTTTTGACTTAGATGGAACATTGCATCAACAGGATATGTTTGGCAGTTTTCTGCGCTACTTACTGCGCCGACAGCCGCTGAATGCGTTACTTGTTCTGCCGCTGTTGCCGGTCATTGTCATTGCATTATTAATCAAGGGGCGAGCGGCACGTTGGCCGATGAGTCTGCTGCTATGGGGTTGTACCTTTGGTCATAGCGAAGCACGTTTACAGGCGTTACAAGCCAATTTCGTGCATTGGTTTCGCGACAATGTCACTGCTTTCCCGCTAGTGCAGGAACGTCTGACCAGCTATCTGCTAAGCTCCGATGCTGATATTTGGTTGATTACCGGTTCCCCTCAGGCTTTGGTCGAAGCGGTTTATTTCGATACGCCGTGGCTGCCACGCGTTAATCTTATCGCCAGTCAGATCCAGCGCGGCTATGGTGGCTGGGTGCTGACCATGCGCTGTCTCGGTTATGAAAAAGTCGCGCAACTGGAACGCAAAATCGGCACACCGCTGCGGCTGTACAGTGGCTATAGCGACAGTAATCAGGACAATCCGCTACTCTATTTTTGTCAGCATCGCTGGCGGGTAACGCCTCGCGGTGAACTCCAGCAACTGGAATAGAGTAAAGCATAGCGTCCGTGTATAATGCGCCGCGCTTTTATAACCGGAGTTTTCTTTTTGTCTGAAGTCGAATTTAGCCACGAATACTGGATGCGTCATGCGCTGACGCTGGCGAAACGTGCCTGGGACGAGCGAGAAGTGCCGGTCGGCGCGGTATTAGTGCATAACAATCGCGTAATCGGCGAAGGATGGAATCGTCCGATTGGCCGTCATGATCCTACTGCACATGCAGAAATCATGGCGCTGCGGCAAGGAGGGCTGGTGTTGCAGAATTATCGCCTGATCGACGCCACGTTGTATGTCACGCTGGAGCCATGCGTGATGTGCGCCGGAGCGATGATTCACAGCCGCATTGGTCGCGTAGTCTTTGGCGCTCGTGATGCGAAAACTGGTGCCGCCGGATCATTAATGGATGTGCTGCACCATCCTGGTATGAATCATCGAGTGGAAATTACGGAAGGAATACTGGCAGATGAGTGCGCGGCGCTACTCAGCGATTTTTTCCGAATGCGCCGCCAGGAAATCAAAGCGCAGAAAAAAGCGCAACCTGCTACAGATTAATTTCGTTTCTCTTCACTTCCCTTCCTGGAAAACAGTAGAGAAGGGGAGTGCGTCAGATAATTAGATGACGACTGCGAAAGAAACGAGAGAAAGGGAAATTTTCCCTTTCCTAATTCAGCAGGTGATACCGCCGGATAATCCTGCGCCAGTTGCATCGCCGCTTCTGTAGCCTGCTTCTCTTTCTCTTGCAGATAACCCACCAGGCTAATCTGATACTTACGAATATTTTCGACATAAGCATAGGCTTCATGCCCACGCGCGTAGCCGTAAGTCAGCTTGCTGTAATAGGGTTTCTGGCTAAGTAAAGGCAGACGCTGTTTGACATCGGCCCAACTGTCAGGATTGCCTTTGGTTTTTGCCGTCAGGGTGCGGGCGTCCAGCATATGCGCATAGCCCATATTATAGGCGGCGAGCGCAAACCAGATCCGCTCATTTTCTGGCACGCTCTCTGGCACTTTACTCATCATATTCTGTAAGTAACGCGCGCCACCGCTGATGCTTTGTTCGGCATCAGTGCGGTCGGTAATGCCCAGGCTTTGCGCGGTATTTTTGGTTAACATCATCATGCCGCGTACACCGGTCGGCGAAGTGGCCTGTGCATCCCAGTGCGATTCCTGATAAGCAATCGCGGCCAGCAAACGCCAGTCAATTTCTTCGGCGTATTTCTCAAACAGCGGCTTTAACTGCGGCAGTACTGCATCAACGGCGCGTAAAAATGTGCGCGTATCAACGTAATCAAAATCATCGCCATGTCCGAGATATTTCTCTTCAATACGCGCCAGTGTGCCGTCCTCATTCATTTCATTGAAGAAGTCGAGCAGAGCCGCAGAAAGCGTATTATCGTTATCTAATTGACTAAACCAGGTTACCGGTTGTTCATCGGTGATATCCAGTGCCACAGCAAGTTCCGGGTGAACGCGCTGAAACAGGCTGATAGCGACAGAATCGGCAATGGTGTAATCCAGCTTACCTTCGATAACATCTTCCATTAACTCCACAGAACCTTTTCTGTCGTCCACTTTCCAGCTTAATTCCGGGAACTTAGTCTCTTTCAGTTTTTGCAGATCGTTAATGACAACATGCCCGGGAGCGACGGACAACTGTTCCGCCGTCAGATTGCCCAGCGTCCGTGGTCGATACTGACCTACTTTATAGACCAGTTGTTGTGAAACGGAATAATAGGTTGGGCCAGGCTGATAATTTTTAACCCTTTCGCTGTTATAGACCAGTCCCGCCGCCAGCAGATCGGCATCACCGTTATCGAGATCGTCAAACAACTGGCTGATGTTCTGCCGTACGGTGACTTTCAGTTTTACGCCGAGGTAATCGGCAAACTGTTTTGCCAGTTCGTAATCCAGGCCAAAAGGTTTACCGTTGATTTCGTTATATGTCAGGGGAGTATGAATGGTGCTCACGCGCAACTCTCCCCGCGCTTGAATGGCGGCGATACGATTGTCGGCTTTACCAAACCAGGGAATGGATGGCCAGAGAGCGACCGCGAGAAGCAGTGCCAGAATGCCGATGAACAGATAATTAATCTTTAATTTTTTCAATTAGTTAATTCTCTGTGTCGTGCGCGTCCCAGCCTGAAAGATCGTAATGCTATTGAAAGGTTTACTCATAAATGAGCGGCATTTTGCGTAAACTTGCGCCAGTTGGCAACTTATTACAGAGATTGGCGGCACGCGTTGCTAATTCATGAGGGCGATTTTATTTCCACGCAAACGGTTTCGTCAGCGCATCAGATTCTTTATAATGACGCCCGTTTCCCCCCCTTGGGTACACCGAAAGCTTAGAAGACGAGAGACTTATGATGGAAATTCTGCGTGGTTCGCCTGCATTGTCGGCATTCCGAATCAACAAACTGCTGGCACGTTTTCAGGCTGCCAGGCTCCCGGTTCACAACATTTACGCCGAGTATGTCCATTTTGCTGACCTCAATGCGCCGTTAAACGATGATGAGCACGCACAACTTGAACGCCTGCTGAAATATGGCCCGGCACTCGCCAGCCACGCCCCGCAAGGTAAACTCCTGCTGGTGACCCCGCGTCCAGGCACCATCTCTCCCTGGTCTTCGAAAGCGACCGATATCGCCCATAACTGCGGGCTGCAACAGGTAAACCGCCTTGAGCGCGGCGTTGCTTACTATGTAGAAGCCGGTACGCTGACCAATGACCAATGGCAGCAGGTTACCGCTGAACTGCACGACCGCATGATGGAAACGGTCTTTTTCGCTTTAGATGATGCAGAGCAGCTGTTTGCTCATCATCAACCGACTCCGGTTACCAGCGTTGATTTGCTGGGGCAGGGGCGTCAGGCGCTAATCGACGCTAACCTGCGTCTTGGCCTGGCACTGGCGGAAGATGAAATTGACTATCTGCAGGATGCTTTCACGAAGCTTGGTCGTAACCCGAACGACATAGAGCTTTATATGTTCGCCCAGGCGAACTCTGAGCACTGCCGTCATAAGATTTTTAACGCAGACTGGATTATTGACGGTGAACAGCAGCCGAAATCGCTGTTCAAGATGATCAAAAACACCTTCGAAACCACGCCGGATCACGTTCTCTCTGCTTATAAAGATAACGCCGCCGTAATGGAAGGTTCTGAAGTGGGCCGCTACTTTGCTGACCACGAAACAGGTCGCTACGACTATCATCAGGAACCGGCGCACATCCTGATGAAAGTAGAAACCCACAACCACCCGACGGCGATTTCTCCGTGGCCGGGCGCGGCGACTGGTTCCGGCGGCGAAATCCGTGATGAAGGCGCAACCGGACGCGGCGCGAAGCCGAAAGCCGGCCTGGTCGGTTTCTCCGTATCCAACCTGCGTATCCCTGGCTTTGAACAGCCGTGGGAAGAAGATTTCGGTAAGCCTGAACGTATTGTTACTGCACTGGATATCATGACCGAAGGCCCGCTGGGCGGCGCGGCGTTTAACAATGAATTTGGTCGTCCGGCACTGAACGGCTATTTCCGTACGTATGAAGAAAAAGTGAACAGCCACAACGGCGAAGAGCTGCGCGGTTATCACAAACCGATCATGCTGGCGGGCGGGATCGGCAATATTCGCGCCGATCACGTACAAAAAGGTGAGATCAACGTCGGCGCGAAGCTGGTCGTTCTCGGCGGCCCGGCAATGAACATCGGCCTTGGCGGCGGCGCGGCGTCTTCCATGGCGTCTGGTCAGTCTGATGCCGACCTCGATTTTGCTTCCGTACAGCGCGATAACCCGGAGATGGAGCGTCGTTGCCAGGAAGTGATCGACCGTTGCTGGCAGTTGGGTGATGCCAACCCAATTCTGTTTATCCATGACGTTGGCGCGGGCGGTCTTTCTAACGCTATGCCGGAACTGGTGAGCGACGGCGGACGCGGTGGTAAATTCGAACTGCGCGATATTCTGAGCGATGAACCGGGCATGAGCCCGCTGGAAATCTGGTGTAACGAATCCCAGGAACGCTACGTGCTGGCGGTTGCAGCCGATCAGTTACCGCTGTTTGACGAATTGTGTAAACGTGAACGTGCGCCATACGCGGTGATTGGTGAAGCGACCGAAGAACTGCATCTTTCTCTGCACGATCGTCATTTTGATAATCAGCCAATCGATCTGCCGCTGGACGTGCTGCTTGGCAAAACGCCGAAGATGACCCGCGATGTACAAACGCTGAAAGCGAAGGGCGATGCGCTGGCTCGTGAAGGGATCACCATTGCTGACGCGGTGAAACGCGTGCTGCATCTGCCGACTGTGGCAGAGAAAACCTTCCTTGTGACCATTGGCGACCGCAGCGTAACCGGCATGGTGGCGCGCGATCAGATGGTGGGTCCGTGGCAGGTGCCGGTCGCTAACTGCGCGGTCACTACCGCCAGCCTCGACAGCTACTACGGTGAAGCGATGGCAATTGGCGAACGTGCGCCGGTTGCGCTGCTGGATTTCGCCGCCTCTGCCCGTCTGGCAGTTGGTGAAGCGTTAACCAACATCGCCGCTACGCAGATTGGCGATATCAAACGCATCAAACTTTCCGCCAACTGGATGGCGGCTGCAGGTCATCCTGGCGAAGATGCGGGTCTGTATGAAGCCGTAAAAGCGGTGGGTGAAGAGCTTTGCCCGGCGCTGGGCCTGACGATCCCGGTGGGTAAAGACTCCATGTCGATGAAAACCCGCTGGCAGGAAGGTAACGAAGAACGCGAAATGACGTCGCCGCTGTCACTGGTCATTTCTGCATTTGCCCGCGTGGAAGATGTGCGTCACACCATCACGCCGCAGCTTTCTACCGAAGATAACGCACTGCTGCTGATTGATTTGGGCAAAGGCAATAACGCGCTGGGCGCAACGGCGCTGGCGCAGGTTTATCGTCAGCTTGGCGACAAACCGGCAGATGTGCGTGACGTCGCGCAACTGAAAGGCTTCTATGACGCGATTCAGGCGCTGGTTGCACAGCGTAAACTGCTTGCGTACCACGACCGCTCTGACGGTGGCCTGCTGGTGACGCTGGCGGAAATGGCGTTTGCCGGTCATTGCGGTATTGAAGCGGATATCGCCACTCTGGGTGACGATCGCCTGGCGGCGTTGTTTAACGAAGAGCTGGGGGCAGTGATTCAGGTACGTGCCGCTGACCGTGAAGCGGTCGAAGCCGTACTGGCACAGTATGGCCTTGCTGATTGCGTCCATTATGTCGGCCAGGCGGTATCTGGAGACCGTTTTGTGATTACCGCCAACGGGCAGGCTGTATTCAGCGAAAGCCGTACTACGTTGCGTGTCTGGTGGGCAGAAACCACCTGGCAGATGCAGCGCCTGCGTGACAACCCGGAGTGTGCCGATCAGGAGCATCAGGCGAAATCTAATGACGCCGATCCGGGTCTGAATGTGAAATTGTCGTTCGATATCAACGAAGATGTGGCGGCACCGTTTATTGCTACTGGCGCGCGCCCGAAAGTTGCCGTACTGCGTGAGCAGGGCGTGAACTCGCATGTGGAAATGGCGGCAGCGTTCCACCGTGCGGGCTTCGATGCTATCGACGTGCATATGAGCGACCTGCTGGCTGGACGCACTGGCCTGGAGGATTTCCACGCTCTGGTGGCGTGCGGTGGTTTCTCCTACGGTGATGTGCTGGGTGCCGGTGAAGGTTGGGCGAAATCAATCCTGTTCAATAATCGTGTACGCGATGAGTTTGCAACCTTCTTTCACCGTCCGCAAACGCTGGCGCTGGGGGTATGTAACGGTTGCCAAATGATGTCTAATCTGCGTGAACTGATCCCGGGTAGCGAGTTGTGGCCACGTTTTGTGCGTAACACCTCCGATCGCTTTGAAGCGCGTTTCAGCCTGGTAGAAGTAACCCAAAGCCCGTCGCTGCTGTTGCAGGGGATGGTGGGTTCACAGATGCCGATTGCCGTTTCTCACGGTGAAGGGCGTGTTGAAGTACGCGATGCGGCGCATCTGGCAGCACTGGAAAGCAAAGGGCTGGTGGCGCTGCGTTATGTCGATAACTTCGGCAAGGTCACCGAAACTTACCCGGCTAACCCGAACGGTTCCCCGAACGGCATTACGGCGGTCACGACTGAAAGCGGTCGTGTCACCATTATGATGCCGCACCCGGAGCGTGTTTTCCGTACTGTCAGCAACTCCTGGCATCCGGAAAACTGGGGCGAGGATGGTCCGTGGATGCGTATTTTCCGCAATGCGCGTAAGCAGCTGGGTTAAGGTATCGGGCAATATGCGCATCGCCTGATGCGCTATGCTTACCTGGTTGGCTCGGATGGTTTTGCAATATATTGAATTCGCAAGATTTTGTAGGCCGGATAAAGCGTTTACGCCGCATCCGGCATTACACAACCACTTAGCCAACAGTTATAAGCTCCCAGCTCCGGGAGCTTTTTTGTGTCTGTAAATCACGACAATGTGTGAGTTATCGTGTCGCTTATAGGTGACACTTAACTTATTGATTTAATTTAAAACGAATAATTTTAGCTTCAGATGTCTCTTTTAAGCGACACAGTGGCTGATTTATAGCCAAGCAGTGGGGCAGCCATTAATCCATCAAACTCACGCTTTATCAGTACGTTACCAAACTATTTTATTTATTGGCACAGTTACTGCATAATAATAACCAGTGGCTCATTCATCCGCTTATGTCAGCCCCTTCGGGACGTGCTACATAAAATTAGAATGACGCACAACAAGGTGCCTGCCGTCCAACTTCTGATATCAGCTTAGCTATATCAACCATCGGGCGAAACGTCGAGTTAGGCACCGCCTTATTCCACAACAAAGCCGGGTAATTCCCGGCTTTGTTGTATCTGAACGTCCCCTCGGTTAGCATCACTCTATTCGCGTCTGACGAGAGTAACACCTTGAAACGCTGGCCCGTTTTTCCCCGCTCATTACGACAACTGGTAATGCTGGCATTCTTGCTCATTTTGCTCCCTCTGTTGGTACTGGCATGGCAAGCCTGGCAAAGCCTGAATGCGCTTAGCGATCAGGCGGCGCTGGTTAACCGCACTACGCTTATCGATGCCCGGCGCAGTGAAGCGATGACCAACGCGGCGCTGGAGATGGAGCGTAGCTACCGTCAGTATTGCGTGCTGGACGACCCTACGCTTGCGAAGGTTTATCAAAGCCAGCGCAAGCGTTACAGCGAAATGCTCGATGCCCACGCAGGTGTGCTGCCGGACGATAAACTTTACCAGGCATTGCGTCAGGATTTGAATAATCTGGCTCAACTTCAGTGTAACAACAGCGGTCCTGATGCTGCCGCCGCCGCGCGTCTGGAAGCCTTCGCCAATGCCAATACCGAAATGGTACAAGCCACTCGCACTGTGGTGTTCTCTCGCGGGCAGCAGTTACAACGCGAAATCGCCGAACGTGGGCAATATTTTGGTTGGCAGTCGCTGGTGCTATTTCTGGTGAGTCTGGTGATGGTGTTGCTTTTCACGCGGATGATTATCGGCCCGGTGAAAAATATTGAACGGATGATCAACCGTCTGGGGGAGGGGCGCTCACTGGGCAATAGCGTTTCGTTCAGTGGACCGAGTGAATTACGCTCGGTTGGGCAACGTATTCTTTGGTTAAGTGAGCGCCTGTCATGGCTGGAATCCCAACGCCATCAATTTTTAAGACATTTATCTCATGAATTAAAAACGCCACTGGCGAGTATGCGCGAGGGCACTGAATTACTGGCTGACCAGGTTGTCGGGCCGCTTACGCCAGAGCAAAAAGAGGTGGTGAGCATTCTTGATAGCAGTAGCCGCAATTTGCAAAAACTGATCGAACAACTGCTTGATTACAACCGTAAACAGGCGGACGGCGCGGTGGAGCTGGAGAACGTAGAGCTGGCACCGCTGGTAGAGATGGTGGTTTCCGCTCACAGCTTGCCAGCACGGGCTAAAATGATGCATACCGACGTCGATCTCAAAGCAACAACTTGCCTGGCGGAGCCAATGCTGCTGATGAGCGTACTGGATAATCTTTACTCCAATGCGGTGCACTACGGGGCTGAATCCGGTAACATTTGCCTTCGCAGTAGTTTACATGGTGCGCGGGTTTATATTGATGTCATCAATACAGGCACGCCCATTCCGCAAGAGGAGCGCGCCATGATCTTCGAACCCTTTTTTCAGGGAAGCCACCAGCGAAAAGGGGCGGTAAAGGGCAGCGGTCTGGGATTAAGCATTGCCAGGGATTGTATTCGCCGTATGCAGGGGGAACTGTATCTGGTCGACGAGAGCGGGCAAGACGTTTGTTTCCGCATTGAATTACCGTCGTCGAAAAACACGAAATAATGTTAAGAGCCTATCCCATTAGGCTATTTTATTTGCCAGTTTGGCTCCGGGCGGTGCTCGAAATCCTCACGTACTACGTGTACGCTCCGGTTTCTCCGCGTTGTCCGTGTCCAAACTGCCTGCAACGATTACGCCTACTGGGAAAGGCTCTAAGTCTGGTGAATATGCGACACATTTTTCAACGATTATTGCCCCGACGGCTGTGGCTGGCGGGGTTGCCTTGTCTGGCGTTGCTGGGTTGTGTGCAGAGTCACGATAAGCCTGCCATAGATACGTCAGCAGAAGAAAAAATTCCGGTTTATCAACTGGCTGATTATCTTTCTACCGAATGTAGCGACATCTGGGCGCTGCAAGGTAAATCAACCGAAACTAATCCGCTTTACTGGCTACGGGCGATGGATTGCGCCAACCGTTTAATGCCAGCGCAGTCGCGCCAGCAAGCCCGTAAGTATGGCGATGGCAGCTGGCAAAATACCTTTAAACAGGGGATTTTGCTCGCCGACGCTAAAATTACGCCGTATGAGCGTCGCCAGATGGTCGCGCGCATAGACGCGTTAAGTACTGAGATCCCGGCGCAGGTTCGCCCGCTGTATCAACTCTGGCGCGACGATCAGGCGTTACAATTGCAACTGGCACAAGAGCGTCAACGCTACAGTAAACTCCAGCAGTCCAGCGACAGCGAACTGGATACCTTGCGCCAGCAGCATCACTTTCTACAGCAACAACTGGAACTCACCACTCGCAAGCTGGAAAACCTGACCGATATTGAACGTCAGCTCTCGACCCGCAAACCGGCCGGAAATTTCGCGCCGGACACACCGCACGAGAGCGAAACGCCCGCACCATCTACCAGTGAGGTCACCCCTGATGAGCCATAAACCTGCGCATTTATTATTGGTCGATGACGATCCGGGATTGCTGAAACTGCTTGGCCTGCGCCTGACCAGCGAAGGCTACAGCGTGGTCACGGCGGAAAGTGGCGCTGAAGGATTACGGGTACTGAATCGCGAAAAAGTAGATTTAGTCATCAGCGACCTGCGGATGGATGAAATGGACGGTATGCAACTGTTTGCTGAAATCCAGAAAGTGCAGCCGGGAATGCCAGTAATTATTCTTACCGCGCATGGTTCCATTCCCGATGCCGTTGCCGCGACACAGCAGGGCGTGTTCAGTTTCCTCACCAAACCTGTTGATAAAGACGCGTTGTATCAGGCAATTGACGATGCACTGGAACAATCCGCGCCAGCCACAGACGAACGCTGGAGTGAGGCGATTGTTACCCGCAGTCCACTGATGTTGCGTTTGCTGGAACAGGCGCGGCTGGTGGCGCAATCAGATGTTAGCGTTTTGATTAACGGTCAGAGCGGCACCGGGAAAGAGATTTTCGCCCAGGCTATCCACAACGCAAGCCCGCGCAACAGCAAACCATTTATTGCTATTAACTGTGGCGCATTGCCCGAGCAGTTGCTGGAGTCGGAGCTGTTTGGTCATGCACGCGGCGCGTTTACCGGCGCTGTCAGCAATCGCGAGGGCTTATTCCAGGCGGCGGAAGGCGGTACGTTATTTCTCGATGAGATTGGCGATATGCCCGCGCCTTTGCAGGTCAAACTGCTGCGCGTGTTGCAGGAGCGCAAAGTACGCCCGCTGGGCAGCAACCGCGATATTGATATCGACGTGCGGATTATTTCCGCCACTCACCGCGACCTGCCAAAAGCGATGGCGCGCGGGGAGTTCCGCGAAGATCTCTATTATCGCCTCAACGTTGTCAGCCTGAAAATTCCGGCACTGGCGGAGCGCACGGAAGATATTCCGCTACTGGCAAATCACCTGTTGCGCCAGGCGGCAGAGCGACATAAACCGTTTGTCCGCGCGTTCTCCACTGATGCAATGAAACGCCTGATGACCGCGAGCTGGCCAGGCAATGTGCGTCAGTTGGTCAACGTGATTGAACAGTGCGTGGCGCTGACCTCATCCCCGGTAATTAGTGATGCGCTGGTGGAACAGGCGCTGGAGGGCGAAAACACGGCGCTGCCCACCTTTGTTGAGGCGCGTAATCAGTTTGAACTCAACTATTTGCGCAAGCTGCTGCAAATCACTAAAGGCAACGTCACCCACGCGGCGAGAATGGCGGGGCGCAACCGGACAGAATTTTATAAACTGCTTTCCCGACACGAGCTGGATGCAAACGATTTCAAGGAATGAATCGGCGTAATGTGTTACGTTTAGCAGATCAGAAGACAGGCGACCTTTTCAAGGAATAGCATGAAAAAGATTGATGCGATTATTAAACCCTTCAAGCTGGACGATGTCCGCGAGGCACTGGCTGAAGTCGGCATTACCGGCATGACGGTCACCGAGGTGAAAGGTTTTGGCCGCCAGAAAGGCCATACCGAGCTGTATCGCGGCGCGGAATATATGGTGGATTTTCTGCCGAAGGTGAAAATTGAGATTGTCGTACCAGACGACATTGTCGATACCTGTGTAGATACCATTATTCGCACTGCGCAAACCGGCAAAATCGGTGACGGTAAAATTTTCGTCTTTGACGTGGCACGGGTTATTCGTATCCGTACCGGTGAAGAGGACGACGCGGCGATTTAAACCGCGTCAGGGTTGCCGGATGTTTCCATCCGGCAATATCAAATCACAGCACCTTATGCGGGCCAAAGCATTCGTAATGAATGTTTTCCTGCTTCACGCCCAGATCCACTAACTGTTTCGCGGCAAACTGCATGAAGCCAACCGGGCCGCAGAGATAGAACTGCATTGTCGGATCGCTGAACGCACCTTCCAGTTTGCTCAAATCCATCAGACCTTCGCTATCAAACTGACCTTTCGCGCGATCGGCCTCACTCGGCTGACGATACCAGGTGTGTGCGGTAAAGCGCGGCAGTGATTGCCCCAGCTCCTTAACTTCATCAGCAAAGGCGTGAACATCGCCATTTTCTGCCGCATGGAACCAGTTCACTTGTGCTGTGTGGCCTGCTTTTGCCAGCGTATCGAGCATAGCCAGCATTGGCGTTTGACCGACACCGGCAGAGATTAAGGTTACCGGTGTGTCATTTGTCACATCCATAAAGAAATCACCCGCCGGAGCCACCAGCTTCACGACATCGCCAACATTGGCGTGATTGTGCAGCCAGTTGGATACCTGCCCACCCTCTTCGCGTTTCACCGCAATACGATAGCCTTTGCCATCCGGCTTGCGGGTCAAAGAGTATTGGCGAATTTCCTGATGCGGGAAACCTTCCGGTTTCAGCCAGACACCGAGATATTGCCCCGGACGGTATTCTGCCACTGCGCCACCGTCGACCGGCTCCAGTTCGAAGCTGGTGATAAGCGCGCTGCGCGGTGTTTTAGCCACAATGCGGAAATCGCGAGTACCTTCCCAGCCACCGGCTTTGCTGGCGTTTTCGTTATAGATTTCCGCCTCGCGATTGATAAATACATTAGCCAGTACGCCATAGGCTTTCCCCCACGCGTCCAGCACTTCCTGCCCCGGGCTGAACATTTCGTCCAGGGTCGCCAACAGGTGTTCACCGACGATGTTGTACTGTTCCGGTTTGATCTGGAAGCTGGTGTGCTTCTGAGCGATTTTTTCTACGGCTGGCAGCAGCGCAGGCAGGTTTTCAATATTACTGGCGTAGGCGGCAATGGCGTTAAACAGGGCTTCACGTTGATCGCCATTACGCTGGTTACTCATGTTAAAAATTTCTTTGAGTTCTGGGTTATGAGTAAACATACGGTCGTAGAAATGGGCGGTTAACTTTGGCCCCGTTTCCACCAGTAAAGGGATGGTGGCTTTTACTGTAGCGATGGTTTGAGCGTCAAGCATATGGTCTTCCTTTTTTTGCATCTTGATTGATGTATCTCAAATGCATCTTATAAAAAATAGCCCTGCAATGTAAATGGTTCTTTGGTGTTTTTCAGAAAGAATGTGATGAAGTGAAAAATTTGCATCACAAACCTGAAAAGAAATCCGTTTCCGGTTGCAAGCTCTTTATTCTCCAAAGCCTTGCGCAGCCTGAAGGTAATCGTTTGCGTAAATTCCTTTGTCAAGACCTGTTATCGCACAATGATTCGGTTATACTGTTCGCCGTTGTCCATCAGGACCGCCTATAAAGGCCAAAAATTTTATTGTTAGCTGAGTCAGGAGATGCGGATGTTAAAGCGTGAAATGAACATTGCCGATTATGATGCCGAACTGTGGCAGGCTATGGAGCAGGAAAAAGTACGTCAGGAAGAGCACATCGAACTGATCGCCTCCGAAAACTACACCAGCCCGCGCGTGATGCAGGCGCAGGGTTCTCAGCTGACCAATAAATATGCTGAAGGTTATCCGGGCAAACGCTACTACGGCGGTTGCGAGTATGTTGATATCGTCGAACAACTGGCGATCGATCGCGCGAAAGAACTGTTCGGCGCTGACTACGCTAACGTCCAGCCGCACTCCGGCTCCCAGGCTAACTTTGCGGTCTACACCGCGCTGCTGGAACCAGGTGATACCGTTCTGGGTATGAACCTGGCGCATGGCGGTCACCTGACTCACGGTTCTCCGGTTAACTTCTCCGGTAAACTGTACAACATCGTTCCTTACGGTATCGATGCTACCGGTCATATCGACTACGCCGATCTGGAAAAACAAGCCAAAGAACACAAACCGAAAATGATTATCGGTGGCTTCTCTGCATATTCCGGCGTGGTGGACTGGGCGAAAATGCGTGAAATCGCTGACAGCATCGGTGCTTACCTGTTCGTTGATATGGCGCACGTTGCGGGCCTGGTTGCTGCTGGCGTCTACCCGAACCCGGTTCCTCATGCGCACGTAGTGACTACAACCACTCACAAAACCCTGGCGGGTCCACGCGGCGGCCTGATCCTGGCGAAAGGTGGTAGCGAAGAGCTGTACAAAAAACTGAACTCTGCCGTTTTCCCTGGTGGTCAGGGTGGTCCGTTGATGCACGTAATCGCCGGTAAAGCGGTTGCTCTGAAAGAAGCGATGGAGCCTGAGTTCAAAACTTACCAGCAGCAGGTCGCGAAAAACGCTAAAGCGATGGTAGAAGTGTTCCTGGAGCGCGGCTACAAAGTGGTTTCCGGCGGTACTGATAACCACCTGTTCCTGGTTGATCTGGTTGATAAAAACCTGACCGGTAAAGAAGCTGACGCCGCTCTGGGTCGTGCTAACATCACCGTTAACAAAAACAGCGTACCGAACGATCCGAAGAGCCCGTTTGTGACCTCCGGTATTCGCGTGGGTACTCCGGCGATTACGCGTCGCGGCTTCAAAGAAGAAGAAGCGAAAGAACTGGCTGGCTGGATGTGTGACGTGCTGGACAGCATCAATGATGAAGCCGTTATCGAGCGTATCAAAGGTAAAGTTCTCGACATCTGCGCACGTTACCCGGTTTACGCATAAGCGAAACGGTTAATCTGTTGAAAAAAGGCTTCCTCCGGGAAGCCTTTTTACGTTATCACACCATCAAATCTGTCGTAACTGCGCCTCAACATACAAATAGCCAATCCCCAGCACCTGTTGTGCGCGGCTTAATTGCCCGAAGCCAATCTGTGTCGCTTTTACGCTCGGCCCTTCGTCGCGGTCGAACGGGTTAAATCCCGTCTGGCGAATTATGGTATTAAGCCAGTTCTCGCCAAAGGC
Source organism: Escherichia sp. MOD1-EC6819 (assembly GCF_002965765.1). Classification (NCBI taxonomy): domain Bacteria; kingdom Pseudomonadati; phylum Pseudomonadota; class Gammaproteobacteria; order Enterobacterales; family Enterobacteriaceae; genus Escherichia; species Escherichia sp. MOD1-EC6819. The sequence goes on along the minus strand of NZ_PTRG01000006.1, from coordinate 268,628 downwards.
GCAACTGCGACCATACAACCAAATCTGATTAATATTGAGGATGTTGAGGAAGTTATACAGACTCAATCCTATAGCGTTGGCAGAGCGGTCAACCCAACTGGTGACCCACGGTTCTCCGCTCTGCCAGGCAGCGATTAATTGCGCGGTAGTCAGTTTTTCGGGATCAAGCTGAGTATTAACCGGTTGTGATTTTAGCCATACCCGCGCCTGCTTTTTAAATGCGCTTAACGAGGCGACGGTTTCCAGACAGCCATAACGCCCGCAGTCGCAGGCGACGCCATCCGGGTTAACGATGGTGTGACCAATCTGTCCGCTGCCATACAGACTGCCGCGATAAATTTGCTCGTTAATCACGAACGACGAGCCAATGCCGTAATCAACGTTGATTACGCAGAAATCCCGTCCCTGCGAATTATTTTGCCATTTCTCCGCCAGCGCCAGCATCACACAGTCATTATCGACCATCACCCGAATGCCGAGCTTCTCTTCCAGCAGATACTTCACCTCAACCGGCGTAGTCCACGGCGCTTGCGGCATGGTTTGCGACACACCGGTCACTGGATCAACCTGACCGTGGATTGCCAGCGCCAGATTGATGGTACGACCCGGCCACAATTTACGGTGGCGATGCCAGCATTTTTCGATTTCGGACAGCAGAGCCTGCGGCGTCGGTGCATCAATCTGTAAATATTCAAATACACCTTTCGGACTTAAACAGGCATTAGCGACCTGGCACTCAATGCTGGTGGGCGTAACGTTCAGGCACAGCGTCCAGTCGCCATCCGGCGCAATCAGCCATGTGCCGCTACTATGCCCGCGCGTCTGGCTTTCATCGTCGATATTCACCACCCGCTTTTCGTTTTCCAGCTCCTGCAAAATGTTACTGACCGCCGGAATCGAAATTTGCGCCAGCCGGGCGAGCGTCGATTTATTGGCGCGTTTTTGCCGGTACAGCAGTTCCAGAATCACGCATTTGTTATGGTGGCGGATCTGTTGATTGTTAATGCAGGCTCTCATCTTCACTAAACCTTGTTTAGTTAATTGCGTGATTATTCCGCGAAAACATTGCCAGATTGTTCAATACACTGCCACAAATCTTTTAATTCAGTATGTCTTGTTAATATTGAGGGCACCATGACTCCAGTAAAAGTGTGGCAAGAGCGCGTTGAGATCCCGACCTATGAAACCGGGCCGCAGGATATACATCCCATGTTCCTGGAAAATCGCGTTTATCAGGGATCGTCCGGCGCGGTTTATCCCTACGGCGTGACCGATACGTTGAATGAGCAGAAAACCCTGAAATCCTGGCAGGCAGTGTGGCTGGAAAACGACTACATCAAAGTGATGATCCTGCCGGAACTGGGCGGTCGTGTGCATCGCGCGTGGGATAAAGTGAAACAGCGCGATTTTGTCTATCACAATGAAGTCATTAAACCTGCGCTGGTGGGGCTGCTGGGGCCGTGGATTTCCGGCGGGATTGAGTTTAACTGGCCGCAACATCATCGCCCGACGACCTTTATGCCCGTCGATTTCACCATTGAAGCCCATGAAGACGGCGCACAGACTGTATGGGTTGGCGAAACGGAGCCGATGCACGGTCTACAGGTGATGACCGGCTTCACGCTGCGCCCTGACCGTGCGGCGCTGGAAATCGCCAGCCGCGTCTATAACGGCAACGCCACGCCGCGTCATTTCTTGTGGTGGGCCAACCCGGCAGTGAAAGGGGGGGAAGGGCATCAGAGCGTTTTCCCGCCCGATGTGACTGCGGTGTTTGATCACGGCAAACGGGCAGTGTCTGCTTTTCCCATCGCCACCGGCACCTATTACAAAGTGGACTACTCCGCCGGCGTGGACATTTCGCGTTATAAAAACGTGCCTGTTCCTACCTCATATATGGCTGAAAAATCGCAGTACGATTTTGTTGGCGCGTGGTGTCACGATGAAGATGGCGGTTTATTACACGTTGCCAACCACCACATTGCGCCGGGTAAAAAACAGTGGAGCTGGGGACACAGTGAATTTGGTCAGGCGTGGGATAAGAGTCTGACCGACAATAACGGCCCGTATATCGAGCTGATGACCGGCATTTTTGCCGATAACCAGCCCGATTTTACCTGGCTTGATGCTTACGAAGAGAAGCGTTTTGAGCAGTATTTCCTGCCTTACCATTCTTTAGGCATGGTGCAAAACGCCTCCCGCGATGCGGTAATTAAATTACAGCGTAGCGAGCGGGGGATTGAGTGGGGGCTGTATGCCATCTCCCCGTTGAACGGATACCGACTGGCGATCCGTGAAATAGGCAAGCGCGAAGCGTTACTTGATGATGCCGTTGCCCTGACGCCAGCGACCGCCATCCAGGGTGTGTTGCACGGTATTGATCCGGACAGAATGACCATCGAACTTTCCGATGCGGATGGCAATATTGTACTGAGTTATCAGGAACATCAGCCACAAGAGTTGCCGCTGCCGGACGTCGCCAAAGCACCACTGGCAGCACAAGACATTACCAGTACAGATGAAGCCTGGTTTATCGGTCAGCATCTGGAGCAATATCATCACGCCAGCCGTTCACCGTTCGATTACTACCTGCGCGGCGTGGCGCTGGATCCGCTGGATTATCGCTGTAACCTGGCGCTGGCGATGCTGGAATATAACCGTGCCGATTTCCTGCAAGCGGTGGCGTATGCCACTCAGGCGCTGAAACGCGCACATGCGCTGAACAAAAACCCGCAGTGTGGGCAAGCCAGTTTGATCCGCGCCAGTGCGTATGAGCGTCAGGCACAATATCAACAAGCCGAAGAGGATTTCTGGCGAGCGGTCTGGAGCGGCAACAGTAAAGCGGGGGGCTATTACGGTCTGGCACGGCTGGCGGCGCGTAATGGCAACTTCGATGCAGGGCTGGATTTTTGCCAACAAAGTCTGCGCGTCTGCCCAACCAATCAGCAAGTGCTGTGCCTGCATAACCTGCTGCTGGTATTAAGCGGTCGTCAGGACAATGCGCGTTTACAGCGTGAGAAACTGCTGCGCGATTACCCGCTGAACGCCACCTTGTGGTGGCTGAACTGGTTCGATGGTCGTACCGAGTCTGCCCTCACGCAGTGGCGTGGTCTGTGTCAGGGGCGTGACGTTAACGCCCTGATGACCGCCGGGCAACTGATTAACTGGGGAATGCCCGCTCTGGCGGCAGAGATGCTGAACGCTCTGGACTGCCAGCGAACGCTGCCGCTTTATCTGCAAGCCAGTTTGTTGCCGAAAGCTGAGCGCGGCGAATTGATTGCGAAAGCCATTGACGTGTTCCCGAAGTTTGTTCGTTTCCCTAATACGCTGGAAGAAGTCGCGGCGCTGGAGAGTATTGAAGAGTGCTGGTTCGCCCGTCATTTACTGGCCTGTTTCCACTACAACAAGTGCAGTTATGGCAAAGCGATAGCGTTATGGCAACGTTGCGTAGAGATGTCGCCGGAGTTTGCCGACGGCTGGCGCGGGTTGGCGATCCATGCGTGGAATAAGCAGCATGATTATGAACAGGCCGCCCGTTATCTTGATAATGCTTATCAACTTGCGCCGCAGGATGCACGTCTGCTTTTCGAACGGGATTTGCTGGATAAGTTAATCGGAGCCGCACCGGAGAAACGGCTGGCGCGTCTGGAAAATAATCTGGCAATTGCCCTGAAACGCGACGACATGACCGCAGAACTGCTCAATTTGTGGCATCTCACCGGTCAGGCAAACAAAGCGGCGGACATTCTCGCCACGCGCAAATTCCACCCGTGGGAAGGCGGGGAAGGGAAGGTGACCAGTCAGTTTATCCTCAACCAGTTGTTACGCGCCTGGCAACATCTTGATGCCAGAGAGCCGCAGCAGGCCAGCGAACTGCTTCATGCCGCGCTGCATTACCCGGAGAATTTGAGCGAAGGCCGACTACCGGGGCAGACTGATAACGACATCTGGTTCTGGCAGGCAGTATGCGCCAAAGCACAGGGTGATGAAGTTGAGGCGACGTGTTGTTTACGCCTGGCGGCGACCGGCGATCGCACCATCAATATCCACAGTTATTACAACGATCAGCCAGTTGATTATCTCTTCTGGCAAGGGATGGCGCTGCGACTGCTGGGTGAAAAGCAAACTGCACAGCAACTGTTTAGTGAAATGAAACAGTGGGCGCAAGAGATGGCGAAAACCAGTATCGAAGCGGATTTCTTCGCTGTTTCACAACCTGATTTATTGTCGCTGTATGGCGATTTACAACAGCAGCATAAAGAAAAATGCCTGATGGTGGCGATGCTGGCGGCAGCGGGATTAGGGGAGATTGCGCAATATGAATCTGTTCGCGCTGAATTGACGGCGATTAATCCGGCCTGGCCGAAAGCAGCATTATTCACTACCGTGATGCCTTTTATTTTTAACTACGTTCACTAAACCCTATTAACTGTAATCTTTGAGCGGCACGCGCTGCCGCTCATCACTAAATAATTAAAATAAGCTGTTGTAAATAAAAACCCTACAGGAGGCTCTATGCCTAAAAAAATGAGAACAACCCGTAATATAATTTTAATGGCTACGCTATTAGGTAGCGCCCTATTTGCCAGGGCTGCGGAAAAAGAAATGACCATTGGCGCAATATATCTTGATACTCAGGGATATTATGCCGGTGTGCGTCAGGGTGTTCAGGATGCAGCAAAAGATTCTTCAGTACAGGTTCAGTTAATAGAAACTAACGCCCAGGGCGATATTTCGAAAGAAAGTACATTTGTTGATACGCTTGTGGCGCGTAATGTCGATGCCATTATTTTGTCTGCTGTTTCTGAAAATGGCAGCAGTCGCACCGTTCGTCGCGCCAGTGAGGCGGGTATTCCGGTGATTTGCTACAACACCTGTATTAATCAAAAAGGTGTCGATAAATATGTCTCGGCGTATCTGGTCGGTGATCCGCTGGAATTTGGTAAAAAACTGGGTAACGCTGCCGCCGATTATTTTATTGCCAATAAAATTGACCAGCCAAAAATTGCCGTCATCAATTGCGAAGCCTTTGAAGTTTGTGTGCAACGTCGTAAAGGATTTGAAGAAGTATTAAAAGCCCGGGTTCCCGGCGCACAAATTGTCGCTAATCAGGAAGGGACTGTTTTAGATAAAGCGATTTCCGTTGGTGAAAAACTGATTATCTCCACGCCGGATCTGAACGCCATTATGGGGGAATCGGGCGGTGCGACACTCGGCGCGGTAAAAGCGGTACGTAATCAAAATCAGACCGGAAAAATTGCTGTTTTCGGTTCGGATATGACCACTGAAATTGCTCAGGAACTGGAAAACAACCAGGTGCTGAAAGCGGTGGTGGATATTTCCGGTAAGAAAATGGGCAATGCTGTTTTCGCGCAAACATTGAAAGTTATCAATAAACAAGCCGACGGTGAAAAAGTGATTCAGGTGCCTATCGACCTCTATACCAAAACGGAAGACGGTAAACAGTGGCTGGCAACGCACGTTGATGGTCTGCCCTAATAGCTGATTCGCAGAGGTTCCTATGTTCACGGCAACAGAGGCAGTTCCGGTAGCAAAAATGGTGGCAGGAAATAAGCGTTATCCCGGCGTCGTTGCGTTGGATAACGTTAACTTCACGCTCAATAAAGGCGAAGTTCGCGCGTTGTTAGGTAAAAACGGCGCGGGCAAATCGACCCTCATTCGAATGCTTACCGGCAGCGAACGTCCGGACAGCGGTGATATCTGGATTGGCGAGACGCGACTGGCAGGTGACGAAGCTACGCTGACTCGCCGTGCCGCTGAACTGGGGGTACGTGCGGTTTATCAGGAATTAAGTCTGGTGGAAGGGCTGACGGTGGCGGAAAACCTCTGTCTCGGTCAGTGGCCCCGCCGCAACGGCATGATTGATTATCCGCAAATGGCGCAGGATGCCCAACGTTGCTTACAGGCGCTGGGTGTTGATGTTAGCCCTGAACAACTTGTTTCAACGCTAAGCCCGGCGCAAAAGCAACTGGTGGAAATTGCGCGGGTGATGAAGGGCGAGCCGCGCGTGGTCATTCTTGATGAACCTACCAGTTCACTTGCCAGTGCGGAAGTTGAACTGGTGATCAGCGCCGTGAAAAAGATGTCGGCACTGGGCGTGGCGGTGATTTATGTCAGCCACCGGATGGAAGAAATTCGCCGCATCGCTTCCTGTGCCACCGTTATGCGCGACGGGCAGGTGGCGGGCGATGTGATGCTCGAAAATACCTCCACGCATCATATTGTGTCGCTGATGCTTGGGCGCGATCACGTTGATATTGCGCCGGTTGTCCCTCAGAAAATTGTGGATCAGGCCGTGCTGGAAGTTCGCGCGTTACGCCATAAGCCTAAGCTGGACGATATCAGCTTTACGCTGCGTCGTGGCGAAGTGCTCGGCATTGCTGGCCTGCTGGGGGCTGGGCGCAGTGAGTTGCTGAAAGCGATTGTTGGGCTGGAAGCGTATGAGCAGGGCGAAATTGTTATCAACGGCGAGAAAATCACGCGCCCCGATTACGGTGACATGCTGAAACGCGGCATTGGCTATACCCCAGAAAATCGCAAAGAAGCGGGGATCATTCCCTGGCTGGGCGTTGATGAAAATACAGTGCTGACCAATCGGCAAAAAATCAGCGCCAACGGCGTGCTGCAATGGTCCTCCATCCGCCGCCTGACCGAAGAGGTGATGCAGCGGATGACGGTCAAGGCTGCCAGTAGCGAAACGCCTATTGGCACGCTTTCTGGCGGCAATCAGCAAAAAGTGGTGATTGGTCGTTGGGTCTATGCCGCCAGTCAGATTTTATTGCTCGACGAGCCAACGCGTGGCGTCGATATCGAAGCCAAACAGCAGATTTACCGTATTGTCCGCGAGCTGGCTGCCGAAGGAAAAAGCGTGGTGTTTATCTCCAGTGAAGTGGAGGAATTGCCGCTGGTGTGTGACCGCATCCTGTTATTACAGCACGGTACGTTCTCGCAGGAGTTTCACTCGCCGGTCAATGTGGATGAGCTGATGTCCGCCATTCTGTCTGTGCACTGATGAATTTTACCGAGGAACCTGAAGATGTCTGCTTCGTCATTACCATTGCCGCAGGGCAAGAGCGTCTCGCTCAAACAATTTGTCAGTCGCCACATTAATGAGATCGGTCTGCTGGTGGTGATTGCCATTCTTTATCTGGTCTTCTCCCTGAACGCGCCTGGCTTTATCTCATTGAATAATCAGATGAACGTTCTGCGCGATGCTGCCACCATCGGGATCGCTGCCTGGGCGATGACGTTGATTATTATCTCCGGTGAAATTGATGTCAGCGTTGGGCCGATGGTGGCCTTTGTCTCGGTGTGCCTGGCGTTTTTACTGCAATTTGACGTTCCGCTGGCGGTGGCGTGTCTGCTGGTGTTGCTGTTAGGCGCGCTGATGGGAACGCTGGCCGGGGTGCTGCGCGGCGTGTTTAACGTGCCAAGTTTCGTTGCCACGCTGGGGCTGTGGAGCGCCCTGCGCGGAATGGGCTTGTTTATGACGAACGCCCTGCCCGTGCCAATTGACGAAAACGAGGTGCTGGACTGGTTGGGCGGGCAATTTCTCGGCGTGCCGGTATCCGCGCTGATCATGATGGTGTTGTTTGCGCTGTTTGTGTTCATCAGCCGTAAAACCGCTTTCGGACGCTCGGTGTTTGCTGTTGGCGGTAATGCCACAGCGGCACAGTTGTGCGGCATTAACGTTCGTCGGGTGCGCATTCTTATCTTTACTCTTTCGGGAGTATTGGCGGCAGTCACCGGGATTTTGTTGGCAGCCCGCCTCGGTTCCGGTAACGCAGGCGCCGCAAACGGTCTGGAGTTTGATGTCATTGCTGCGGTCGTGGTCGGCGGTACGGCACTTTCCGGCGGTCGTGGCTCGCTGTTCGGTACGCTGCTTGGCGTACTGGTGATTACGCTAATCGGTAACGGTCTGGTGCTGCTCGGGATTAACTCCTTTTTCCAGCAGGTGGTGCGCGGCGTCATCATCGTGGTGGCGGTGCTGGCGAATATCTTGCTGACTCAGCGAAGCACTAAAGCGAAACGCTAAACCTTAACGCCCCTGGCGCGGGTGCGGCAGGGATGAAAATTAATCGTATTGTTAATGAGGGATTTATGAAAACGATGCTGGCAGCTTATTTACCAGGAAATTCCACCGTCGATCTGCGGGAAGTTGCGGTGCCAACGCCGGGGATTAACCAGGTACTGCTCAAAATGAAATCCTCCGGAATTTGCGGGAGCGATGTCCACTATATCTATCATCAACACCGCGCCACGGCGGCGGCGCCCGATAAACCGTTATACCAGGGATTTATCAACGGTCATGAACCGTGCGGGCAGATTGTAGCGATGGGGCAGGGTTGCCGCCATTTTAAAGAGGGCGACCGTGTGCTGGTGTATCACATTTCTGGCTGTGGTTTTTGCCAGAACTGCCGTCGCGGTTTTCCTATTTCTTGTACTGGCGAAGGAAAAGCCGCTTACGGCTGGCAGCGTGATGGTGGTCATGCCGAATATCTGTTGGCGGAAGAAAAAGACCTGATTCTCCTGCCGGACGCGTTGAGCTACGAAGATGGTGCGTTTATCAGTTGCGGCGTTGGCACGGCGTATGAAGGGATCTTGCGCGGCGAAGTCTCTGGCAGCGATAACGTGCTGGTGGTCGGTTTGGGGCCTGTCGGCATGATGGCGATGATGCTGGCGAAAGGTCGCGGTGCAAAACGGATCATCGGCGTTGATATGCTGCCGGAACGTCTGGCGATGGCGAAACAGTTAGGCGTGATGGATCATGGTTATTTAGCAACCACCGAAGGTCTGCCGCAGATTATTGCTGAACTCACCCACGGCGGCGCAGATGTTGCGCTCGATTGTTCCGGTAATGCCGCAGGTCGTTTGCTGGCATTGCAATCCACTGCCGACTGGGGACGCGTGGTCTACATCGGAGAAACCGGAAAAGTGGAGTTCGAGGTTAGCGCCGACCTGATGCATCATCAACGGCGGATTATTGGCTCCTGGGTAACCAGTTTATTCCATATGGAAAAATGCGCCCACGATTTGACCGACTGGAAACTATGGCCGCGTAACGCCATTACCCACCGCTTCTCGCTGGAACAGGCTGGTGATGCCTATGCGCTGATGGCAAGCGGCAAATGCGGCAAAGTCGTGATTAACTTCCCGGATTAAGGAGTTAGCGAATGGCCATCTATACCTTATCTCACGGGGCGCTAAAGCTGGACGTTTCTGACCAGGGTGGTGTCATTGAAGGTTTCTGGCGCGATACGACGCCACTGCTACGTCCCGGTAAAAAAAGCGGTGTGGCAACCGATGCCTCCTGTTTTCCGCTGGTGCCGTTTGCAAACCGGGTGAGCGGCAACCGTTTTGTCTGGCAGGGGCGTGAGCATCAACTGCAACCGAATGTTGAGTGGGATGCGCACTATCTGCACGGCGATGGCTGGCTGGGCGAGTGGCAATGTGTAACGCGCAGTGATGATAGCTTGTGCCTGGTGTATGAACATCGCAGTGGTGTTTATCACTATCGGGCAAGTCAGGCGTTTCATTTGACGGCGGATACGCTGACGGTCACGTTCTCAGTCACCAATCAAGGGGCAGAATCTTTGCCGTTTGGTACGGGCTGGCATCCTTATTTTCCGTTGTCGCCGCAAACGCGGATTCAGGCACAGGCGAGCGGTTATTGGCTGGAGCGGGAACAGTGGCTGGCGGGCGAGTTTTGTGCGCAGTTACCGCAGGAACTGGATTTCAACCAGCTCGCGCCGCTGCCGCGCCAGTGGGTGAACAATGGTTTTGCCGGCTGGAATGGTCAGGCACGCATTGAGCAGCCGCAGGAGGGTTACGCCATCATCATGGAAACGACGCCACCCGCGCCATGCTATTTCATCTTTGTTTCCGACCCGGCGTTTGATAAAGGTTATGCGTTTGATTTCTTCTGTCTGGAACCAATGAGTCATGCGCCAGATGACCATCATCGCCAGGACGGTGGTGACCTCATTGCGCTTGCACCGGGGGAATCGACAACCTCAGCGATGTCGTTGCGGGTGGCGTTGCTGTAATTTATAAAATGCCGGATAAGGCGTTCACGCCGCATCCGGCATCTTTTCTAACGTCGATCGAGAGAAATCGCCCCCGGCCCGGTAATTGCCAGCAGCAGGAATGCGCCAGCGATACTGATATTCTTCCAGAAATTAATCATATTTGGTCCGACCGCATCTCCGGTCATATCCCAGTAATGGTGACCAATCACCGCCGTGCCCAGCGTGTAGAAAATAAACAGTACCGCCAGCGGACGGGTGAAAAAGCCAAGCACGATTAATATCGCGGCAGGCACTTCCATAACTACCGCAATAATCGCTGCCAGCATCGGCATCGGTGCGCCCAGCGAGGCCATATATTGTACCGTACCGTCAAAGCCCATCATTTTGGGAAAACCAAAAATAATGAAAATTAAGATGACGGCGATACGGGCAATTAATAACAAAACGGGGCGGGCGGCGCCAAAATCAAAATAACGTAGTGTGTTCATAACCAATCCCTTTGCAAGATAATGTGATTTAAACGTAATACACACACTCGCACCTCGCCACGCCTCAGCAGATGAGAAATTTGGTAATTATCCAGGTCAGCATCCAGCGCATTTTCTGTAGGTGATATTTTGTTAGCGGTATTAACGATAATTTTTTCCAGAATGGTGTACTGGAAGTGGCCCTGATTTTCTTATTTTTCAACTTGCAACAACATTCGATTAACCTCAGACTTACGCCTCCTGACGGGAGGGACTCATGGTTTTGCAATCCACGCGCTGGCTGGCGCTCGGTTATTTCACATACTTTTTTAGCTACGGTATTTTTCTACCTTTCTGGAGCGTCTGGCTTAAGGGGATTGGCTTAACGCCAGAAACTATCGGCCTGTTGTTGGGGGCAGGGCTGGTTGCCCGTTTTCTCGGTAGTTTGCTCATCGCGCCCCGCGTCAGCGATCCTTCTCGCCTGATTTCTGCACTTCGTGTACTGGCGTTGTTGACACTGCTGTTCGCCGTCGCCTTCTGGGCTGGCGCACATGTGGCGTGGCTGATGCTTGTGATGGTCGGTTTTAACCTCTTTTTCTCACCGCTGGTGCCGTTAACTGACGCGCTGGCGAATACCTGGCAAAAGCAGTTTCCGCTTGATTACGGCAAAGTGCGACTTTGGGGCTCAGTGGCGTTTGTCATTGGTTCGGCGCTGACGGGCAAACTGGTCAGCGTGTTTGATTATCGGGTGATTCTCGCGATGTTGACGCTGGGCGTGGCATCCATGCTACTTGGTTTTCTGATTCGCCCGACCATTCAACCGCAAGGGGAGAGCCGCCAGCAGGAGAGCACGGGGTGGCCGGCCTGGCTGGCGCTGGTTCGCCAGAACTGGCGCTTTCTGGCCTGCGTTTGTCTATTGCAGGGGGCGCACGCAGCATATTACGGTTTTAGCGCCATATACTGGCAGGCGGCGGGTTACTCGGCTTCGGCGGTGGGCTATTTATGGTCGCTTGGTGTGGTGGCGGAAGTCATTATCTTTGCGCTGAGTAACAAACTTTTCCGTCGCTGTAGCGCCCGCGATATGTTGTTGATTTCGGCGATTTGCGGGGTAGTACGTTGGGGCATTATGGGGGCAAGCACTGAGCTACCGTGGCTGATAGTGGTGCAAATTCTGCATTGCGGCACCTTTACCGTGTGCCACCTGGCCGCCATGCGCTACATTGCCGCTCGTCAGGGAAGCGAGGTTATCCGTTTACAGGCGGTTTATTCTGCCGTCGCGATGGGCGGCAGTATCGCTATCATGACCGTTTTCGCCGGTTTCCTGTATCAATATCTCGGACATGGCGTGTTTTGGGTGATGGCGCTGGTGGCGCTTCCGGCAATTTTTTTGCGCCCGAAAGTGGTTCCCTCATGCTGATTATTCCAGCATTTTACGGATCTGCTCCTGTTGGTGTGCGGTCAGGATCTGATTCGTATGAATCAGCGGCGGCGAAAAGAGCGGCAAAGGGATGGTATAAGGGGTAATAATCAGCACCGTATTTTTCGGGGCGCCATTTCGTAAAAATGTCTTCACCGATATATGCTTAATATTGAGTGGCAATAGTGTAAGTTCGCGCAATTGCTGCTCAATATTCGCTTCTCTTTCACTGTCATTGCCCGTCAACAAAATAATCTTTTTTTCGTTAATTTCATTTGCTTGCATCAGCCATGCGCCGAAAATCACCGCTACCAGGCCACTTTCCTCATCGGAAAAACGGACATTGTATTCATTTTCAAACCCGGTTAGCGCCGCGCGAGTTGTACGAACCAGGCGTGGGTAAAGTCGGCTGAACTCTTCTGGCAAGGTGTTATCAATACCGATGGCAAACAAACTACGACGTAATGCCTGAGCGAGATGAGTATAAAGCTGATCGCATAACCCCTGTTCATCATAGAAACGAACATTTCCCTGCTCACGAAAACGTTGTACCAAACGAACAATGGCCAGACGTAATTGCCGATCGCGCTGATGAGCATCCTGCAGCGGGTTGGGAACTTGCAACATGGAAAAGAGCAACGCCATAAACAACGGTTCATCTGGTGGAACAGGCTGGCGTGCCCGGCGTTGCCAGTGGCGACCAATTTCCTGTGCTACCTGAAACTCAAGACAGGACTCAGCCCATCGACGTTGCAGCGGGTTAAAATGTGGCGAGATCCCGGCGTGATGTTGTAGCAGGCAATATTGCAGATACAGGCACAGAAAATGAACATCACGTGCTTCAAAGCATTTTTGCAACCGTCGTGCACAGAGATTAACTAAAGCTTGCAGGTTGGTATCGTCGTAAAAGTTACGAGCAATCCCACGGCGCTTCAGTTCTTCCTTTAAGGCCGGAGTGAAACGGTTAGTGATGAATGATGGACATAAACGGAAACCGCGTCGTAGCCAGTGAAATAAACATAAACGTTGGTTAAGTACTGTACCTTCGACCCGGTAGCTACCGTCATAGCCAGTGGTGAGCGTGAGCTGGTGATAGCGGAGGATTTCCCGTCCTGTTTCGCTGATATCGCGAACCGCAATATTATCATCCACACCATTAAGCTCGCTGAGAGTGGCCGTGGTGGCGGTCAACCACGGCTGAAATAGTGTCAGCAAGATCTGGCAGCGGCGCTGGGGAGCAGAAAGGACAGATGGTGGAGCAAGTGTAGGCATCATCTGTAGATCTCCCATAAGCATAATTGATAAGAATAGCTAAAGTTTGCTTAGGGAAATGGTGAATGGAATGCTAATTATCAGAAATGCTGGCAGACATCACAGAATTTTTATCGATTTAAACCGATATGATCAGTTTAATACCATGTGTTAATGTGATTTATTGCTGTTTTATTCTTAGTGGGAATTCCCGGGATTCAATGCACTGAGAATAAAATCCACCATCTGCTCGCGGTAAACATCACCATGACGTTCCGAAAAGGCATCAATGTGTTCGCCGTCAGGGATTAGAATCAGGCGTTTTGGCTCTTTCGCCAGGCCATACAATTTTTCACTGTGCTGCCACGGGATAACATGATCGGCTTTACCGTGAATCAGTAAAAGCGGGATCGGGCTGACGCTGGCGATGTAATTTTCGCCGCTATAACTCTCATCAAGTAAATAGCCACTGCCAGGGATCATTTGGTTGGCGATGGTCGAATAAGAGGCAAACGTGGAGTCGAGGATCACCGCACGTATGCCCTCACGTTCTCCCTGACCAATAACATCCAGAATATTTGCCCCGCCAATACTCTGCCCGAACAGCACCAGCCGTTGTGGGTTTACATCACTGCGATGGCGCACCACGCTGATGGCGCTTAGCGTATCGTCCAGTAATCCAGCCTGGGACGGCGTGCCTTTTGATTTACCAAACCCGCGATAGTCAAACATAAAAACATTGAAATTGCGCTCGGGTAACCAACTGACCAGCGGCCAGTGGGCGGACATGTTTCCGGCATTGCCGTGAGCATGAATGATGGTTGCGATGGCGTTGTCAGCGGAACCCGTCGAAGAGGGGATAAACCAGCCTTGCAGACGAGTACCGTCCTTAGCCGTAAATTCGACGGATTCTGCAGACCAGGGTTCAGGGCCGTAAATTTTGTCGTCAGGATAATAGAAGAAGTTGATGGCTACGCGTGGTACTAAATAAATACAGAAGGCAACAACAAAGAGGATAAACAGAATTTTGAGAACGCGTTTGTTCACGGGCAGTGCCATAACCTTTCCTTGCGACTTCTTTATAATCCATTAATCGGCGGAAGATGGTGGGAGAGTGGCGAAAGAAAGTAAAGTGGTGAGGAAGTATTTCGGAATAGCGCCTGAAAGGCGAGGGCGGGTGAGTGATACCACCCGCCAGAGTCATTAACGCTTCAGAGCGTCGCTTAACTCGTCACGCATATTTGACAGCATGGCTTTTACTACGCGCGGGTTACCTGCAACGATGTTACCGGTCAGCATGTAGTTATGACCACCGGTGAAATCGCTAACGATCCCGCCTGCTTCACGAACCAGCAGTTCGCCTGCGGCGAAGTCCCACGGGCGCAGACCAATTTCGAAGAAACCGTCAACGCGACCAGCGGCTACGTAAGCCAGATCCAGCGCCGCAGAACCGGTACGACGGAAGTCAGCGCATTCGCTAAACAGTTTGCCAACGATATTGATGTAGGTGGTTGCGTACTGTTTCGCTTTGAAAGGGAAGCCGGTTGCCAGAATAGTACCGTCGAGATCGCGAGCGGTGCTGCCGCGCAGACGATAGCCGTTTAACTGTGCGCCCTGACCGCGAGTCGCGGTGAACAGTTCGTTACGCATAGGATCATAAACCACAGCAACTTCGGTGCGGCCTTTGATACGAACAGCGATAGATACCGCGAAGTGCGGCAGACGTTTGATAAAGTTGGTGGTGCCATCCAGTGGATCGATAACCCATTGAACATCCTGATCAGTACCCTCAAGTTCACCGCTTTCTTCGGTGATGATGGTGTGCTGTGGGTAAGATTTACGAATCGTGTCGATAATCACCGCTTCGGCAGCTTTATCTACGTTGGTCACGAAATCGTTACTGCCTTTCTGGCTCGCTTCTACAGCGTCCGGGGTTTCATAGTTTTTGGCAATTAAATTACCCGCCTTGCGCGCTGCGCGCACGGCGATGTTCAGCATCGGATGCATCGGTCTCTCTCACTGGATGTTAAAGAACGGGAAAACGGCGCAGAGTATAGCAGCGAGATCGGCATCTGTCTTCGTTTTATGATAAGATGCGCAAATAATCTTTAGACGAAGAAAGACAATGCTGCAAAATATTCGAATTGTGCTGGTGGAGACGTCACACACCGGCAATATGGGTTCCGTTGCCCGTGCCATGAAAACAATGGGATTAACCAATCTGTGGTTGGTTAATCCACTGGTGAAACCTGACTCTCAGGCCATCGCGCTGGCAGCGGGTGCCAGTGATGTGATTGGTAATGCTCACATCGTCGATACGCTCGACGAAGCGTTAGCCGGTTGTAGCCTGGTGGTTGGCACCAGCGCACGTTCCCGCACGCTGCCGTGGCCGATGCTCGACCCGCGCGAATGTGGTCTGAAAAGCGTCGCTGAAGCGGCAAATACGCCGGTGGCGCTGGTTTTTGGTCGCGAGCGTGTCGGTTTGACCAATGAAGAGTTGCAGAAATGCCATTATCATGTCGCCATTGCCGCGAACCCGGAATACAGTTCGCTGAACCTGGCGATGGCGGTTCAGGTTATCGCCTATGAAGTGCGTATGGCCTGGCTGGCGACTCAGGAAAACGGTGAGCAAGTTGAGCATGAAGAGACGCCGTATCCGCTGGTCGATGATCTGGAGCGTTTTTATGGTCATCTGGAACAAACGCTGTTGGCAACTGGTTTTATCCGTGAAAACCATCCGGGACAGGTGATGAATAAGCTGCGCCGTCTGTTTACCCGTGCGCGCCCGGAGAGTCAGGAGTTGAATATCCTGCGCGGGATTCTGGCTTCTATTGAGCAGCAGAATAAAGGTAACAAGGCCGAATAACAGCCGTCGCCTGATGCGACGTTTAACGCGTCTTATCAGTCCTGGAAGTGTACAGAACCGTAGGTCGGATAAGGCGTTCACGCCGCATCCGACAATGGGTACAAATACCGCGATAGTAAAATGGCACTGAAGGTTAAATACCTGACTAAATCAGTCAAGTAAATAGTTGACCAAATTACTCGGGAATGTCAGACTTGACCCTGCTATGCAATACCCCCACTTTTACAATAAAAAACCCCGGGCAGGGGCGAGTTTGAGGTGAAGTAAGACATGAGACTGACATCTAAAGGGCGCTATGCTGTGACCGCAATGCTGGACGTTGCGCTCAACTCCGAAGCAGGCCCGGTACCGTTGGCTGATATTTCCGAACGTCAGGGAATTTCCCTTTCTTATCTGGAACAACTGTTTTCCCGTCTGCGTAAAAATGGTCTGGTTTCCAGCGTACGTGGACCAGGCGGTGGTTATCTGTTAGGCAAAGATGCCAGCAGCATCGCCGTTGGCGAAGTGATTAGCGCCGTTGACGAATCTGTAGATGCTACCCGTTGTCAGGGTAAAGGCGGCTGCCAGGGCGGCGATAAATGCCTGACCCACGCGCTGTGGCGTGATTTGAGCGACCGTCTCACCGGTTTTCTCAACAACATTACTTTAGGCGAACTGGTTAATAACCAGGAAGTGCTGGATGTGTCTGGTCGTCAGCATACTCACGACGCGCCACGCAGCCGCACACAAGACGCGATCGACGTTAAGTTACGCGCTTAATTTAACCGTCCTGTTTCGTGTTGCATCTGCGTTGACTGCACATACTCACTCCGGTCACTTACTTATGTAAGCTCCCGGAGATTCGTAAGTTTGTCAACTTGCTGAAACCCGAAACAGTTAGGTTAAAGATAACAAGATATTAGAATCAGGCCGGGGCGTATCGCGCTCCGTAAACACGGTCGTACATCCAGCCGGTAGCCTGATTCCTTGCATTGAGTGATGTACGGAGTTTATAGAGCAATGAAATTACCGATTTATCTCGACTACTCCGCAACCACGCCGGTGGACCCGCGTGTTGCCGAGAAAATGATGCAGTTTATGACGATGGACGGAACCTTTGGTAACCCGGCCTCCCGTTCTCACCGTTTCGGCTGGCAGGCTGAAGAAGCCGTAGATATCGCCCGTAATCAGATTGCCGATCTGGTCGGCGCTGACCCGCGTGAAATCGTCTTTACCTCTGGTGCAACCGAATCTGACAACCTGGCGATCAAAGGTGCAGCCAACTTTTATCAGAAAAAAGGCAAGCACATCATCACCAGTAAAACTGAACATAAAGCGGTACTGGATACTTGTCGTCAGCTGGAGCGCGAAGGTTTCGAAGTCACCTACCTGGCACCGCAGCGTAACGGTATTATCGACCTGAAAGAACTCGAAGCAGCGATGCGTGATGACACCATCCTCGTTTCCATCATGCACGTGAATAACGAAATCGGCGTGGTGCAGGATATCGCGGCTATCGGCGAAATGTGCCGTGCTCGTGGCATTATCTATCACGTTGATGCAACCCAGAGCGTGGGCAAACTGCCTATCGACCTGAGCCAGTTGAAAGTTGACCTGATGTCATTCTCCGGTCACAAAATCTATGGCCCGAAAGGTATCGGTGCGCTGTATGTGCGTCGTAAACCGCGCGTACGCATCGAAGCGCAAATGCACGGCGGTGGTCACGAGCGTGGTATGCGTTCCGGTACACTGCCTGTTCATCAGATCGTCGGTATGGGCGAAGCCTATCGCATCGCAAAAGAAGAGATGGCGACCGAGATGGAACGTCTGCGCGGTCTGCGTAACCGTCTGTGGAACGGCATCAAAGATATCGAAGAAGTTTACCTGAACGGTGACCTGGAACACGGCGCGCCGAACATTCTCAATGTCAGCTTTAACTACGTTGAAGGTGAGTCGCTGATTATGGCGCTGAAAGACCTCGCGGTTTCTTCAGGTTCCGCCTGTACGTCGGCAAGCCTTGAACCGTCCTACGTGCTGCGCGCGCTGGGGCTGAACGACGAGCTGGCACATAGCTCTATCCGTTTCTCTTTAGGTCGTTTTACTACTGAAGAAGAGATCGACTACACCATCGAGTTAGTTCGTAAATCCATCGGTCGTCTGCGTGACCTTTCTCCGCTGTGGGAAATGTACAAGCAGGGCGTGGATCTGAACAGCATCGAATGGGCTCATCATTAATCGGTATCGGAATCAGGAGAATTTATAATGGCTTACAGCGAAAAAGTTATCGACCATTACGAGAATCCGCGTAACGTGGGTTCCTTTGACAATAACGACGAGAACGTGGGCAGCGGCATGGTGGGTGCACCGGCCTGTGGCGACGTGATGAAGTTGCAGATTAAAGTCAACGATGAAGGTATCATTGAGGACGCGCGTTTTAAAACTTATGGCTGCGGTTCCGCTATCGCTTCCAGCTCCCTGGTGACCGAATGGGTGAAAGGGAAGTCTCTCGACGAAGCACAGGCGATCAAAAACACCGATATTGCAGAAGAACTTGAACTGCCACCGGTGAAAATTCACTGTTCTATTCTGGCAGAAGACGCGATCAAAGCCGCCATTGCGGACTATAAAAGCAAACGTGAAGCAAAATAAGAGTTGAGGTTTGGTTATGTCGATTACACTGAGCGACAGTGCAGCAGCGCGAGTAAATACCTTTCTGGCTAACCGTGGTAAAGGGTTTGGCCTGCGTCTGGGCGTGAGAACCTCCGGGTGTTCAGGTATGGCTTATGTACTGGAATTTGTTGACGAACCGACGCCGGAAGACATCGTGTTTGAAGACAAAGGCGTGAAAGTCGTGGTCGATGGCAAAAGCCTGCAATTTCTGGACGGTACGCAACTGGACTTCGTAAAAGAAGGCCTGAACGAAGGGTTTAAATTCACCAACCCGAACGTAAAAGATGAATGTGGTTGCGGCGAAAGCTTCCACGTCTGATGCGCATACCGATAACCCCACCGTGGTCGCCTGCGCGTGGGGTTTGTTTTACCTGATTCGCCGCCATCGCGGCGGATCGCAGCCCTGAGAATGTTATGGATTACTTCACCCTCTTTGGCTTGCCTGCCCGTTATCAACTCGATACCCAGGCACTGAGCCTGCGTTTTCAGGATCTACAACGTCAGTATCATCCTGATAAATTCGCCAGCGGAAGCCAGGCGGAACAACTCGCCGCCGTACAGCAATCCGCAACCATTAACCAGGCATGGCAAACGCTGCGTCATCCATTGATGCGGGCAGAATACCTGCTTTCATTGCACGGTTTTGATCTCGCCAGCGAGCAGCATACTGTGCGCGACACCGCGTTCCTGATGGAACAGTTGGAACTGCGTGAAGAACTGGACGAGATCGAACAGGCGAAAGACGAAGCGCGGCTGGAAAGCTTTATCAAACGCGTTAAAAAGATGTTTGATACGCGCCATCAGTTGATGGTTGAACAGTTAGACAACGAGACGTGGGACGCGGCGGCGGATACCGTGCGTAAGCTGCGTTTTCTCGATAAACTGCGAAGCAGTGCCGAACAACTCGAAGAAAAACTGCTCGATTTTTAATTTCTGGAAGCTAAACATGGCCTTATTACAAATTAGTGAACCTGGTTTGAGTGCTGCGCCGCATCAGCGTCGTCTGGCGGCTGGTATCGACCTGGGCACAACCAACTCGCTGGTGGCGACAGTACGCAGCGGTCAGGCCGAAACGTTAGCCGACCATGAAGGCCGTCACCTGCTGCCGTCTGTTGTTCACTATCAACAGCAAGGGCATTCGGTGGGTTATGACGCGCGTACTAACGCAGCGTGTGACACCGCCAACACCATTAGTTCTGTTAAACGCCTGATGGGGCGCTCGCTGGCTGATATCCAGCAACGCTATCCACATCTGCCTTATCAATTCCAGGCCAGCGAAAACGGCCTGCCGATGATTGAAACGGCGGCGGGGCTGCTGAACCCGGTGCGCGTTTCTGCGGACATCCTCAAAGCACTGGCGGCGCGGGCAACTGAAGCCCTGGCAGGCGAGCTGGACGGTGTAGTTATCACCGTTCCGGCGTACTTTGACGATGCCCAGCGTCAGGGCACCAAAGACGCGGCGCGTCTGGCAGGGTTGCATGTTCTGCGCTTACTTAACGAACCGACCGCTGCGGCTATCGCCTACGGGCTGGATTCCGGTCAGGAAGGCGTGATCGCCGTTTATGACCTCGGCGGCGGGACGTTTGATATTTCCATTCTGCGCTTAAGTCGCGGCGTGTTCGAAGTGCTGGCGACCGGCGGTGATTCCGCGCTCGGCGGCGATGACTTTGACCATCTGCTGGCAGATTACATTCGCGAGCAGGCGGGCATTCCTGACCGTAGCGATAACCGTGTTCAGCGTGAACTGCTGGATGCCGCCATTGCTGCCAAAATCGCGCTGAGCGATGCGGATTCTGTGACCGTTAACGTCGCTGGCTGGCAGGGCGAAATCAGCCGCGAACAATTCAACAAACTGATCGCACCGCTGGTTAAACGGACCTTACTGGCCTGTCGTCGTGCGTTGAAAGATGCGGGTGTTGAGACTGATGAAGTCCTGGAAGTGGTGATGGTTGGCGGTTCTACCCGTGTGCCGCTGGTGCGTGAACGGGTAGGCGAATTTTTCGGTCGTCCGCCGCTGACTTCCATCGATCCGGATAAAGTCGTCGCTATTGGTGCGGCGATTCAGGCGGATATTCTGGTGGGTAACAAGCCGGACAGCGAAATGCTGTTGCTGGATGTGATCCCGCTGTCGCTGGGCCTCGAGACCATGGGCGGCCTGGTGGAGAAAGTGATCCCGCGTAATACCACGATTCCGGTGGCCCGCGCCCAGGATTTCACCACCTTTAAAGATGGTCAGACGGCGATGTCTATCCATGTAATGCAGGGTGAGCGCGAACTGGTGCAGGACTGCCGCTCGCTGGCGCGTTTTGCGCTGCGTGGTATTCCGGCGCTACCGGCTGGCGGCGCGCATATTCGCGTGACGTTCCAGGTCGATGCCGACGGTCTTTTGAGCGTGACGGCGATGGAGAAATCCACCGGCGTTGAGGCGTCTATTCAGGTCAAACCTTCTTACGGTCTGACCGATAGCGAAATCGCTTCGATGATCAAAGACTCAATGAGCTATGCCGAGCAGGACGTAAAAGCCCGAATGCTGGCAGAACAAAAAGTAGAAGCGGCGCGTGTGCTGGAAAGTCTGCACGGCGCGCTGGCTGCTGATGCCGCGCTGTTAAGTGCCGCAGAGCGTCAGGTTATTGACGATGCTGCCGCTCACCTGAGTGAAGTGGCGCAGGGCGATGATGTTGATGCCATTGAACAAGCGATTAAAAACGTAGACAAACAAACCCAGGATTTCGCCGCTCGCCGCATGGACCAGTCGGTTCGTCGTGCGCTGAAAGGCCATTCCGTGGACGAGGTTTAATATGCCAAAGATTGTTATTTTGCCTCATCAGGATCTCTGCCCTGATGGCGCTGTTCTGGAAGCGAATAGCGGTGAAACCATTCTCGACGTTGCGCTGCGTAACGGTATCGAGATTGAACACGCCTGTGAAAAATCCTGTGCTTGCACCACCTGCCACTGCATCGTGCGTGAAGGTTTTGACTCGCTGCCGGAAAGTTCTGAGCAGGAAGACGACATGCTGGACAAAGCCTGGGGACTGGAGCCGGAAAGCCGTTTAAGCTGCCAGGCGCGTGTCACTGACGAAGATTTAGTGGTCGAAATTCCGCGTTACACTATCAACCATGCGCGTGAGCATTAACAGAGGTTAGTATGGGACTTAAGTGGACCGATAGCCGCGAAATTGGCGAAGCACTGTACGATGCGTATCCCGATCTCGACCCGAAAACGGTTCGATTCACCGATATGCATCAGTGGATTTGCGAGCTGGAAGATTTCGACGACGACCCGCAGGCATCTAACGAGAAAATCCTCGAAGCGATTTTGTTAGTCTGGCTGGACGAAGCTGAGTGAATAAACGGGCTGCCTGGGGTAGCCCGTTTTGCTGTTAAACAAATAAGGATAACTAAAATGACAGAAGCGATGAAAATTACCCTCTCTACCCAACCTGCCGACGCGCGCTGGGGAGAAAAAGCGACTTACAGCATTAATAATGATGGCATTACCCTGCATTTGAACGGGGCAGACGATCTGGGGCTGATCCAACGTGCAGCGCGCAAAATTGACGGTCTGGGCATCAAACATGTTCAGCTAAGCGGTGAAGGCTGGGATGCGGATCGTTGTTGGGCATTCTGGCAAGGTTACAAAGCTCCGAAAGGCACGCGTAAAGTAGAGTGGCCGGATCTGGACGATGCCCAACGCCAGGAACTGGATAATCGTATAATGATCATCGACTGGGTGCGTGACACCATCAACGCACCGGCGGAAGAACTGGGGCCATCACAACTGGCACAGCGTGCTGTTGATCTGATCAGCAACGTCGCAGGCGATCGTGTGACTTATCGGATCACCAAAGGCGAAGATCTACGCGAACAAGGCTATATGGGGCTGCACACCGTCGGACGCGGTTCAGAACGTTCGCCGGTATTGCTGGCGCTGGATTACAACCCAACTGGCGATAAAGAAGCGCCAGTGTACGCGTGCCTGGTTGGTAAAGGCATCACCTTTGATTCCGGCGGCTACAGCATCAAACAGACCGCATTTATGGACTCGATGAAGTCGGACATGGGCGGCGCGGCAACGGTTACCGGGGCGCTGGCGTTTGCCATTACGCGCGGACTGAACAAGCGCGTGAAGCTGTTCCTCTGCTGTGCGGATAACCTGATCAGCGGCAACGCGTTCAAACTGGGCGATATTATTACCTATCGCAACGGTAAAAAAGTCGAAGTGATGAACACCGATGCCGAAGGGCGTCTGGTGCTGGCCGATGGCCTGATTGATGCCAGTGCGCAGAAACCGGAACTGATCATTGATGCGGCGACCCTCACCGGGGCGGCGAAAACTGCGCTGGGTAATGATTATCACGCGCTGTTCAGTTTTGACGATGCGCTTGCCGGTCGCTTGCTGGCGAGTGCCGCGCAGGAGAATGAACCGTTCTGGCGTCTGCCGCTGGCGGAGTTCCACCGCAGCCAGCTGCCGTCTAACTTTGCGGAACTGAACAATACCGGAAGCGCGGCGTATCCGGCAGGCGCGAGCACGGCGGCGGGCTTCCTGTCGCACTTTGTTGAGAACTATCAGCAAGGCTGGCTGCATATCGACTGCTCGGCGACTTACCGTAAATCGCCGGTTGAACAGTGGTCTGCGGGCGCGACCGGGCTAGGTGTGCGCACGATTGCTAATCTGTTAACGGCGTAAACTAATATGCCGGATGCGGCGTAAACGCCTTATCCGGCCTACAAATTGCGAAAATCCAATAGATTGCGACTCCCTTGTAGGCCTGATAAGCGTGGCGCATCAGGCACTTGTGCCCCGAACGTTGAATGAATTGTGGTTCTTATGTCCGAAACAAAAAACGAACTTGAAGACCTGCTGGAAAAAGCAGCAACCGAACCGGCGCACCGCCCGGCCTTTTTCCGTACTCTACTGGAATCCACCGTCTGGGTGCCGGGTACGGCGGCGCAGGGCGAGGCTGTGGTTGAAGATAGCGCGCTTGATTTACAGCACTGGGAAAAAGAAGACGGCACCAGCGTCATTCCTTTTTTTACCTCGTTAGAAGCACTTCAACAGGCGGTTGAAGACGAACAGGCATTTGTCGTAATGCCCGTTCGCACATTGTTTGAGATGACCCTTGGCGAAACGCTCTTCCTTAATGCCAAACTGCCAACCGGTAAAGAATTTATGCCGCGTGAAATCAGTTTGTTGATTGGTGAAGAAGGAAATCCGCTGAGCAGCCAGGAAGTACTGGAGGGCGGTGAATCGCTGATATTATCGGAAGTCGCAGAGCCGCCAGCACAAATGATTGATTCACTCACTACCTTATTTAAAACCATTAAGCCGGTGAAGCGCGCTTTCATTTGTTCAATTAAAGAGAGCGAAGAGGCACAGCCTAATTTGCTTATTGGCATTGAAGCCGATGGTGATATCGAAGAAATTATTCAGGCGGCGGGAAGTGTAGCGACCGATACATTACCTGGCGATGAACCTATTGATATTTGCCAGGTGAAAAAAGGGGAAAAAGGAATTAGCCACTTTATTACCGAACATATTGCGCCATTCTATGAACGTCGCTGGGGTGGATTTCTGCGTGATTTTAAACAGAATCGGATAATCTAAAATATGCCGCCCAAAAGGGCGGCATTCGGGCTTACTTGCTGCTCTGAAGGATGTTAGCCACCAGTAAATTATTACCAGAGAGACTCCGGTTATTATTTACTTCGGAAAACAGCGCACCAGAAACAATAAGTACGATACAAAAGCACCGTATCTTCATTGTGCGGTCCATGCGAAGACCGCATCACGACAGCACCACTGGCGATATTGCCGCGATAGCAAGCACTGAGACGCGCTTGCCTTAACGGTCGCGGAACATCCTTTCCTTAAGCCAGCGCCCGCTTGCGAGACGGCGGAAAGGGCCGCAGTGGATAATACACTAACAGAACAATAATAACTCTCTTTTGCTTGACAAAAAGAGAGTTACTGGCGAGTATTGTCTCCGCTGAGACGCGCTTGCATTACTACGGTAATACAACCTGCTGGAAAGGCCGCGAACCAAACCGGCAACAAATAACCGCCTGATTTTGGCGGTTTTTTGTTTTTTTAAGAAAAGTGAATTTACACGTTTAAGTAATATCTTTTACCGGTTAGTATTTTAAATATTGAGCGGGATTTGTTTATATTTGTCTGAATTCGGACTAATAAGCCAAATGAATTCAAAACCTATCCTTTTTTATCTACTTGACATCGTTGAAGCTTAACGCGAGTATTAAGTAGACGAGATACACTTGCAGTAATACAACCTGCTGGAAAGGCCGCGAACCAGACCAGCAACAAAAAACCGCCAAATTCGGCGGTTTTTTGTTGCCTGTAGAAAGCTTATTTCACTGGCTCGACCGGTAAATCTGCTCGCGCCCCCCATTCACTCCATGCGCCGTCGTACAGTTTCACGTTTGGCACATCCAGCGTAGCAAGTGCCAGCAACACAACGGCGGCCGTTACACCAGAGCCGCAGCTGACAATAATCGGTTTGTCATAGCTGATACCGTAACCAAAAAATATCGCATCGAGTTCATCTGTCGTCTTCAGTTCACCTTCACGCACCAGCTCCGTCCAGGGAACATTTAGCGCACCAGGAATATGCCCGCGACGTAAACCAGGGCGAGGTTCATCAATTTCAGCGTTAAAACGCGCAGCTGGACGGGCATCAATAATTTGTGCCGTTTTTTCATGGCTTGCCAGCAATACATCGGTTACTTTCACCACGGCTTCCGGGTTAAAGGCGGTGTTAAACTCTCCTTCTGGCAGTTCTACTTCGCCTTCTTCTAACAGCAGGTCATCACGCTGCCAGCCCGCCAGTCCACCACCAAGAATCGACACTTTCTCCACGCCAAAGGTGCGCAGCATCCACCATGCTCGCGGGGCTGAGAAAAGATTACCTTCGTCATAGACAATCAGATGTTTGTCCTGATTAACACCTAACTCACGCATCGCTACGGCGAACGTTTCCGGGCGCGGCAGCATGTGCGGAAACGGGGAGGTGTGATCGGAAAGAGCTTCGATATCGAAAAATACTGCGCCGGGGATATGCCCATTGAGATACTCCTGGGCAACGTTACGATCTTCCTGTCCGGGCGGTGCCATGCGGGCATCAATAATCTGAATTTCAGGATCATCAATATGTTCGGCGAGCCAGTCGGCTCCTACAAACCATGTCGTGGACATAGGCATCTCCATTTTTGCCGGGGTAGGCTAAATTGTCGGACGTTTAGTGAAAAGCGACAAGCAAAAGAGGCTGATTTGGCTGCCTGAGCCACATTTATCACCAAAATTCAGATTCTGTGGACGTGATACTGAATTACATACCGCTAATTCTCACGCATAATAATTATTCGACGTTGCTAACGGGCCATTGTGGCAGGGATGATAAATGAAAAAGTTACGCATAGCCGCCTGCATGTTAATGCTGGCGCTGGCAGGGTGCGACAACAACGATAACGCGCCAACAGCGGTGAAAAAAGATACCCCTTCTGAAGCTGCTAAAGGTACATCTTCGGAAAACGCGAGTTCTGCAAAACTCTCTGCACCGGAGAGGCAAAAGCTGGCACAACAGAGTGCCGGTAAGACACTGACATTGCTTGATCTCTCTGAGGTTCAACTCGATGGTGCAGCCACGCTGGTGCTGACTTTCTCTATCCCCCTCGACCCGGATCAGGATTTCTCGCGTGTTGTTCATGTCGTCGATAAAAAGAGCGGTAAAGTGGATGGTGCCTGGGAGCTGTCAGATAATCTTAAAGAGCTGCGTTTACGCCACCTCGAACCTAAACGTGATTTGATCGTGACTATTGGGCAGGAAATGAAGGCGCTCAATAACGCAACCTTCAGTAAAGATTACGAAAAAACGATCACCACCCGCGATATTCAACCCAGCGTCGGTTTTGCCAGCCGTGGTTCGCTGCTGCCTGGAAAAGTCGTTGAAGGACTGCCGGTAATGGCGCTCAACGTTAACAATGTCGATGTTAACTTCTTCCGTGTTAAACCCGAATCTCTGCCAGCATTCATTAGCCAATGGGAATACCGCAATTCGCTGGCGAACTGGCAGTCAGACAAACTCCTGCAGATGGCGGATCTTGTTTACACCGGACGTTTTGATCTCAATCCTGCGCGTAATACCCGTGAAAAATTATTGCTGCCGCTGGGCGATATCAAACCGCTTCAGCAGGCGGGCGTGTATCTTGCTGTGATGAATCAGGCTGGACGTTACGATTACAGTAATCCCGCGACGCTGTTTACGTTAAGTGATATCGGCATTTCAGCTCACCGTTATCACAATCGTCTGGATATCTTTACCCAAAGCCTGGAAAACGGCGCGGCTCAGCAAGGAATTGAAGTTTCGTTATTAAATGAGAAAGGGCAGATTCTGACTCAGGCGACCAGTGATGCACAGGGTCATGTACAGCTGGAAAACAATAAAAACGCGGCATTACTGCTGGCACGTAAAGATGGTCAGACAACGCTGCTCGATTTAAAACTTCCGGCGCTGGACTTAGCGGAATTTAACATTGCTGGTGCACCGGGTTATAGCAAACAGTTCTTTATGTTTGGCCCGCGCGATCTTTATCGCCCGGGTGAAACAGTAATCCTCAACGGCTTACTGCGTGATGCAGACGGTAAAGCTCTGCCGGATCAACCCATCAAGTTAGACGTGATTAAACCTGACGGGCAGGTACTGCGTAGTGTCGTTAGTCAGCCGGAGAATGGCCTCTATCACTTTACCTGGCAACTGGATAGCAGTGCGGCAACCGGCATGTGGCATATTCGCGCTAACACTGGCGATAACCAGTATCGGATGTGGGATTTCCACGTCGAAGATTTTATGCCAGAGCGCATGGCGTTGAATCTGACTGGCGAGAAAACCCCGTTAGCGCCGAAAGATGAAGTGAAATTCTCCGTAGTGGGTTACTACCTTTATGGTGCGCCCGCGAACGGCAACACATTACAAGGGCAGCTTTTCCTGCGCCCTCTGCGTGAAGCGGTTTCTGCATTACCCGGCTTCGAATTTGGCGATATCGCTGCCGAAAACCTTTCCCGCACGCTGGATGAAGTTCAGTTAACGCTGGATGATAAAGGGCGCGGCGAAGTATCTACAGAAAGCCAGTGGAAGGAAACGCATTCCCCATTGCAGGTTATTCTCCAGGGGAGTTTGCTGGAATCGGGTGGTCGCCCGGTGACGCGCCGTGCTGAACAGGCTATTTGGCCTGCCGATGCATTGCCGGGGATCCGCCCGCAGTTCGCCTCGAAATCGGTTTACAATTACCGTACTGACACGACTGTAAAACAACCCATTGTTGATGAAGGCAGCAACGCCGCTTTTGATATCGTTTATAGCGATGCGCAGGGCGTGAAAAAAGCCGTGTCGGGCTTGCAGGTGCGTCTGATTCGCGAACGCCGTGATTACTTCTGGAACTGGTCAGAAGATGAAGGCTGGCAGTCTCAGTTTGATCAAAAAGATCTGATCGAAAATGAACAAACGCTGGATCTTCAGGCGGATGAAACCGGTAAGGTCAGTTTTCCGGTAGAGTGGGGCGCTTATCGTCTGGAAGTCAAAGCGCCGAATGAAGCGGTCAGTAGTGTGCGTTTCTGGGCTGGCTATAGCTGGCAGGACAACAGCGACGGTGGCGGTGCGGTGCGTCCAGATCGCGTCACGATGAAACTGGATAAAGCCAGTTATCGCCCTGGCGATACCATTAAGTTGCATATTGCCGCGCCAACGGCGGGTAAAGGCTACGCGATGGTTGAGTCCAGTGAAGGGCCGCTGTGGTGGCAAGAGATTGATGTTCCGGCACAAGGGCTGGATCTGACGATTCCGGTCGATAAAACCTGGAATCGTCATGATCTTTATTTGAGTACGCTGGTGGTGCGTCCTGGCGATAAATCTCGCTCCGCGACGCCAAAACGTGCGGTTGGTGTGTTGCATTTGCCGCTTGGCGATGAAAACCGTCGTCTTGATCTGGCGCTGGAAACACCGGCAAAAATGCGCCCCAATCAGCCATTAACTGTGAAAATCAAAGCCAGCAATAAAAATGGTGAGATGCCAAAACAGGTGAATGTGCTGGTGTCTGCCGTTGATAGCGGTGTGTTGAATATTACTGATTACGTTACGCCAGATCCGTGGCAGGGGTTCTTCGGTCAGAAACGCTATGGCGCAGACATATACGATATTTACGGTCAGGTCATTGAAGGACAGGGACGCCTGGCAGCACTGCGTTTTGGTGGCGATGGCGATGAACTGAAACGTGGTGGTAAGCCACCGGTCAATCACGTCAATATTGTCGCGCAACAGGCACAGCCGGTAACGCTCAACGAACAGGGCGAAGGTACGGTTACACTGCCGATTGGCGATTTTAACGGTGAATTGCGCGTCATGGCGCAAGCCTGGACGGCAGATGACTTCGGCAGCAACGAAAGCAAAGTGATTGTTGCTGCACCGGTGATAGCCGAACTGAACATGCCGCGCTTTATGGCGAGTGGCGACACTTCGCGTCTGACGCTGGATATCACTAATCTTACTGATAAACCGCAAAAAATGAACGTTGCCCTGACCGCCAGCGGCTTGGTTGAACTGGTAAGCGATTCACCCGCACCTGTTGAATTAGCGCCAGGCGTGCGAACCACGCTGTTTATCCCGGTGCGAGCATTGCCGGGTTATGGCGATGGTGAAATTCAGGCGACTATCAGTGGCCTGAATTTGCCAGGAGAAACCGTTGCCGATCAGCATAAGCAGTGGAAAATTGGCGTCCGTCCGGCATTCCCGGCACAAACAGTCAATTATGGTACGGTGTTGCAGCCTGGTGAAACATGGGCGATTCCGGCTGGCGGACTGCAAAACTTCTCGCCTGTTACGCTGGAAGGGCAATTGTTGTTGAGCGGCAAGCCACCGCTGAACATTGCACGTTATATCAAAGAGTTAAAAGCATATCCGTACGGCTGTCTGGAGCAAACCACCAGCGGTCTGTTCCCGTCGCTCTATACCAATGCAGCCCAGCTACAGGCGTTGGGCATCAAAGGCGACAGTGATGATAAACGCCGTGCGGCAGTTGATATTGGCATTTCCCGCTTGCTGCAAATGCAACGCGATAATGGCGGTTTTGCGCTATGGGATAAATACAGCGACGAAGAGTACTGGCTGACGGCTTATGTGATGGATTTCCTGGTTCGCGCAGGTGAGCAGGGTTACAGCGTGCCGACAGAAGCCATTAACCAAGGGAATGAGCGTCTGCTGCGCTATTTACAAGATCCGGGCATGATGTCGATCCCTTACGCCGATAATCTCAAAGCCAGTAAATTCGCCGTACAGTCTTACGCTGCGCTGGTGTTGTCCCGTCAGCAAAAGGCTCCGCTGGGTGCGCTGCGTGAAATCTGGGAGCATCGTGCAGATGCCGCTTCTGGTTTACCGCTGCTGCAACTTGGCGTTGCGCTGAAAACCATGGGTGATGCGACGCGTGGTGAAGAAGCGATTGCGCTGGCGCTGAAAACGCCGCGTAATGATGAGCGGAAATGGCTGGGCGATTACGGTAGCCCACTGCGCGACAACGCGTTAATGCTCTCCTTGCTGGAAGAGAACAAACTGCTGCCAGATGAGCAGAACACCTTGCTGAATACACTTTCGCAGCAGGTGTTTGGTGAACGCTGGCTATCAACTCAGGAAAGTAACGCGTTGTTCCTGGCTGCCCGTTCGATACAGGATTTACCGGGTAAATGGCAGGCGCAAACCTCTTTCTCTGCCGAGCCGCTGACTGGCGAGAAAACGCAAAACAGCAATCTGAATAGCGATCAACTTGCAACTTTGCAGGTAACTAACAGTGGCTCCCAGCCGTTATGGTTGCGTGTGGATGCCAGCGGTTATCCGCAATCCGCACCTTTACCTGCGAGTAATGTGCTGCAAATCGAGCGCCATATTCTTGGTACTGACGGTAAGAGCAAATCGCTGGACTCGTTACGTAGCGGTGATTTGGTACTGGTCTGGTTGCAGGTAAAAGCCAGTAACAGCGTGCCAGATGCGCTGGTGGTTGATTTGCTGCCAGCGGGTTTGGAGCTGGAAAACCAGAACCTGGCTAACGGCAACGCCAGTCTGGAGCAAAGTGGTAGCGAAGTGCAAAACCTGCTTAATCAAATGCAGCAGGCGAGCATTAAGCACATTGAGTTTCGTGATGATCGCTTTGTGGCGGCGGTTGCCGTTGATGAATACCAGCCGGTTACACTGGTATATCTGGCGCGGGCGGTGACGCCGGGAACGTATCAGGTGCCGCAGCCGATGGTGGAATCGATGTATGTTCCTCAATGGCGGGCGACCGGCGCGGCTGAAGATCTGTTGATTGTCAGACCGTAAATGCCTCGTCTGGTAAGTAAACGCGGCTGCTGGATAACGCTGGCAGCCGCGCCCTTTATTATCATTCTGGCGGCGTGGGGAGCAGATAAACTCTGGCCTCTGCCGCTGCATGAAGTCAATCCCGCACGTGTGGTCGTGGCGCAGGATGGTACGCCGCTCTGGCGTTTCGCCGATGCTGACGGTATCTGGCGTTATCCCGTGACTATCGAAGATGTTTCTCCGCGTTACCTTGAAGCACTGATCAATTACGAAGATCGCTGGTTCTGGAAGCATCCAGGCGTAAACCCGTTCTCGGTGGCGCGCGCTGCCTGGCAGGATCTGACTTCTGGTCGAGTTATCTCCGGCGGGAGCACGCTCACTATGCAGGTTGCTCGTCTGCTTGATCCTCACCCCAAAACGTTTGGCGGTAAAATTCGCCAGCTCTGGCGCGCGTTTCAACTGGAATGGCATCTGTCTAAACGTGACATTCTGACCCTGTATCTTAACCGCGCTCCGTTTGGCGGTACGTTGCAGGGGATAGGTGCGGCAAGCTGGGCTTACCTCGGAAAAGCGCCTGCGAATTTAAGCTATTCCGAGGCGGCGATGCTGGCTGTGTTGCCGCAAGCACCCAGCCGTCTTCGTCCGGATCGCTGGCCGGAGCGTGCCGAAGCCGCGCGTAATAAAGTGCTCGAACGGATGGC
Source organism: Escherichia sp. MOD1-EC6819 (assembly GCF_002965765.1). NCBI lineage: Bacteria > Pseudomonadati > Pseudomonadota > Gammaproteobacteria > Enterobacterales > Enterobacteriaceae > Escherichia > Escherichia sp. MOD1-EC6819. The sequence continues at coordinate 236,878 of NZ_PTRG01000006.1, read as the reverse complement.
TGCGCAAGGTGTGTGGTCCCGTGAGCAGGTAAAAGAGTCAAGGGAAGAACCCATCTGGCTGGCACCCCGACAAATGCCGCAACTGGCACCGCTGTTTTCGCGCATGATGCTCGGTAAAAGCAAAAGCGACAAAATCGTTACTACGCTGAATGCCGGTCTTCAACGACGTCTGGAAGAACTGGCGCAAAACTGGAAAGGACGATTACCACCGCGCAGCTCACTGGCGATGATCGTGGTTGATCATACCGATATGCGTGTTCGCGGCTGGGTGGGATCGGTTGATCTCAACGATGATTCACGCTTTGGTCATGTCGATATGGTCAATGCGATCCGATCGCCAGGATCGGTGCTCAAACCGTTTGTTTATGGACTGGCGCTGGATGAAGGCTTGATCCACCCGGCATCACTGTTGCAAGACGTCCCCCGGCGCACCGGTGATTACCGACCAGGTAACTTTGATAGCGGTTTTCATGGCCCGATCAGCATGAGTGAGGCGCTGGTGCGATCGCTGAACTTACCTGCCGTGCAGGTGCTGGAAGCCTATGCCCCGAAACGGTTTGCGGCAAAATTACGCAATGTTGGATTGCCGTTGTACCTGCCCAACGGTGCTGCGCCGAACCTTTCGCTGATCCTCGGCGGCGCAGGTGCAAAACTGGAAGATATGGCGGCAGCGTATACCGCGTTTGCTCGCCACGGCAAGGCAGGCAAATTGCGCTTACAGCCTGACGATCCCCTGCTTGAACGCCCCTTAATGTCGCCGGGCGCCGCGTGGATCATTCGCCGGATCATGGCTGATGAAGCGCAGCCCCTGCCGGACGGCGCCTTGCCGCGCGTTGTACCACTGGCGTGGAAAACAGGAACCAGTTATGGCTATCGCGATGCATGGGCGATAGGTGTAAATGCTCGCTATGTGATAGGAATATGGACTGGCAGGCCGGATGGCACGCCCGTTGTCGGTCAGTTTGGTTTTGCCAGCGCCGTACCGTTGATGAATCAGGTCAATAATATCTTACTGTCACGCAGTGCAAATCTGCCGGAAGATCCGCGCCCGAATTCCGTCACTCGTGGTGTTATCTGTTGGCCAGGTGGGCAGTCTTTGCCCGTGGGTGACAGTAATTGCCGTCGTCGTCTGGCAACCTGGTTATTGGATGGAAGCCAGCCGCCACCCCTGTTACTGCCAGAGCAAGAAGGGATTAATGGCATCCGCTTTCCCATCTGGCTGGATGATAATGGCAAACGCGTTGCCGCCGATTGCCCGCAGGCGCGACAAGAAATGATGAATGTCTGGCCACTACCGCTGGAACCCTGGCTGCCCGCATCGGAACGCCGTGCCGCACGCTTGCCAGCGGTCTCGACAATTTGCCCACCGTATGGTCACGACGCCCAACTCCCGCTGCAACTGACTGGCATCCGTGATGGCGCCATTATCAAGCGTTTACCTGGTGCGGCGGAAGCGACTTTGCCGGTGCAATCCAGCGGTGGTGCCGGAGAACGCTGGTGGTTTCTGAATGGCGAACCGTTAGCTGAACGTGGGCGCAGTGTGACTCTGCATTTAACGGAAAAAGGCAATTATCAATTGCTGGTAATGGATGAAGTGGGGCAGGTAGCGACAGTGAGATTTGTTATGCAATAGTCTGTTTTCACCATGTTTGTTGCTTAAACTAGGTTTATTTTAAAAAAATGTTACCTTCGTCAATGGTCAACGGCTCTGTTGCTCATTATAATCCGCGCCATCTCGTACGCTGGTACAGACAACAACAGAATAATTTACAGAGGTAAAAATGGCTATTGAACGTACTTTTTCCATCATCAAACCGAACGCGGTAGCAAAAAACGTCATTGGTAATATCTTTGCGCGCTTTGAAGCTGCAGGGTTCAAAATTGTCGGCACCAAAATGCTGCACCTGACCGTTGAACAGGCTCGTGGCTTTTATGCTGAACACGATGGGAAACCGTTCTTTGATGGTCTGGTTGAGTTCATGACCTCTGGTCCGATCGTCGTTTCCGTGCTGGAAGGTGAAAACGCCGTTCAGCGTCACCGCGATCTGCTGGGCGCGACCAACCCGGCGAACGCTCTGGCGGGAACTCTGCGCGCAGACTACGCTGACAGCCTGACCGAAAACGGCACACATGGCTCTGATTCCGTAGAATCTGCCGCTCGCGAAATCGCCTACTTCTTCGGTGAAGGCGAAGTGTGCCCGCGCACTCGTTAATAATTTCGTAAATGCCGCGTGCAAACGTGGCATCCGTGCGCCAGAATTTGTACAATGCAGCGCCCCCGGACGAGCAGCCGCTCACCGGGGCGTTTCTTTTTTCAACCCTCCAGGGGCCATAACGTGTAATAACGAGGCCGGAATAGCATATGTCTGAACAATTAGTCACACCTGAAAACGTCACCACGAAAGATGGAAAAATCAACCTGCTGGATCTCAACCGTCAGCAGATGCGGGAGTTTTTTAAAGATTTAGGTGAAAAACCCTTCCGCGCCGATCAGGTGATGAAGTGGATGTATCACTATTGCTGCGACAACTTTGATGAGATGACCGACATCAACAAAGTGTTGCGTGGCAAACTGAAAGAGGTGGCGGAAATCCGCGCACCGGAAGTGGTTGAAGAACAGCGTTCATCTGACGGCACCATTAAATGGGCGATTGCCGTTGGCGATCAGCGCGTCGAAACGGTGTATATCCCGGAAGACGACCGCGCCACGCTTTGCGTCTCCTCGCAGGTGGGGTGTGCGCTGGAGTGTAAATTCTGTTCCACCGCCCAGCAGGGCTTTAACCGCAACCTGCGGGTGTCGGAAATTATCGGCCAGGTGTGGCGTGCGGCGAAAATCGTCGGCGCAGCAAAAGTCACCGGTCAGCGTCCGATCACTAACGTAGTGATGATGGGTATGGGCGAGCCGCTGCTCAACCTGAACAATGTCGTTCCGGCGATGGAAATCATGCTTGATGATTTCGGTTTTGGCCTGTCTAAACGTCGCGTGACGCTTTCCACTTCCGGTGTAGTTCCGGCGCTGGATAAACTGGGCGATATGATTGACGTTGCACTGGCAATTTCCCTGCACGCGCCGAACGACGAAATTCGTGACGAAATTGTACCAATCAACAAAAAGTACAATATCGAAACGTTCCTTGCTGCAGTGCGCCGTTATCTGGAGAAATCCAATGCGAACCAGGGGCGCGTCACTATCGAGTACGTGATGCTTGACCACGTTAACGATGGCACTGAACATGCGCACCAACTGGCTGAACTGCTGAAAGATACGCCGTGTAAGATTAACCTGATCCCATGGAACCCGTTCCCCGGCGCGCCGTATGGACGCAGTTCGAACAGCCGTATCGACCGTTTCTCAAAAGTGCTGATGAGCTACGGTTTCACCACCATTGTGCGTAAAACTCGTGGTGATGATATCGACGCCGCCTGTGGTCAGCTGGCAGGTGATGTCATTGACCGTACTAAACGTACTCTGCGTAAACGGATGCAGGGTGAAGCTATCGACATTAAAACGGTCTGATAGTTATTACGCCACGGTTACTTTATGTACCGTGGCGTAATGTTTTATGAATGTAGCATTAAGTTGCAATTGTCTGATCAATATTAACGGTGCGTTTTTGCTGACTTTAAGGCAGTATGTAACGATGCAACAGTAAGTTAGCTTTGATTCATGTGGGCTTTGTCACGAGCACACAGACAGTCTTATACTGTATGATAAAGGTTAACTTTACGGATGTTTCGCGGTGTGGGTGGGCGTGATGGTTCACCGGCATCCCAATTCTCTTTTAAACGTACCTGCAGCGAATGAATACTGAAGCCACGCACGACCAAAATGAAGCACTTACCACCGGCGCTCGCTTGCGTAATGCCCGTGAACAACTTGGACTTAGCCAGCAAGCCGTTGCCGAACGACTTTGTTTGAAGGTTTCCACGGTACGCGACATTGAAGAAGATAAGGCGCCAGCCGATCTTGCTTCAACATTCTTGCGCGGGTATATCCGCTCTTATGCGCGTCTGGTTCATATTCCGGAAGAAGAACTGCTGCCGGGACTGGAAAAGCAGGCACCACTGCGGGCGGCAAAAGTTGCGCCAATGCAGAGTTTTTCCCTCGGCAAACGCCGCAAAAAACGCGATGGCTGGCTGATGACTTTCACCTGGCTGGTGCTGTTTGTGGTGATTGGCCTGAGCGGCGCCTGGTGGTGGCAGGATCACAAAGCCCAGCAGGAAGAGATCAGCACTATGGCTGATCAATCCACTGCGGAGCTGAATAATAACCAGAGCCAGAGTGTACCGTTAGATACGTCTGCTACCGAAACCCAGATGACTACATCGCCTGCGGCTGTAGATTCCACCGCCACGAACACGCAAACGCCAGCCGTGACGACGCCAGCACCCGCTGTAGCGCCGCAGCAGGACGCAGTTGTTCCTCCTTCACAGGCAAATGTTGATATCGCGGCTACTACACCAGCGGCTCCGGTCGCAACAACAACGCCAGATGGCGCAGCGCCGTTGCCAATCGATCAGGCTGGCGTGACCACTCCAGCGGCTGATCCTAATGCGCTGGTGATGAACTTTACTGCTGATTGCTGGCTGGAAGTCACCGATTCTACCGGCAAAAAACTGTTTAGCGGGATGCAGCGTAAAGGCGGTAATTTGAATTTAAGCGGTCAGGCACCGTATAAACTGAAAATTGGTGCCCCAGCTGCAGTGCAGATCCAGTATCAAGGGAAACCTGTCGATCTGAGTCGTTTTATCAGAACTAACCAGGTTGCGCGTCTGACCCTCAATGCCGAACAATCACCGGCGCAGTAACAGACGGGTAACGCGGGAGATTTTTCATGCATAACCAGGCTCCAATTCAACGTAGAAAATCAACACGTATTTACGTTGGGAATGTGCCGATTGGCGATGGTGCACCCATCGCCGTACAGTCCATGACCAATACGCGTACGACAGATGTCGAAGCTACGGTCAATCAAATTAAGGCGCTGGAACGTGTCGGCGCTGATATCGTTCGCGTCTCTGTACCGACGATGGACGCGGCAGAAGCGTTCAAGCTCATCAAGCAGCAGGTTAACGTGCCGCTGGTAGCCGACATCCACTTCGACTATCGCATTGCGCTGAAAGTAGCGGAATACGGTGTTGACTGTCTGCGCATTAACCCTGGCAATATCGGTAATGAAGAACGCATTCGCATGGTGGTTGACTGTGCGCGCGATAAAAACATTCCGATTCGTATTGGTGTTAACGCCGGATCGCTGGAAAAAGATTTGCAAGAAAAGTATGGCGAACCGACGCCGCAGGCGCTGCTGGAATCTGCCATGCGCCATGTTGATCATCTCGATCGTCTGAACTTTGATCAATTCAAGGTCAGCGTGAAAGCGTCTGACGTTTTCCTCGCCGTTGAGTCTTATCGTCTGCTGGCAAAACAGATCGATCAGCCGCTGCACCTGGGGATCACCGAAGCCGGTGGCGCACGCAGCGGGGCGGTGAAATCGGCTATTGGTTTAGGTCTGCTGTTGTCGGAAGGTATTGGCGACACACTGCGCGTCTCGCTGGCGGCTGATCCGGTCGAAGAGATCAAAGTCGGTTTTGATATTTTGAAATCGCTGCGCATCCGTTCGCGCGGCATCAACTTCATCGCCTGCCCGACCTGCTCGCGTCAGGAATTTGACGTTATCGGTACGGTTAACGCGCTGGAGCAACGTCTGGAAGATATCATTACCCCGATGGACGTTTCGATTATTGGCTGCGTGGTGAATGGCCCGGGCGAGGCGCTGGTTTCTACGCTTGGCGTTACGGGCGGCAACAAGAAAAGCGGCCTCTATGAAGATGGCGTGCGCAAAGACCGTCTGGACAACAACGACATGATCGACCAGCTGGAAGCACGCATTCGTGCGAAAGCCAGCCAACTGGACGAAGCGCGTCGAATTGACGTTCAGCAGGTTGAAAAATAATAACGTGATGGGAAGCGCCTCGCTTCCCGTGTATGATTGAACCCGCATGGCTCCCGAAACATTGAGGGAAGCGTTGAGGGTTCATTTTTATATTCAGAAAGAGAATAAACGTGGCAAAAAACATTCAAGCCATTCGCGGCATGAACGATTACCTGCCTGGCGAAACGGCCATCTGGCAGCGCATTGAAGGCACACTGAAAAACGTGCTCGGCAGCTACGGTTACAGTGAAATCCGCTTGCCGATTGTAGAGCAGACCCCGCTATTCAAACGTGCGATTGGTGAAGTCACCGACGTGGTTGAAAAAGAGATGTACACCTTTGAGGATCGCAATGGCGACAGCCTGACTTTGCGCCCTGAAGGGACGGCGGGCTGTGTACGCGCCGGCATCGAGCATGGTCTTCTGTACAATCAGGAACAGCGTCTGTGGTATATCGGGCCGATGTTCCGTCACGAGCGTCCGCAGAAAGGGCGTTATCGTCAGTTCCATCAGTTGGGGTGCGAAGTTTTCGGTCTGCAAGGCCCCGATATCGACGCCGAACTGATTATGCTCACTGCCCGCTGGTGGCGCGCGCTGGGTATCTCCGAACACGTAACTCTTGAGCTGAACTCTATCGGTTCGCTGGAAGCACGTGCCAATTACCGCGATGCGCTGGTTGCGTTCCTTGAACAGCATAAAGAAAAACTGGACGAAGACTGCAAACGTCGCATGTATACCAACCCGCTGCGTGTGCTGGATTCTAAAAATCCGGAAGTGCAGGCGCTTCTCAACGACGCTCCGGCGTTGGGCGATTATCTGGATGAGGAGTCTCGCGAGCATTTTGACGGTTTGTGCAAACTGCTTGAGAGCGCAGGTATTGCCTATACCGTAAACCAGCGTCTGGTGCGTGGTCTGGATTACTACAATCGTACCGTTTTCGAATGGGTCACTAACAGCCTCGGTTCCCAGGGCACCGTGTGCGCAGGCGGTCGTTATGACGGTCTTGTGGAACAACTGGGCGGTCGCGCCACACCGGCAGTCGGTTTTGCGATGGGCCTGGAACGTTTGGTGTTGTTAGTTCAGGCAGTTAATCCGGAATTTAAAGCCGATCCTGTTGTCGATATATACCTGGTGGCTTCGGGTACTGATACACAATCTGCGGCTATGGCATTAGCAGAGCGTCTGCGTGATGAATTACCGGGCGTGAAACTGATGACCAACCACGGCGGCGGCAACTTTAAGAAACAGTTTGCCCGCGCTGATAAATGGGGTGCCCGCGTTGCTGTGGTGCTGGGTGAGTCCGAAGTGGCTAATGGTACGGCAGTAGTGAAGGATTTGCGCTCTGGTGAGCAAACGGCAGTTGCGCAGGATAGCGTAGCCGCGCATTTGCACACGTTACTGAGTTAAGGAAGGAGAAGGACAGCGTGGAAATTTACGAGAACGAAAACGACCAGGTTGAAGCGGTTAAACGCTTTTTTGCTGAAAATGGAAAGGCACTGGCTGTTGGGGTGATTTTAGGCGTTGGCGCACTGATTGGCTGGCGCTACTGGAACAGCCATCAGGTTGAGTCTGCACGCTCCGCTTCTCTTGCCTATCAAAATGCGGTTACCGCAGTTAGCGAAGGCAAACCTGACAGCATCCCGGCGGCGGAAAAATTCGCTGCTGAAAATAAAAATACTTACGGCGCGCTGGCTTCTTTGGAACTTGCGCAGCAATTTGTTGACAAAAATGAACTAGAGAAAGCCGCCGCTCAATTGCAACAAGGGTTGGCGGACACGAGCGATGAAAATCTCAAAGCCGTGATAAATCTGCGTCTTGCCCGAGTTCAGGTGCAGCTCAAGCAGACTGATGCCGCGCTGAAAACCCTCGATACCATTAAAGGTGAAGGTTGGGCTGCTATTGTTGCCGACTTGCGTGGTGAAGCATTACTGAGCAAAGGTGATAAGCAAGGTGCGCGTAGTGCGTGGGAAGCAGGCGTGAAAAGCGATGTGACCCCGGCACTGAGTGAAATGATGCAGATGAAAATTAATAATTTGTCCATCTGAGAGGGACCCGATGCAATTGCGTAAATTACTGCTGCCAGGAGTGCTTTCCGTTACCCTTTTAAGCGGCTGTTCGCTGTTTAACAGTGAAGAAGATGTGGTCAAGATGTCCCCATTGCCGACCGTTGAAAACCAGTTTACGCCGACCACGGCGTGGAGCACTTCCGTTGGTAGCGGCATTGGTAACTTCTACTCTAATCTTCATCCGGCACTGGCGGATAACGTTGTCTATGCAGCCGATCGCGCTGGTTTGGTAAAGGCGATGAATGCGGATGACGGTAAAGAAATCTGGTCTGTCAGCCTGGCTGAAAAAGATGGCTGGTTATCTAAAGAGCCGGCATTACTTTCCGGCGGCGTGACCGTCGCAGGTGGTCATGTCTATATTGGCAGCGAAAAAGCGCAGGTTTACGCGCTGAATACCAGCGATGGTACTGTGGCATGGCAAACCAAAGTAGCGGGTGAAGCACTTTCTCGCCCGGTGGTCAGCGATGGTCTGGTGTTGATTCACACCAGCAACGGCCAGTTGCAGGCGCTGAACGAAGCTGATGGCGCTGTTAAATGGACCGTTAACCTTGATATGCCTTCGCTCTCTCTGCGTGGCGAGTCTGCGCCAGCAACCGCATTTGGTGCGGCAGTCGTTGGTGGCGATAATGGTCGCGTCAGTGCTGTGTTGATGCAGCAGGGACAGATGATTTGGCAACAGCGTATCTCCCAGGCGACGGGTTCTACCGAAATTGACCGTCTGAGCGATGTTGATACTACGCCTGTAGTTGTGAACGGTGTTGTTTTCGCGCTGGCCTATAATGGTAACCTGACGGCGCTTGATTTGCGCAGTGGTCAGATTATGTGGAAACGCGAACTGGGCTCGGTGAATGATTTCATCGTTGACGGTAACCGTATCTATCTGGTTGATCAAAATGACCGGGTAATGGCGTTGACCATCGATGGTGGCGTGACGCTGTGGACACAAAGCGATCTGCTGCACCGCCTGCTGACTTCCCCGGTGTTGTATAATGGCAACCTGGTGGTGGGTGATAGCGAAGGTTATCTGCACTGGATTAATGTGGAAGATGGACGTTTCGTTGCCCAACAAAAAGTTGATAGCTCTGGTTTCCAGACTGACCCGGTTGCCGCTGATGGCAAACTGCTGATCCAGGCAAAAGACGGAACCGTGTACTCCATTACACGTTAATCGTCTCTGTCGTTCACTTTGAAAACGGCTCCTGGACAGGAGCCGTTTTCCTGTTTTTAACAACGACGCGAAAATAGCGTGCGTTGTCTGATGATTTATAAAAATGAGGCTTTAAACATGGTACCTGTGGTCGCGCTTGTCGGGCGCCCTAACGTAGGAAAATCCACGTTATTTAACCGTCTAACTCGCACCCGAGATGCGCTGGTTGCGGATTTCCCGGGTCTGACTCGTGACCGTAAGTACGGTCGTGCGGAAATTGAAGGCCGCGAGTTTATCTGTATTGATACCGGCGGGATTGACGGTACAGAAGACGGTGTAGAAACCCGCATGGCGGAACAATCGCTGCTGGCGATTGAAGAGGCGGACGTTGTACTGTTTATGGTCGATGCGCGCGCGGGTCTGATGCCTGCGGATGAAGCCATTGCCAAACATTTGCGTTCCCGTGAAAAGCCAACCTTCCTGGTGGCGAACAAAACCGATGGACTGGACCCGGATCAAGCAATTGTTGATTTTTATTCACTTGGTTTAGGTGAAATTTACCCAATTGCCGCTTCGCATGGTCGTGGCGTATTAAGTCTGCTGGAGCACGTGCTGCTGCCGTGGATGGAAGATCTCGCACCGCAAGAAGAAGTCGACGAAGACGCTGAATACTGGGCGCAATTTGAAGCGGAAGAGAACGGTGAAGAAGAAGAGGAAGACGACTTCGACCCGCAAAGTCTGCCGATCAAACTGGCGATTGTTGGTCGTCCAAACGTCGGTAAGTCTACACTCACTAACCGTATCCTGGGTGAAGAGCGCGTCGTGGTTTACGACATGCCAGGCACGACGCGTGACAGTATCTACATTCCGATGGAACGTGACGGACGTGAGTATGTACTCATTGATACTGCGGGCGTGCGTAAACGCGGAAAAATTACTGATGCGGTAGAGAAGTTCTCGGTAATCAAAACATTGCAGGCGATTGAAGATGCCAACGTTGTGATGTTGGTGATTGACGCACGCGAAGGTATTTCCGATCAGGATCTCTCCCTGCTTGGTTTTATTCTCAATAGCGGGCGCTCACTTGTGATTGTGGTGAACAAGTGGGACGGCCTGAGCCAGGAAGTGAAAGAGCAGGTGAAAGAGACGCTGGACTTCCGTCTGGGCTTTATCGACTTCGCCCGTGTGCATTTTATTTCTGCATTGCACGGTAGCGGTGTTGGTAACCTGTTTGAATCAGTACGTGAAGCGTATGACAGCTCCACCCGTCGTGTGGGGACCTCTATGCTGACGCGCATCATGACGATGGCTGTTGAAGATCACCAACCGCCGCTGGTACGCGGTCGTCGTGTGAAGCTGAAATATGCCCACGCCGGTGGTTATAACCCGCCGATTGTGGTGATTCACGGCAACCAGGTGAAAGACCTGCCTGACTCGTACAAACGTTACCTGATGAACTACTTCCGCAAATCTCTGGACGTGATGGGTACGCCGATTCGTATTCAGTTCAAAGAAGGGGAAAACCCGTATGCGAACAAGCGTAACACTCTGACGCCGACCCAGATGCGTAAACGTAAGCGTCTGATGAAGCACATCAAGAAAAGTAAGTAATTACTTATTGGGTTTCTCTTGCCATCCAGGAAGAGAAACCCAACCAATCGCGAGGAACAAATATGGAACTCAACTGCCCTGTCTGCCAAAACCCTCTCGAACGCAATGGCGAGACGGCTCACTGCACAACTTGCGATAAAGATTTCACTGTTCAGGCGCTTTGCCCTGACTGTCATCAGCCGTTACAGGTATTAAAAGCCTGTGGCGCGGTGGATTATTTCTGCCAGAATGGACACGGTTTAATTTCTAAAAAGCGCGTTGAATTTACCACTGCTTAATATCACGGGAATATATATTTTTCTTTTATATATTCCTAGTATAAATATAATGAGCCAATTTCTATTAGCTTAACACGTAATTAGAGTGAACAAACTCCCATTGTTATAACTTTAAGAATATATTTAGCATTTCTGATGTGTAATATCTGAACTATCTGGAATACAATGCCGAAGCTGATTTCAGATTATAAAATCGTTACAGGGAAAAGGCATGTTGCGATGGATACGCTATTTTATGCTAATTTTTATCTCTGGTGCTGCTTATGCGACACCAGAGATAAATGTTAAGCAAAGTGACTCTTCATTACCGGATTTGGGAAGCGAAGCTGCCTTACAAGAAGAACAAAATAATAAAGGTAAATCCTTGAAAGAGCGTGGTGTCAACTACGTCGCCGAATCCGCCCAGCAGGGATTTGAGAACCTGACCCCAGAAGCTCTGGAATCTCAAGCAAGAAGCTATCTGCAAGGGCAAATCACCTCATCTGCACAGTCTTATATCGAAGGTGCGCTTTCTCCATACGGTAAAGTCCGTTCGAATCTTTCTATCGGTCAGGATGGCTCGCTGGACGGCAGTTCAATCGACTATTTTGTTCCTTTATATGATTCTCAAAAAAGTGTTTATTTCAGCCAGTTATCCGCTCAACGTAAAGAGGAACGCACGATAGGTAATATTGGCTTCGGCGTTAGACATAATTTTGACAAATGGTTATTGGGTGGAAATATATTTTATGATTATGATTTCACTCGTGGACATCGCCGTTTAGGGTTAGGGACTGAAGCCTGGACGGATTATTTAAAACTTTCTGGTAACTATTATCATCCACTTTCTGACTGGAAAGATTCAAAAGATTTCGACTTCTATTTAGAACGACCTGCGCGTGGTTGGGATGTTCGTGCGGAAGCCTGGCTACCTTCTTATCCACAGTTGGGGGGCAAAGTTGTTTTCGAGCAATATTATGGTGACGAAGTTGCGTTGTTCGGCACCGATAATTTAGAAAAAGATCCCTATGCAGTGACGCTCGGCGTGAACTATCAACCAGTTCCGTTATTGACAGTCGGGGCGGACTATAAAGCAGGCACTGGAGATAACAGTGATCTTAGTGTTAACGCCACGATTAATTATCAGTTCGGTGTTCCGCTAAAAGATCAACTGAATAGCGATAACGTCAAAGTCGCTCACTCGCTGATGGGGAGCCGCCATGACTTCGTCGAACGTAATAACTTTATCGTGCTGGAATACAAAGAAAAAGACCCACTTGATGTCACCTTGTGGCTTAAAGCGGACGCCACCAATGAGCACCCGGAATGTGTGATTAAAGACACGCCAGAAGAAGCGGTTGGACTGGAAAAATGTAAATGGACCATCAACGCGCTGATCAACCATCATTACAAAATTATTTCCGCCTCGTGGCAGGCGAAAAATAACGCTGCCCGCACGCTGGTCATGCCTGTTGTTAAAGCGAATACCATCACTGAAGGTAACAACAACCACTGGAATCTGGTGCTGCCCGCCTGGCAGTACAGTTCCGATAAAGCAGAGCAGGAAAAGCTGAATACCTGGCGGGTACGGTTGGCGCTGGAGGATGAAAAGGGTAATCGGCAGAATTCCGGTGTGGTGGAAATCACCGTGCAGCAAGACCGTAAAATTGAGCTGATCGTCAACAATATTGCGGATGTACCTGAAGAGAACAATCACAGCCACGAAGCCAGCGCCCAGGCAGACGGCGTTGATGGCGTGGTGATGGATCTCGACGTCACTGACAGCTTCGGTGATGACACTGACCGCAACGGCAATACACTGCCAGAAGATAACCTTTCCCCGCAGCTTTACGATGCGCAGGATAAAAAAGTCACGCTCACCAATAAACCCTGTTCAACCGAGAATCCCTGCGTCTTTATCGCCAAACAAGATAAAGAAAAAGGAACCGTCACACTCTCCAGTACGTTACCCGGCACTTTCCGTTGGAAAGCAAAAGCTGCTCCGTATGACGACAGCAACTATGTGGATGTGACATTCCTTGGTGCGGGAGGGAATGATGTTAATGCGTTTATCTACCGTGTATCTGCGACTAATCCCGTCAATCTTATCGACAATGAGAAAGAGCATTTGCCTGTGGATAACGCCTACCGCTTTGTTTTGTGGCGCGATGCCAACAAAGATGGCGTTTTCCAGCAGTCGGAAAAACTGACGGAAGAGGAAATGACGCAATACGACTACCAGTGGGAATTTACCGGGCAAAGCGTTAACGGCTACACCGGCGCCCAAACAAATACCAGCAATGAAGATATTGTCATCCCTGCCACTAACGAAGAAGCCGTGCAGAAATTTGGTGCCCAAAAACAAGATGGCGTGCAAGGGTATGGATTACGTGTGGTTTACAGCAAGCACTAGATCGGCGTAATGGCCGATCGGCCAGTCACTGGATATTAATCAAGGAGAGAGTTGAATGAAACATTATTTAAAGCGACCGATGACCAAAGTTGCGCTGGCGCTGGCTTTAGCAGGGTACTGCGCAGTGCCAGCAGCCATGGCAGAAGGGCAGGGTAATCTAAGAGCTGGTCAGTGGCAATCAGAGACGCAATCAACCGGAACGATTCAGGGTACAGTGCCGTGGATAACTCGTAGCGCGACAGAAACGAGCGATGCTGATAAATCTCATGTGACTATTACTATTGATCGCGGTGCGCGAACTGCTTCAACGGATGGCGAAAAGCAATTTCATGTTGGCGATAAGTTAACGGCAAACTGGGCCATTGGCGATACCCAGGGCGATCTTGATGACAACAACACAGCGACAAAAGCCACGCTGCAATGGATGAGCTACAAAGATCAAGCGGGTGGTGACCCAAGAGAGATTGGTACAGTTGGCAGTGACACTTACACCATCGCTGCAGCAGATGCGGATCGATACATCGGCTTGAAGATCACACCAACCACCACAACCGGTGACCCTAACGTCGCAGAACAGTTGGTGATGCTTGACCTCTCGACAAATGCTGGTGGTGGTTCTGACAGCGATGATATTCCTGAAGGTCCGGTGTTTGATGATGCGGTTAAAGTGGTCATTCATGAACAGGGCGTTAATACCAACCTGCTGGGCAAAGCAACCAAACTCAAAACCAATACCACCTATCAGGTCATGCTGTGGAAAGATGGAAACAGCAATGGAACCTATGATACGGGTGAAGAAGTTACCAACCAGTACAACTACCGCTGGCGCTTTACAGGCACCAGTTTGCAGTTGGGTACTAACGGCGGGATTGTCAACCCGAGCCACAACAACAACGACCTGGTCATCCCGGTTACCAACGCCGAAGCGAAGACCTCTTTCGACTATTCCGAAGGCGGCCTCACTATTGGCGCAGACGGTGTTCAGGGCTACGGTTTGTCTATCGACTACCAGAGAAAATAATCTTTACCGGCACCATTCCCGTATGGGAATGGTGCTTTTCCGCACACTTTGCTTAGCCAACGTTAAGCAAAGTGGGTTGAGGTAAGAAAGTAACGTTAACGGGCAGGTTTCACTCATGGACGGGAAATTGAAACGCGTAAAAATGGTGATGGCATGTTTAATGCTTACTCTGGCTACGCCAGCAGTAGCGGCATTGAAAGGGAGCCAGTGGCAACATACCGCCGTTTCAACGGATGCCATAAATGGCACCCCTCCCATAGCAGACAGCGCCAGCGTGCCCGTTTATCAGGGCAGTGTCCAGCTTGATCCCGCCAAAGAGCATAATGTCGCCAGTACGGCCATGCCGGGGAACTTCAGCGTGGATGCCAGCGCAACCAGTATGATTTTAATTAACCCGGGCGATACCGAAGGTGACATGTTCAGCACTCCGCCGCTGCTGCGCTGGCAAAACCAAACGCTACCTGACGTTTCGCTGGTATGGGCGGAGGCTGCCACGTCTGATGTGCCGCTCGACCCGCAGCCTCGCGCCGATCGCTCCTTCTGCGCGCAAAACCTGGCGGGGCATAAGCTGGTAGTCATTCCACAGTTTGACTCTAAAGAAACGCTTCCGACGCTGAATCTTTTTACCCTGACCGGCGTGCCAAATCAGGGTTCGGTGTTGTTGAACGAAAAGCAGGTGACGCTCAATATTGCCGCAGCCCAGGGTGATTTAGTGAGTGCAAGCGTCAGTGGTTATGACGATACGCTAAAGGCAGCAAAAACCACCGTCGGCAGTACGATAACCTTAACGGTGACCACCAAAAACTGCGAGGGTAACCCAACAGGAAATCTTCCCTTTGTTATCAAACGGAAAGACGCAAGGAATCGCCAGGATGTTGTCAATAACACCGGCCCGGTGAGCATCGATAGCACGGAACTTACCACGACCACAACAGAGTATCACGGCACAACCGATGCCAACGGCACCGCGACCGTCACCGTCACGCAGCCTGCCGGACCAGGCGTAAAAACTCCGCTGGTTGTCAGTCTGCCAGGCATTACACAAACCAGCGAAACGGCAGTGATTTTTACCGTTCTGACCAGCCCGGACGTTGCGGTCGCCAGTATGTGGGGTCACATGCCGGATACGCTGAAAGCGCAGCAGTACACCTTCAGCCGACCAAAACTGGCGGCGGAAGTCAGCAATGAGGATGGCACCGCAGACGATCACAATGAAACCTGGTCCACGTTTGTCTGGAGTGGGGCTGATAACCACTGTGACATTTTGCCGGGTATGCGTCAGTTCGGCGCGTTGGCAACGGTCATTCCCACCTCGATTCAGGAAGTGGCGGGATGGCCAATGCAGGGAAACTATTACTGGTCTTCGCTGGCGGGGGCAAATGGAATGCACCACGCGGCTGACGTTTCTAACCGTAGCGAGGCGCAAAAACCAGATGCGACGAAATTCCTGGTCAGTTGTGTCGATAAAGAAGCTCCGGACGTCGAACCGAAAATTGTTCTCACGCCCGCGAGTTTTAATGATACGGCGCAGGCGATGAAAGCGAAGGTTGGGGAAGACGCCATCATGCGTCTGACTATTACTGACAACAAAAATAACGATCAGCCGTTAGCGTATTACTATTTCTCTTTGCATCTGGACGACGGCGTTAACCGTAAAAATCAATCCAATCCCACCTGGGAGACGCACCCGGTTCAAATCAGTGGTGGTACCAACCTACAACAGGTAGATACGCATAATTACGAAGGGATTACTGACGCTAATGGCCAGGCCACGCTGACGTTAAGTCAGCCAGACGGCGTTGGTGTGAAAACACACATCACGGCGGCGATGCGTAGTAACTATAACGCATCGGATGCCAAAGACGTCATCTTCACCGTGGTCACCAGCCCGGACAGCGAATATGCCCGCATGTGGGGCCATATGGGCAGTGGGATTATGGCGGAGGGGAATCTCTATAAACGGCCACGCCTGGCGGATGAAACGACGCATGAAGTAGGGGTGATGCGTGAAAATAATGAAGACTGGGCATTGTTTGACCAGAATACCAGTATGCAGGCGGAATGCGGTGTGGGGCATATTCCCTCGCAAAGTTCTCTGGAGATTTTATTTGCGGGTCATCAGGGAAATACGATAGGCACTGAACATGGCTGGCCGACGGCAAACTATGATTATCTTACCGCCGCCCAGCAAGCCGAATTGCATTCGTCTGTAGACCTGGGAACGGGGGGAGTGGATACCTATTCCGGTTTTAAACCCAACTATCTCTCCTGTTCTGCCAACGAACTGATTGCGCGGGTGGTGGTGGAAACCGATAAAGATGTTTCACCCACCTCTAAACAGGCAAGAGCAAAAGTCGGCGAAAAAATCACCATGACGGTGCGTACAGTCAATGGTCAAAATAATGCGCCCATCCCTTATGCTGACTTTACTATCACGAAAGATATCAGCCTTGATAGAGAAGGAAAGGCAACCGACTATAGCGATCCCAGCAATGGTGCGATAACCCTGAACGGCACGCAATATGGCACCTCACAGCCTTCGATGGTCTACTCTGGCACCACGGACGCGCAGGGCATGGCGACCGTCGTTATCGAGCAGCCGCAGGGGGTAGGTTTAAGAACCAAACTTATCGTCACACCGACCAATTCCGTGCTGCCGAACACAATCAACTACTACGTGATCTTTACCGTTCCCACCAGCCCGGATGTGACCGGTGCGAAAATGTGGGGTCACATGGATAACACCATCACCGTTGGGTCGCTAACCTTTGAACGCCCAAAACTGATTAATGAAGTCAGTGGTGAAACCAGTCAACTGGCTGAAAATAACGAAACCTGGGTACGCGTGGCGCAGGCGGATATTGAAAATACGGCGGCGGGCGGTTGCGGAGTCAATAAAGTGCCGCGCAAAGAACAGCTAAATATGCTTTATGCCGCCAACGACAATAATACTATCCAGACGGTTCACGGTTGGCCAACCCAGCGTGAAGAGTACTGGAGCAGCACACCTGTCGATAAAGTGCCGCATCTGGCGGCGGTCTGGTTGAATAACGGCAGTATAGAGAGTGCGAATACCACGCCAACGTATATGACGTGTTTAGCTACCGCTAATCCGCCTGCAAGTATCATCATGCTTGAAGTTGTGAACCAGGCGCAGTGGAACAGTTTGCTTAACGCAGCGAAGCTGAAAAAGGGCGAGACGTTGCAGGTGAAAGTGACGGTAAAAGACGCTGCTGGTAACCCGATGGCAGATATGCCGTTTACCCTGAAACGCGGTGATGGCTATACCCGCCCAGGTGAGCGTCATACGGCAGGCAGCAGCGATGGGGTTGTCTCATCGGTGGTGGTTGATGCTGGTCTGCCAGATGAAATGGCGCTCAATGATACCGCTACGGCGTATGCCGCCCTGACAGGTAGCGATGGCAGTAAAATACTCAACATTACGCGCCCGGATACCTACGGCACGAAAACGGCACTCACCGCTGCGCTCTATTCCGATCCAACAAAAAATGCATCGATGGATACCATTTTCACCGTCGTCACCAGCCCGGATAGTGCAAAAGCAAAAATGTGGGGGCACATGCCGGAAACGCTAACGGCAGGTGGTCTGACGTTTAAGCGCCCGATCCTGTTTTCAGAGTTGACCGGTAGCCCCGGCAATAAACGCAAGGGGCCGGAAGAAGATAACGAAATCTGGGCGCTGTTTACAGAAGCGCAGGCAGCGAAGAACAGTAATGGCGGCTGTGGTACGGATTATGTCCCCTCCATGAACTCGCTGGTCGCGCTCTCTGGCGCCTGGCACGGGCACTCGGTTGACGGCTGGCCGATACTGAAATCCTATGACTCCAGTACGCCGGACCAGAACAGTATTGACGATCGTAAATACAAAGGCGTGCAGCTTAACGGCGGCACCAGCAGTAGTCTGGCGGCAACGGACAACGGGTATTTGACCTGTCAGACAACGGCAAACCCGTCGGTTAGCACCATTGAGTTGAGGTCAGCCCAGGCGGCTAAATATGATGGTAACGATGCGGTAAAAGTCAGAACGGATTACAACAAAGTCGGGGATCAAATCACTATGGTAGTGACGACCCGAGATGCGCAGGGTAACCCGCTGGGCTATGTACCGTTTACGCTGAATCATGGTATCACACTGCCCCGTAACCCGAATTCGATTAGCATGGATAACCAGTCACGGTTGTTACATGTAGGGGACAGCTACAGTAACAGTAGCGACTACCTTGATGATGGCAATAAATATTACAGCGTGACTGGGGCTGATGGTTCGACGACATTTACGCTATATCAGCCCAATAATGGGAAGGGGACGCGTATTCCACTGACGGCGGAAATCGATGACGGTAGCGCAATAACGTCGAATACCCTGAGTGCTATTTTCACTGCCATCACCAGCCCGGATACGCCAAAAGCGAATTTCTGGGGGCATATGCCGGAAACCTTAACAGCACATAACGGCAAGGTATTTAAACGTCCATTGTTAAAAGTGGAGGCAGGTTCTTCAAACGGGCTTATTGTCAACAATGAGAACTGGCAGCGACTGACTATCGCTAATGCGCTGAGTGGTATGCAGGGAGGTTGTAAAGATAAACTGCCGTCTATTAACGATTTGCAATCGTTATATGAAGCGTATCCTTCGGGAACCATTGAAACGGCACAGGGCTGGCCGCTCGATAAGTCAACATTGCCAAGACCGTACTTCTGGTCGCGAAGCGTAGTCACCAGTCCAGGCACAGCGAAGATCAGTTATCAGTACATTAATCTCAAATCGGGAACGACAGGGCAGGCAGCTTCAGATGCTACAGATCTCAACTTCCAGACCTGCCTGGAGAGTGCGGAGTCGGTAGGCAAAATTACCCTGACCACGGCGGCGGAAAACTGGGATAGTTCGTTGCCGGCCGGAAAAGCGCATAAAGGCTCACCGCTGCCGCTGACGATTACGGTGACCCGACCAGATGGCTCTCCTGCGGCATTTGAGTCGGTGGGGATTTTGCGTGCCGCCAGTTACAATCGTGCGGGCACATCGCTCAGCGAAACGGTAACGACGGATGATTTGGTGGCCGATACGTTCAACCCAGCACAAACCATACAAAGCGCCAGCATGAATGGTCGGAGTAATACCAGTTATCTGGTTATTCAGACCGATGCTCAGGGTAAAGCGACGCTGAATCTTCACCAGGATAGCTCGACCGGTCTTAGAACACCGATAACCGCATCAGCACTTGGCAGTAGCCCTATGCTAACCGACTCGCTGGACGCAATTTTCACGGTTCTCACCAGCCCGGACGTTAGCGTAGCCAACATGTGGGGGCATATGGCGGAAACGGTGACGGCGGCAGATGGCACCGTTTTTGTGCGGCCTAAAATAAAGGCTGAGTTAACGAACACCTCAGGCGTTCACGTTAAGGATTTAAATAGTGAAAGTTGGCTTGTGCCTACTGTTCTGGAAAGGGAACGTAGCGGCACGGCGGCGTGTGAGGCCGCGCGCTGGCCGACCAACGAGCAACTTATATCGCTGTATAACCGTCATCCCAATGGAACATTGATGGCTGATACCGGCTGGCCGGTGGAGTCATCGGGGTATGCCTGGTGGGCAGTGGACTCGACGTGTGATACCAGCGGAGCCAACAGATGCGCGACTGTCGATTTGTATAATGGCCAGGCTGAGGCGGCGAGCAGAAGCCGCGCATTGCAGGCCTGCTTGCTGAACCCTAACGTTTCGGTGTCTACCGTAACGCTCACCTCAACGGTATTTGACGCTACCACTCAGGCTGCGAAGGTGAAGAAAGGGGAATCTATGCCGGTGACGGTCACAGTGAAAGACAGCGCCGGGAAACCGGTGCCGAACGTGGCCTTTACACTGACGCGCGGTGATGCCGTGCCACGCAACCCAGGGGCGACTTTGTATGGCGACGTGGCGGCGATGGATGACCTGCGCGTTCAGCCGTTCACTGGCGCGATGGTCACGTTATCCGATAGCGGTAATACACTTCAGGGAACCACCGGTTCTGACGGTACGGCGACGTTTATGATTAAACAGGATAATACGCCTGGATATAAAACGCCGCTGACGGTGACGCTGACCGATAACACCAGCATCACCGCGACGATGGATGCCATTTTCACAGTAGTGACCAGCCCGAACGTGGCAAGTGCCTACTTCTGGGGGCATATGAGCGACACCGAGACGGTAAGCGGCAAAACATTGCACCGTCCGTTGCTGAAGTCAGAACTGCCGTCGAATGCTGTCGCAGCGGTAACGCCGGTCGTCAATAATGAAATCTGGGCGCTGGCGCATACGGTTGACAGCAGTAAATGGGATCTGGCGAAACAGTGCGGCAGACTGGGGAATGCACCGGAATACAGCGAACTGCAAACGCTGCATTCCAGCTTTAGCGCGTTGGGATGGCCGTCATCGCCCAGCTTCCCGTATTTATCGCAAAGCCGCTCTGGCAGCCTCTATTGCGGTATCATTGAACCGGCGGGCTCATTGGACTGTGCAATCTCCCCGGCGACGACATCAGGGTTTGCCACCTGCTTCCAGTAACACTTACGCCGCATCCGGCATGAGCGAGAGCCTGTGCCGGATGCGATGCTTGGCGCATCTTATCCGGCCTACGGATTAGCCGCTTTCTTACGCGGTTTACGCGTTTTTGTTACAGCACTGACTTCGCTAATCACCACGCCATCACCTAACCGCGTGGTCAACGTATCGCCCGTTTTCACCTGCTTAACTTGCTTCAGCACTGTCCCATCGGCGGCGCTGGTGACGCTATAGCCACGCGCCAGCGTGGATAGTGGACTCACGGCTTCCAGATGTGTCACTGCATTACCAAAGCGTTCACGCGTTGCACTAAGCTGTGCTCGCAGAGTTTCTGCCAGGCGATATTCCAGTTGTTGAATGCGAGTCTGCGCGCGATGAATGCGTGGTTGAGGATTTTGCTGATTCAGACGCTGTTCAAGCCGTTGCTGTTGCTGCACGACTCGTTTGAGTTGATTTTCCAGTGCATAGCTCATCCGCTTTTGCAGCCGCTCCAGCATGGTTTGCTGGCGCGCCAGACGTAACTGCGGATGTTGCTGCTGTAAACGATGGTGGATCTGCGTAAAGCGCCTGGTACGGTTGGCGAGATAATAATCCATCGCCATTTCCAGCCGCTGGCGGGAAGATTGCACCTGGCGCAGTAACTCCTGCTGATTGCGGCTCACCACTTCGGCGGCGGCAGAGGGGGTTGGTGCGCGTAGGTCGGCAACAAAGTCGGCGATAGTCACATCGGTTTCATGACCGACGGCGCTGACAATCGGAATACGGCTGGCAAAAATCGCCCTCGCCACGCGCTCGTCGTTAAAACTCCACAAATCTTCCAGCGAACCGCCGCCGCGACCGACGATCAAGACGTCGCATTCGTTGCGCAGGTTCGCCAGTTCAATTGCGCGAACGATTTGCCCCGGCGCATCATCGCCCTGTACGGCGGTAGGGTAAATAATCACCGGCAGAGAAGGATCTCGACGTTTTAACACATGCAAAATATCGTGCAGCGCCGCGCCGGTTTTGGATGTAATCACACCGACACAGTGCGCGGGGGAGGGGAGAGGTTTTTTTAGTTGCTGATCGAACAAACCTTCAGCCTGCAACTTCGCTTTTAGCTGTTCGTATTTCTGTTGCAACAAGCCTTCACCGGCTGGCTGCATACTCTCGACGATAATCTGATAATCACCGCGCGGCTCATACAGCGTAATGTTGGCGCGAACCAGAACCTGTTGCCCGTGCTGTGGGCGAAAGGTAACCCGGCGGTTGCTGTTGCGGAACATCGCGCAGCGAACCTGGGCGGTATCGTCTTTGAGCGTAAAGTACCAGTGACCGGAGGCCGGTTGTGTGAAGTTCGAGATTTCACCGCTGATCCACACCTGTCCCATCTCCTGCTCAAGCAGCAGACGAACCGTTTGATTCAGGCGGCTAACGGTAAAAATTGCAGGGGATTGAGACGGTAACATGTGAGCGAGATCAAATTCTAAATCAGCAAGTTATTCAATCGATAGTAACCCGCCTTCTGGGGATAGCAAGCATTATTTGCAAAAAGGGGTAGATGCAATCGGTTACGCTCTGTATAATGCCACGGCAATATTTATTAACCACTCTGGTCGAGATATTGCCCATGCTACGTATCGCTAAAGAAGCTCTCACATTTGACGACGTTCTCCTCGTTCCTGCTCATTCTACCGTTCTGCCGAATACTGCTGACCTCAGCACCCAGCTGACGAAAACTATTCGTCTGAATATCCCTATGCTCTCCGCAGCAATGGATACCGTAACGGAAGCGCGCCTGGCTATTGCTCTGGCTCAGGAAGGCGGTATCGGCTTTATCCACAAAAACATGTCTATTGAACGCCAGGCTGAAGAAGTTCGCCGTGTGAAAAAACACGAATCTGGCGTGGTGACTGACCCACAGACGGTTCTTCCAACCACGACGCTGCGCGAAGTGAAAGAACTGACTGAACGTAATGGCTTTGCGGGCTACCCGGTCGTTACTGAAGAAAACGAACTGGTCGGCATCATCACCGGTCGTGACGTGCGTTTTGTGACCGATCTGAACCAACCGGTTAGCGTTTACATGACGCCGAAAGAGCGTCTGGTGACCGTGCGTGAAGGTGAAGCCCGCGAAGTTGTGCTGGCAAAAATGCACGAAAAACGCGTTGAGAAGGCGCTGGTGGTTGATGATGAATTCCACCTGATCGGCATGATCACCGTGAAAGACTTTCAGAAAGCGGAACGTAAACCGAACGCGTGTAAAGATGAACAAGGTCG
The DNA here is from genome assembly GCF_002965765.1 of Escherichia sp. MOD1-EC6819. NCBI lineage: Bacteria > Pseudomonadati > Pseudomonadota > Gammaproteobacteria > Enterobacterales > Enterobacteriaceae > Escherichia > Escherichia sp. MOD1-EC6819. Next base: position 213,610 of record NZ_PTRG01000006.1, on the reverse strand, counting down.
TCTGCGTGTTGGCGCAGCGGTTGGCGCGGGTGCTGGAAACGAAGAGCGTGTTGATGCGCTGGTTGCCGCAGGCGTTGACGTTCTGCTGATCGACTCCTCTCACGGCCATTCTGAAGGCGTTCTGCAGCGTATCCGTGAAACCCGTGCTAAATATCCGGATCTGCAAATCATCGGCGGCAACGTGGCAACGGCTGCTGGTGCTCGCGCGCTGGCAGAAGCAGGTTGCAGCGCGGTTAAAGTCGGTATCGGTCCTGGCTCTATTTGTACGACTCGTATCGTTACTGGTGTAGGTGTTCCGCAGATCACTGCCGTTGCTGATGCAGTAGAAGCCCTGGAAGGCACCGGTATTCCGGTTATCGCTGATGGTGGTATTCGTTTCTCTGGCGATATTGCGAAAGCTATCGCTGCTGGTGCAAGCGCGGTGATGGTAGGTTCCATGCTGGCAGGTACTGAAGAATCTCCGGGTGAAATCGAACTCTACCAGGGGCGTTCTTACAAATCTTACCGTGGGATGGGCTCTCTGGGCGCAATGTCCAAAGGTTCTTCTGACCGTTATTTCCAGAGCGACAACGCCGCTGACAAACTGGTGCCGGAAGGTATCGAAGGTCGCGTAGCGTACAAAGGCCGCCTGAAAGAGATCATCCACCAGCAGATGGGCGGTCTGCGCTCCTGTATGGGGCTGACCGGCTGTGGTACTATCGACGAACTGCGTACTAAAGCGGAGTTTGTACGTATCAGCGGTGCGGGCATTCAGGAAAGCCACGTTCACGACGTGACCATCACCAAAGAGTCCCCGAACTACCGTCTGGGCTCCTGATTCTCTTCGCCCGACTTCATGTCGGGCGATTTATATTATCTGTTTCACTTGCCTCGGAATAAGCGTCAATGACGGAAAACATTCATAAGCATCGCATCCTCATTCTGGACTTCGGTTCTCAGTACACTCAACTGGTTGCGCGCCGCGTGCGTGAACTGGGTGTTTACTGCGAACTGTGGGCGTGGGATGTGACAGAAGCACAAATTCGTGACTTCAATCCAAGCGGCATTATTCTTTCCGGCGGCCCGGAAAGTACCACCGAAGAAAACAGCCCGCGTGCGCCGCAGTATGTCTTTGAAGCAGGCGTACCGGTATTTGGCGTTTGCTATGGTATGCAGACTATGGCGATGCAGTTAGGTGGTCATGTTGAAGCCTCTAACGAACGTGAATTTGGTTATGCGCAGGTTGAAGTACAAACTGATAGCGCGCTGATTCATGGTATCGAAGATGCATTAAGCGCAGATGGCAAACCGCTGCTTGACGTGTGGATGAGCCACGGTGATAAGGTAACTGCGATTCCTCAAGATTTCGTCACCGTAGCCAGCACCGAAAGCTGCCCGTTTGCCATTATGGCTAACGAAGAAAAACGCTTCTATGGTGTGCAGTTCCACCCGGAAGTGACTCACACCCGTCAGGGTATGCGTATGCTGGAGCGTTTTGTGCGTGATATCTGCCAGTGTGAAGCCCTGTGGACACCGGCGAAAATTATCGACGACGCGGTAGCCCGCATCCGCGAGCAGGTGGGCGACGATAAAGTGATCCTTGGCCTCTCTGGTGGCGTGGACTCTTCCGTTACTGCGATGCTGCTGCACCGTGCAATTGGTAAAAACCTGACCTGCGTATTTGTCGACAACGGCCTGCTGCGTCTCAACGAAGCAGAGCAGGTTCTGGATATGTTTGGCGATCGCTTCGGCCTGAACATTGTTCACGTTCCGGCAGAAGATCGCTTCCTGTCAGCACTGGCTGGCGAAAACGATCCGGAAGCAAAACGTAAAATCATCGGTCGTGTCTTTGTTGAAGTATTCGATGAAGAAGCCCTGAAACTGGAAGATGTGAAGTGGCTGGCGCAGGGAACTATCTATCCTGACGTTATTGAATCTGCCGCGTCTGCAACCGGTAAAGCGCACGTTATCAAATCTCACCACAACGTTGGCGGCCTGCCGAAAGAGATGAAGATGGGCCTGGTTGAACCGCTGAAAGAGCTGTTCAAAGACGAAGTGCGTAAGATTGGTCTGGAGCTGGGCCTGCCGTACGACATGCTGTACCGTCATCCGTTCCCGGGGCCGGGTCTCGGCGTTCGTGTTCTGGGCGAAGTGAAGAAAGAGTACTGCGACCTACTGCGCCGTGCGGATGCCATCTTCATTGAAGAGCTGCGTAAAGCGGATCTGTACGACAAAGTCAGCCAGGCGTTCACTGTCTTCCTGCCAGTTCGTTCCGTTGGCGTAATGGGCGATGGTCGTAAGTATGATTGGGTTGTTTCTCTGCGTGCTGTCGAAACTATCGACTTTATGACCGCACACTGGGCGCACCTGCCGTACGATTTCCTCGGTCGTGTTTCCAATCGCATTATCAATGAAGTGAACGGTATTTCCCGCGTGGTGTATGACATCAGCGGCAAGCCGCCTGCGACTATTGAGTGGGAATGATTTGACCCTGCACTATGAATGAACAAAACCCTCTGTTACTACAGAGGGTTTTTTATCCTCAAGAATTATAGGCTTGAAGTTACTAACATCGATTAATTAAACCAACTGTCCGATTTATTCTCTTCTGCTTTACCTACGCTCTTCATTAAATCGCGACCGCCTTCAGTCATATTCCTGTTAGCATCAGCTTCTGACTGCACAACATCGGTTTGCGCGGCTTTGTGCTTCAGTTCCTGATCGATAAATTCGTTTTCTCGCTTAACGCGGGCTTCTTCTTTCGCCAGCGCCAGTTTTTGTTTCTGAATCTCTAAGCTGCGCAGCTCATCTTCATAACTTTGATCGCGTTTTTTGTCCGCAGTGGCTTCGGCGTCCAGTTTATCCTGACGAGCTTTCTTATTTGCCGCTGCCGTTGCCGCTCTTTTGTTAGCGGCGGCCTGGGCATTTGCACGCCGTTGCTTCTCTTGCTGGATTTCCCTGTTGCGCTCCGCTACCCATTCGTCATGCTGCCTTTGCTCTTCATTTTTGCCTTGCTGTTCCGCTTCTGCGACAGCAGAGAGTTGATCCTGTAATGAAGAGGCGAAAGTTGAACTACTTAAGGCGGCTAAGATGGCGCAAAGTAAAACCTTCTTCATGAATCCTCCTGATTATTAGCTTTTTTCAGGACATTTTGTATTTGGCTGAATACGCGTTTCGTTATACGTAGTGGTAATAACAACGGCTAAACCCGTCGTGAACTGGCACTCTTTACCCACCTGGGTGGAGGTATACACTTTGGTGCCTTCTTTGTATGTTAAAGAAACACCTTCCACTAAGGTTTTATCATTCACCATAGAACCTGCCGCCGCACCTACGGCTCCGCCGCCAACTGCACCTGCCGTCGTTCCAGAGTTACTGCCGGAGCCGACGTTATGGCCAATAACGCCGCCAGCGACTGCGCCAATAAGTGCGCCGAAGGCTTGTGCGTTCCGTTTATTTTGTGAGTTGTCTACGGCAACTTTGGCAGGAAGAATAGAAATAATATTAACAGTTTTGGTTTCTTGTTTTGTATTCAGTTGATCGGTTTGATAAACATCGGCGGCATGATCGTCAGCGTTTGACTGGCATCCAGCCAGGGTGAATGACGCTAAAATTGCCACAGGCAGAAGACATTTTTTAAATTTCATCACTATTCCTTGTTATACGCATTACGAAAAATAAGATATTTAAGATCATCAAAAGAGGAAAGTAAATGTATTGCGTATAAAGTAATAGATTAAATTTATGAAAATTCATGCGAGAAATAAATTATTAAATAAATATAATTTAAATATATGTATTAATTTAGAGCTTATGCCTTCTAAGGCAGGATCTACGGCAGTCGGGACAATGGGTGAAATTTAAGGTGAAAGAATGCCTGCCGCTTTGTTAACTACAAAGAGCAAAAACATCGGGCAGCAATGCGCCGTCTTGTTAAGTTAAAATGGAGAAGGTAACCGCTAACGTTGTACCGGGGATTCGATAGAGAGAGTGGATTGCTGCGCTTCTTTTTTGCTCTGATGATGCTGCCAGGCACCCACGGACGAGTAGATAAAGCGACCAAAGAAGAAGATAAAGCTGATGAGCAGTACGATACGGGTCATGCGACTGTTAAATCGGTGTCGTTTTCGCATACTGGTTGCCTGACTCACAAAAGGTTCCTTGAAGTATGTCCCACTCTGTGGACGGTACTTACATTAAGGCACACCTGGGCAAAATGGTCAATTCTCTATTATGTAAAAAAGCGTCAGCGGATACATATTCTAATGTTATGGAAATTGATTTAATTATTTACAACAATGATGTAATAATGATGGCTTAACATGATAAACGTAATAATTCATTAATCATGGTTATTTTGTTTGATATATATAAATTGGAACTTTCATATGACACTTAGAATCGATACTCTCTATAGTGATGAATAATCATCCGTCGAATTCAGGTGGGATGCCTGTCTGAATACACCCCTTTCAGGATGTGGGGAATTCTGTTGAGCATCTATGAAACTGAATGCAACTTATATAAAAATACGTGATAAATGGTGGGGGCTTCCGCTGATCCTGCCTTCTTTAATCTTGCCCATTTTCGCACAAATAAATACTTTTGCGCATATTTCCTCCGGTGAAGTCTTTCTCTTTTATCTGCCCTTGGCTCTGATGATCAGCATGATGATGTTTTTTAGCTGGGCTGCATTACCGGGTATAGCATTAGGCATTTTTGTTCGTAAGTATGCGGAGCTTGGCCTTTATGAAACGCTTTCCTTAACAGCTAATTTTATTATCATTATTATTATTTGTTGGGGCGGTTACAGGGTCTTTTCTCCCCGGCGTAACAACGTTTCACATGGTGATATCCGCTTAATTTCCCAGCGAATTTTCTGGCAGATTGTTTTTCCTGCAACGTTGTTTCTGGTACTTTTCCAGTTTGCGGCATTTGTAGGGTTACTGGCGAGCAGAGATAATCTGGTAGGGGTTATGCCCTTTAACCTCGGGACATTAATCAATTACCAGGCCTTGCTGGTAGGTAATCTTATCGGCGTCCCACTGTGCTACTTCATCATTCGGGTGGTGCGGAATCCGTTTTATTTACGTAGCTATTATTCGCAATTAAAACAGCAGGTTGACAAAAAGGTTACCAAAAAAGAATTTGCGATCTGGTTGCTTGCATTGGGTGCGTTGTTGTTGTTGCTATGTATGCCATTAAATGAAAAAAGCACAATTTTTAGCACCAACTATACGTTATCGTTATTGCTACCGCTGATGATGTGGGGAGCAATGCGCTATGGCTATAAGTTTATATCACTGCTCTGGGCGGTAGTGCTGATGATCAGCATTCACAGCTATCAGAATTACATTCCCCTTTATCCTGGATATACCACGCAACTGACCATAACTTCCTCCAGTTATCTGGTATTTTCTTTTATTGTGAATTATATGGCTGTTCTGGCAACCCGTCAGCGAGCGGTGGTCAGACGCATTCAACGGCTTGCATATGTGGATCCGGTTGTTCATCTGCCAAACATTCGTGCCCTGAATCGCGCATTGCGTGATGCTCCCTGGTCCGCGCTATGTTATTTACGCATCCCTGGCATGGAAATGCTGGTAAAGAACTATGGCATCATGCTACGCATTCAATATAAACAAAAACTTTCACACTGGCTGACACCGTTGCTGGAACCGGGCGAAGCTGTTTATCAGCTTTCCGGTAACGACCTTGCGTTGCGACTGAATACAGAATCATACCAGGAGCGCATTACCACGCTGGATAATCATCTGAAGCAGTTTCGTTTCTTTTGGGATGGAATGCCGTTACAGCCTCAGATTGGCGTCAGTTATTGCTATGTCCGCTCACCGGTTAATCATATATATCTGCTGCTGGGAGAGCTAAATACGGTTGCCGAACTTTCTATCGTGACCAATACCCCGGAAAATATGCAGCGTCGCGGGGCAATGTATTTACAACGTGAATTGAAAGACAAGGTGGCGATGATGAATCGGCTACAACAGGCGCTTGAGCATAACGATTTTTGCCTGATGGCTCAGCCGATTACAGGGGTGCGCGGTGATGTTTATCATGAAATTCTGCTGCGCATGAAAGGAGATAATGGCGAACTCATCAATCCTGACAATTTCTTACCGGTCGCGCATGAGTTTGGCTTATCGTCCAGTATAGACATGTGGGTTATCGAGCATACACTGCAATTTATGGCAGAAAATAGAGAAAAAATGCCAGCTCGTCGGTTTGCTATTAACCTGTCGCCAACTTCCGTTTGTCAGGCGAGTTTCCCTTTAGATATCAGTAAATTTTTAAGTAAATATCAAATAGAAGCGTGGCAGCTTATCTTTGAGGTAACCGAGAGTAATACCCTGACTAATGTTAAGCAGGCGCAGAATACGTTGCTGCATCTTCAGGAGTTAGGATGTCAAATTGCAATTGATGATTTCGGCACCGGCTACGCCAGTTATGCGCGGCTAAAAAATGTGAATGCCAATTTATTAAAAATTGATGGCAGCTTCATACGCAATATTGCCTCGAATAGTCTGGATTACCAGATAGTGGCGTCAATTTGTCATCTGGCGCGAATGAAGAAAATGCAAGTGGTTGCGGAATATGTTGAAAATGAAGAGATTCGCAAAGCGGTGCATTCTTTAGGTATTGATTATCTGCAAGGATTTTTGATTGGTGAACCTCAGCCGTTAGTGGCGATACTGGGTGAAAGAGAGCCAGTCCGGGAAAGCGCGTAATTTATTTGGGCCAACATAACATGTTGGCCCGTTTTCATTTCATATTAAGCCGCAATTTCAGGCGTGCTTTCTTCTTCAATTTTTAGTCGCCAGCCAGCCACGCCTTCCCAGTATTCTTGTTCCTTTTCCAGATCAAGCAATACCAGCGCGTTCTGGCTAAACCAGTCATGCGGAAAACGCAGGGTCCAGTGGCTGTCATCGGTAATCAGCGTCAATGTTGGCGGCGTGGTGGTAGCCTGACGTTGATTATTGAGTAATACGCCAAGGCGTAATAGCTGAATCAGTGGCAGGAACTGTTTCTTCTTAAACAAGGTAAAGCGCGGCAGATCGTCGAGCTTAATCGCTTTACGGTGATAGCGCACCAGTGTCGCCATCATCAACTGCTGTTCCTGATTAAAACCCGGCAAGTCGCTGTTTTGCAGAATATAAGCGGAGTGGCGATGCAAACCGCTATGGTTGATATTCAACCCGACCTCATGCAGCATGGCGGCCCATCGCAGTAGCGCCTCCAGTTGCGTATGCGCCAGCTTCGGTTGTTGTTCTCGCCACTGTCCGTACATTTGCATAGTGGTATCCAGCACCCGTCGTGCCTGTTCACTGTCGATATGATACTGGTTAGCCAGACTACTGGCGGTGCGGCTACGCACATCCTGATGGCGAAAACGTCCTTCCATCTCATACAGTACGCCTTCACGAAGCGCCCCGTCAGAAAGTCGCAGTTCACGGATGGCTAAGGCATCAAACACACCGCATAAAATCGCCAGTCCAGGAACGAAGACAGTTTTCCGCTCTTCGGAAAGACCCGGTAAACTCAGCGATGCGAAATTACGGTGCCGTAAAACCTCTTTTACCAGTTTTTCCAGACGTTCCGGGGTAATTATCCCGTCTTTCTCGCCCATTTCCATCAACACTTCATGAGCAGCTTTAATGGTGCCGGAAGCGCCCATTGCCACATTCCAGCCCTGGATACGGAATTGCCAGGTTAAGGTTTCAAGTTTTTGCGCTGCTGCCATGCGTGCGCGCTGAAAATTTTCTTTATTGATGACGCCGCCCTGGAAATAAAGCTGGGCAAAGCTGACACAACCCATCCGGCGACTTTCCACGAGAATAGGTTCGAAATTTTCACCAATCACCAGTTCTGTTGAGCCGCCACCAATATCAATAACCAGTTTGCGGCCTTTTTCCGGCTGGGTATGCTCCACGCCCATAAAAATCAGACGCGCTTCTTCGTTGCCGGAAATAATTTCAATTGGGTAGGGGATAACCTTTTCTGCTCGCTTCAGAAAGTCAGTGGCATTCAACGCCTGACGTAGAGTATGGGTTCCGACAATACAGACGCTGGAAGGAGAAAAACCCTGCAGGCGTTCGGCAAACAGCGACAGGCAGTTTAAGCCACGCGTCATCGCTTCCTCACTCAACATATTATCTGGCCCCAGGCCGTCCGCCAGATGTACCCGTTGTTTCAGGCGACCAATAATCTGCATTGCGCCATCAACCACACGGGCAATGACCATGTGGAAACTGTTTGAACCAAGATCGACCGCAGCAAACTCCTGTGGGCGAGGGGATTTGTCGTGTATTGGCATAGGGTTATTCAGATTGTTCGAGTGATTTGATGTAGTCGTAGATCGCCAATTGCGCCCGTACTTTGCGGCGGTTACCACGGGGGACGTAGCGATTACTGAGTTCTTTATCGATATAACGCGCTTTGACCGTGTCGCTGAACAGAATTTCGATGATGTCCAGCACCCGCTGCTTCAGTCGGGGATCGAGTAGCGGTGTAGCCACTTCAATACGATAATCAATATTGCGTGTCATCCAGTCGGCGGAAGAAAGGTAAACTTTTTTATCGCCGCCGTTTTCAAAAATATAAACCCGATCATGTTCAAGGTAACGATCGACAATACTAATAGCACGAATATTGTCGCTAATACCTTCCAGATTGGGGATCAGCGAACACATTCCGCGTACCAGTAGATTTACCGGCACGCCGGAACTGGAGGCCGCATACAGTCGATCGACCAGACCTTTATCGACCAGGTTATTCAGTTTCAGGGTAATACCGCAAGGCAGCCCTTGTTGAGCGTTGGCTATCTCACGATCCACCATTTCATACAGCAAACGACGGGAGTTTTGCGGCGACACCATTAAATAATCGAAAGTCACCGGACGGTATGGATTTTCAATAAAGTTGAACACCCGCCGTACTTCGTTGGTGATGCGCGCATCGGCGGTCAGCAGTGAGTAGTCGGTATAAAGACGCGCGGTTTTTTCATTAAAGTTCCCGGTTCCGATATGCGCGTAACGCACGACTTCGCCGTTTTCTTTACGTGAAATCAGGAACAGTTTGGCGTGAATTTTCAGCCCCGGCGCAGAGAAAATCACGTGTACGCCCGCTTCAGTCAGCCGTTTTGCCCAGTGAATGTTGGCTTCTTCATCGAAACGCGCCTGTAACTCAACCACCACGGTGACTTTCTTACCGTTGTGAGCGGCGTGGATCATCGAGTCGATGATGCGCGAATCTTTCGCTACGCGGTAAATGTTAATTTTAATCGCCAGTACGCTTGGGTCGAACGAGGCCTGGCGTAGCAGTTCCAGCACATGTTCAAAAGTGTGATAAGGATAATAGAGCAGCACATCGTGTTCGCGAATGGCATCAAAACCGTTACGGAACTGGGCTTTATCAAACCAAATGTGGCGTAAACGTGGCAGTGGCTTATTCACCAGATTCGCTTTGCCGACATTGGGGAAATTAATAAAGTCTTTAAAATTATGATAACGACCACCGGGTACGATGGAGTCGTAGCGGGAAATCGTCAGTTTTTCGCGCAACACCTCAACCAGAGCACTGGGCATATCGCGCTGATAAACAAAACGCACCGGTTCTGCGGTTAAACGCTGCTTCAGACTGGAAGACATCAGCTCCATCAGGCTGGCTTCCATCTCGTGCACTAAATCGTATTCAGCATCGCGGGTCATCTTCATTGAATAGGCATTCAGCGCGTCATAATCAAAGAAGCCTTTGAAAATATCATCAAGGCAGTAACGCAGAATGTTATCCAGAAGAATCATAGGCTTGCGTCTGCGCGGTGCTTCCGGCGGCAAATTCACAAAGCGCGGCACTTTATCTGAGGGGATCTCCAGCAGCGCGTAACGAATAGTGTCGCCACGGATAATTTCTACCGCCAGATAGGTGTAGTCATCTTTCAGGAACTGCACTAAGTCAGTGTCAGGGTTGATTAGAATCGGCGTAATGTGCTGACGCAGATACTGCTTAAAATAATGACGCAGCCAGTTTTGTTGATTGACAGAGAGCTGGCGTTCATTAATCAGGAAAATCTGGTTGCGCGCCATCTCCAGCAACAGTTCGTTGTAGAGGCCGTCGAATTCCTGATCGGCTTTCAGCACGCGGGATTGAATTTTGCCCAGCAAATGGCGGGAATGAGAATTAGAACCTTGTTCTTCGCTAATAATGATGCGTCGCTTCAGTTCAGCGAAGCGGACTTTATAGAACTCATCAAGGTTATTGGAATAGATCCCCAGGAAACGCATCCTTTCAATCAGCGGGTTAGATTTGTCCGCCGCTTCCTGAAGCACGCGTTCATTGAACGATAACCAACTGAGCTCTTTTTCGATGTATAGCTTTTCCTGACCCATTACCACTTTTACTCCGTTTTATTCACGGGACACTGCCTGGATATTATGGCGAGCAATATTGGCAGATGTCCAACTATGCCAGAAAAGGGAGAAAAAAACTGCTGGAGCCTGCGATTTACAGGTGAATTGAAAAACGCCAACGCAGGGCTGGCGCTTTAACTACGGCGGCGTTACTCGTCGGCAGCGTAGCCCTGCGGCGGCAGACGCTGACCATCCAGCCACGCGGCGTTTTCGTGCATCTTCAGACGACCATCGGCAAACCAGCTAATCACCAGCGGATAAATAGCGTGCTCCTGGGTTTGTACGCGGGCGGTGATTTCATCTTCTGTATCACCGGCAAATACCGGGACTTTTGCCTGTAAAATAACCGGCCCACCGTCCAGTTCATCGGTAACGAAATGCACCGATGTACCGTGTTCCTCGTCGCCATTTTCCAGCGCCTGACGATGGGTGTGCAAACCGGGATATTTTGGCAGCAGGGAAGGGTGAATGTTCAGCAAACGACCAGCATAGTGGGAGACAAACGCCGGGCTGAGAATGCGCATAAAACCGGCCAGTACAACCACGTCGGGAGCGTACATATCGATCTCGTGAATCAACTCCCGGTCATAGGCTTCACGACTGTCAAACGCGCTGGCGATGAGCGTATGCGTTGCAATACCGGCTTTGCGGGCGCGTTCAAGGCCGAACGCGTCGGCCTTATTACTGAAAACTGCCCGTAGGGTGCCTTTAATTTTGTTGGTTTTGCAGGCGTCTATAATTGCCTGCAAGTTACTTCCGTTGCCGGAAATAAGCACCACAATATTCATTATTCGATAACCACGCGTTGTTCGGAATCAGAGGCTTTGATGATACCGATTTTCCACGCGTTTTCACCGTTGGCATTAAGCAGAGTGAGAGCTTTGTCCACTTCCGGAGCAGGCAGGGCGATAATCATCCCGACGCCGCAGTTGAAGGTGCGATACATTTCATGGCGCTCGACATTACCCGCCGTTTGCAGCCAGTTGAACACTTCCGGCCACTGCCAGGAGGATTCATCAATGACTGCCTGAGTGTTTTCCGGCAATACGCGCGGAATATTTTCCCAGAAGCCGCCACCGGTCAGGTGCGCAATAGCGTGCACGTCGACCTTTTCGATCAACTCCAGCACTGACTTCACGTAAATGCGGGTCGGTGCCAACAGATGATCGGCTAATGGCTTACCATCAAGTTCGGTGGTTTGTGGATCACAACCGCTGACTTCGAGAATTTTGCGCACCAGCGAATAGCCGTTCGAATGCGGGCCGCTGGAGCCAAGCGCAATCAGCACATCGCCGTCGCTGACTTTAGAACCGTCGATGATTTCTGATTTTTCTACCACGCCAACGCAGAAACCCGCAACGTCATAATCTTCACCGTGATACATCCCCGGCATTTCCGCCGTTTCGCCACCTACCAGCGAACACCCGGATTGCAGACAACCTTCGGCGATGCCGCTGATCACTGATGAAGCAGTATCGACATCTAATTTTCCGGTTGCGTAATAGTCGAGGAAAAACAGCGGCTCAGCGCCTTGCACCACCAGGTCATTAACGCACATGGCGACCAGATCGATACCAATGGTGTCGTGACGTTTTAAGTCCATTGCCAGGCGCAGCTTGGTGCCTACACCGTCAGTGCCGGAAACCAGCACGGGTTCACGATATTTTTGCGGCAACGCACACAGCGCACCGAAGCCGCCCAGACCGCCCATCACTTCCGGGCGACGCGTTTTCTTCACTACGCCTTTGATTCTTCCAACCAGAGCATTACCTGCGTCTATATCAACACCGGCATCTTTGTAGCTAAGAGAGGTTTTATCGGTCACTGCTTGGGTCCCCACGCGTTACTTGCGGTAGAAAAATAAAATTCGGCGCAATTCTAACAGGGAAAGCAAACGTTTGCGAGACTGCTTTACATAACCTTTTTTAACCTCTTTTTACCGAGAGAGTGACAAAAAAAATGTGTACATAGAGCGGATGAATGATTTTTTGCCAGGATAATTACCACTATTAACTATTTGATTATAAAATAACTTTATCTAAAATCTTTATGATCTTGACTGAGGTCAACGAAAATAATATTGCCGCCTTGAAGAAAGGCGGTATAATCCGTCGATTTTTTTTGTGGCTGCCCTCAAAGGAGAAAGAGTATGAAGATCGTGGAAGTCAAACACCCACTCGTCAAACACAAGCTGGGACTGATGCGTGAGCAAGATATCAGCACCAAGCGCTTTCGCGAACTCGCTTCCGAAGTGGGTAGCCTGCTGACTTACGAAGCGACCGCTGACCTCGAAACTGAAAAAGTAACCATCGAAGGCTGGAACGGCCCGGTGGAAATCGACCAGATTAAAGGTAAGAAAATTACCGTGGTGCCGATTCTGCGCGCTGGTCTGGGGATGATGGATGGCGTGCTGGAAAACGTTCCGAGCGCGCGCATCAGCGTAGTCGGTATGTACCGTAATGAAGAAACGCTGGAACCAGTACCGTACTTCCAGAAACTGGTTTCTAACATCGATGAGCGTATGGCGCTGATCGTTGACCCAATGCTGGCAACCGGTGGTTCCGTTATCGCGACTATCGACCTGCTGAAAAAAGCGGGCTGCAGCAGCATCAAAGTTCTGGTGCTGGTCGCTGCACCAGAAGGTATCGCTGCGCTGGAAAAAGCGCACCCGGACGTCGAGCTATATACTGCATCGATTGACCAGGGATTGAACGAGCACGGATACATTATTCCGGGTCTTGGCGATGCCGGTGACAAAATCTTTGGTACAAAATAAAGAATAAAAATAATTAAAGCCGACTTTAAGAGTCGGCTTTTTTTTGAGTAAAGCGCCTATAACACATAATACAGAGGAATATACTATGACGCGCCGTGCTATCGGGGTGAGTGAAAGACCGCCACTTTTACAGACAATCCCGCTTAGTTTGCAACATTTGTTCGCCATGTTTGGTGCAACCGTCCTGGTGCCCGTCTTATTTCATATTAACCCGGCGACTGTACTGTTATTTAACGGTATCGGGACGCTGCTGTATCTCTTCATCTGTAAAGGGAAAATCCCGGCTTATCTTGGTTCCAGCTTTGCCTTTATTTCACCGGTATTGTTACTGTTGCCATTGGGATATGAAGTCGCGCTGGGCGGCTTTATTATGTGCGGCGTGCTGTTCTGCCTGGTCTCTTTCATCGTGAAGAAAGCGGGAACCGGCTGGCTGGACGTGCTGTTTCCACCTGCGGCAATGGGCGCAATCGTTGCCGTCATCGGTCTGGAGCTGGCGGGCGTAGCTGCCGGTATGGCGGGGTTACTCCCGGCTGAAGGGCAAACGCCAGACTCCAAAACCATCATCATCTCCATTACCACCCTGGCGGTTACGGTTTTAGGTTCCGTGCTGTTTCGTGGTTTCCTGGCAATTATCCCGATTTTAATTGGCGTGCTGGTGGGTTACGCGCTCTCCTTCGCCATGGGAATTGTCGATACCACGCCGATTATTAATGCTCACTGGTTTGCGCTGCCAACCCTCTATACGCCGCGCTTCGAGTGGTTCGCTATTCTGACTATTCTGCCAGCGGCATTAGTGGTTATTGCCGAACACGTAGGTCACCTGGTAGTAACGGCTAACATTGTCAAAAAGGATTTGCTGCGCGATCCAGGTCTGCACCGTTCGATGTTCGCTAACGGCCTGTCGACTGTGATCTCCGGCTTCTTTGGCTCCACGCCAAACACCACCTACGGGGAAAACATTGGCGTGATGGCGATCACCCGTGTTTACAGTACCTGGGTTATCGGCGGCGCGGCGATTTTTGCTATCCTGCTTTCCTGCGTCGGTAAACTGGCGGCTGCTATCCAGATGATCCCATTGCCGGTGATGGGCGGCGTTTCGCTGCTGCTTTACGGTGTCATCGGTGCTTCCGGTATTCGTGTGTTGATCGAATCGAAAGTGGATTACAACAAAGCACAGAACCTGATCCTGACTTCCGTGATTTTGATCATCGGCGTCAGTGGTGCCAAGGTAAACATCGGCGCGGCGGAGCTGAAAGGCATGGCGCTGGCGACTATCGTCGGTATCGGCTTAAGCCTGATCTTCAAACTGATTAGCGTGCTGCGCCCTGAAGAAGTGGTGCTGGACGCAGAAGACGCAGATATAACAGACAAATAATGTACCGACCGGGCAGTGCTGCTGCCCGGTTCAAACATCATGGGATTCTGTGGTAAACTTCTCGCGATTTTGTGAAATCCTGGTTGAGGTATCTCTGAACACACCGGCACAGCTCTCTTTGCCACTTTATCTTCCTGACGACGAAACCTTTGCAAGTTTCTGGCCGGGGGATAACTCCTCTCTACTGGCCGCGCTGCAAAACGTGCTGCGTCAGGAACATAGCGGTTACATCTATCTCTGGGCACGCGAAGGCGCGGGGCGCAGCCATCTGCTGCACGCGGCTTGCGCGGAATTGTCGCAGCGTGGCGATGCGGTGGGCTATGTCCCGCTGGATAAACGCACCTGGTTTGTCCCGGAAGTGCTCGACGGTATGGAGCATTTGTCGCTGGTTTGCATTGACAATATCGAGTGTATTGCCGGCGATGAGTTGTGGGAGATGGCGATTTTCGATCTCTACAATCGGATTCTGGAGTCGGGCAAAACACGGTTGTTGATCACCGGCGATCGTCCACCGCGTCAGTTGAATCTGGGATTACCGGATCTCGCGTCGCGTCTTGACTGGGGGCAGATCTACAAATTGCAGCCACTTTCTGATGAAGATAAGTTGCAGGCGCTACAGTTACGCGCGCGTTTGCGTGGTTTTGAACTACCGGAAGATGTGGGACGCTTCTTGCTGAAGCGGCTCGACAGAGAGATGCGCACGCTATTTATGACACTGGATCAGTTGGATCGTGCGTCGATTACCGCGCAACGTAAGCTGACCATTCCGTTTGTGAAAGAAATTCTGAAGTTGTAGATAAGGTGTTTATTGTCGGATGCGGCGCGAGCGCCTTATCCGACCTACGCGAAGTTAATCCATAGTATTCCTGGGCCGGACAAGACGCGGCAAGCGTCGCATCCGGCAATGTGCCTTAACTAGCGATGGGGCACATCTTAATCCACGATTTCCAGCACTTGCTCCGGTGGACGTCCAATCCGCGCTTTGCCATTGGCGACCACAATCGGGCGCTCCATCAGCTTCGGATTATCCACCATCGCCTGAATCAGCGCCTCTTCGCTAAGCGAACTGTCAGCCAGGTTCAGCTCTTTATAAAGATCTTCTTTCTGGCGCATCAATTCACGGGCGCTATTCATCCCCAGCATTTTCAGCAAATCGCGCAGCGTTGCCGCATCGGCGGGAGTCTCAAGATAGAGCACCACTTCTGGCTCCACGCCGTTTTCTTTCAGCAGTGTCAGCGTTTCCCGGCTCTTTGAACAGCGTGGGTTATGGTAGATTTTTACCTGTTTGGTCATTGTTCTTCCTTTAATGCAAATTACATCTTGGTATAAGGCTTAAAGCGTTCCTGCAACTGGCGCAACTGGTCGATGCGCGCATCGTAACGCGCTTGTTGCAGGCTGCCTAATTTCACCTGCGAACTGGCGCTACTCAACAAGGAAATGGCCTGATCGAGTCGCCCGGCGAGCGCATAACCTTCTGCTCGCGCTGCCAGTTCCTGATCGCGATTATTTAGCGCGGCCTCCGCCTGTGCCAGTAAATCCCAGCCATTGCTGTCATCTTTATTGTTAAAGATGTAGCGGTTCAGAATATTGGCGGCTTCCTGTGGTTGCCCCCCTTGCAGATAAGCATTCGCCAGGTTGAGCTGCAACACAGGATTGGTGCGCAAATCACGGGCATTTTTCAGGCGATTGATCGCGTCATTGGCTTTGTTTTGCCCAAGATCGATATCGGTAGCCAGATCGAGATACCACGCGTTGCCGGGTTCTGCCGCCAGTAACGGTTGCAGCGTTTTCCGTGCCTCGTCGTATTTATTGGCTTCCATCGCCTGCAAAGCACGACCATATTGCGCCGCTCGTTGCTGACGAACGTTTCCTTTCGCCCATTCATCCAGCAAATCACTGGTGAGCTGATTACGTCCGGAATTGTACATCCCCAGTGTGCGCGCTTTCGCCAGATAGAAATCTTCCGACGACTGCACCACCATTGGGCGCATCTGATTGGCACGGTTACGGGCATCAGCCAGACGGCTTTCCGGCAGCGGGTGAGTCAGCAAAATTTCCGGCGGACGCGAAGAGTAACGCGCCTGATCGAGCAGTTTTTCGAGGAAGGTCGGCATCGCCTGCGGATCGAACCCCGAGCGTTGCAGCACTTGAATACCAATGCGGTCCGCTTCCTGTTCATTTTGCTGGGTGAAGCTGATCATCCCCTGGCGCGTTCCCGCCAGTGTACCGGTCAGCGCCGCCATCCCCGCCTGCGGGCTGGCCATTGCCAGTAAAATAGAACCTAACGCCCCGACCCAGGTCAGTGGCGCGCTGCGCTGCTGATCTTCCATCGCTCGCGCCAGGTGACGTTGGGTGACGTGGGAGATTTCGTGCGCCATAACTGAAGCCAGTTGACTTTCGTTATCGGAATAACGGAACAGGGCAGAGTGCAGCACCACGTTGCCGCCAAAGAAAGCAAAGGCGTTAATTTCGTCATTGTTGATCAGAAAGAAATGAAACGGTGTCTTAACTGAGTTGGCATGTGAAACCAGGCGCATCCCCAGCGAATTAATATATTGCGTTAATAGCGGGTCATTAATTAACGGTGCGCTGCCGCGTAGCTGGCGGACATAATAGTCGCCCATCTGCATTTCCTGACCAATGGAAAGCGTGCTTCCTGCGGAGGTTCCCATATCCGGCAAGGTGTCTGCGCTATCGGCAAACGCCGGGGCTACCTGACCGATGGTCATAGCAGCAATGAGGGTTGCAACCAGGTTTTTTTTCAACTGCCTGAACATAACCTCTGTCCTGTATTTCTGGAGATAGTCATTTGACCGATACTGTAAAATATCGTTCCCACCGCGCCGCCTTTGAGTGTAACGGCGAAGATTAACCCACTCAAATGACTTTTCAGTTTCCTGAATCCGTCATAAAAAGCGAAGTCTTTTTTGTGACATTTCGATACAATTGCGGATCGCAATCCCGCTCTTGAGGTTCAGGGAAGGTCTTTATGCTCGAAATGTTGATGCAATGGTATCGCCGCCGTTTTAGCGACCCGGAAGCGATTGCCTTGCTGGTTATTTTAGTTGCCGGATTTGGCATTATCTTTTTCTTTAGTGGCCTACTCGCACCGTTGCTGGTGGCTATTGTGCTGGCCTATTTGCTTGAATGGCCAACCGTGCGCCTGCAATCTATTGGCTGTTCCCGCCGTTGGGCGACGTCGATTGTATTGGTGGTTTTCGTTGGAATTTTGCTGCTGATGGCGTTCGTGGTACTGCCTATCGCCTGGCAGCAGGGCATATATTTAATCCGCGATATGCCGGGGATGCTCAATAAGCTATCTGATTTTGCCGCCACGTTGCCGCGCCGTTATCCGGCGTTAATGGATGCGGGCATTATTGATGCGATGGCCGACAATATGCGCAGCCGGATGCTCACCATGGGCGATTCGGTGGTGAAAATCTCTCTCGCATCGCTGGTGGGCCTGCTGACCATTGCCGTCTATCTTGTTCTGGTGCCGCTGATGGTCTTTTTCCTTCTGAAAGATAAAGAGCAAATGTTGAATGCCGTCCGCCGGGTGCTTCCGCGTAACCGTGGGCTGGCAGGTCAGGTCTGGAAGGAGATGAACCAGCAAATCACCAACTACATCCGTGGCAAGGTACTGGAGATGATTGTGGTGGGGATAGCCACCTGGCTGGGGTTCTTGCTTTTCGGGTTGAACTATTCACTGCTGCTGGCGGTGCTGGTCGGTTTCTCTGTGCTTATTCCGTACATTGGCGCATTTGTGGTGACCATTCCGGTGGTCGGCGTGGCGCTATTCCAGTTTGGCGCTGGCACTGAATTCTGGAGCTGCTTCGCGGTATATCTGATTATTCAGGCGCTGGATGGCAACCTGTTAGTACCGGTGTTGTTCTCCGAAGCGGTTAACCTGCATCCGCTGGTGATTATTTTATCGGTGGTGATCTTCGGTGGTTTGTGGGGATTCTGGGGGGTGTTCTTTGCCATTCCTCTGGCGACGCTAATTAAAGCGGTAATCCATGCCTGGCCCGATGGTCAAATTGCGCAAGATTAACCTTCATTCCGCTATATCGCCGGAGGTGAGGAGTGCTGGCCGCAAGCGCAGCCAGCACGGAATGGAGCAAAGTAATCAGGCGTGTTCTTTCAGCCAGTTAATCACTACGTCGTGGTGATTGCTGGTTTTGAAATCGTCAAAGACATGTTCGATTTTGCCGTCAGCATCGATCAAGAAGCTGATGCGGTGAATACCATCGTAGGTTTTGCCCATGAAGGACTTCTCTCCCCAGACGCCGAATTGTTCGCACACCTGGTGGTCTTCATCAGACAGAAGCGTAAAGTTGAGCAGCTCTTTTTCCGCAAAACGGAAGAGTTTTTCGGGTTTATCGGTGCTAATACCCAGTACATCAACACCGGCTTTTTTCAACTCATCCATGTTATCGCGTAAGCCACAGGCTTGTACGGTACAGCCGGGGGTCATGGCTTTCGGGTAGAAATAAACCAGAACACGCTGTCCCTGGAAGTCGGTCAAATTAACTTGTTCTCCGTCTTGATCCGGCAAGCTAAATTTCGGTGCGATGTCACCGGCTTTCAGTGGATTCATTACTTAACTCCATCCTGTTCATCATGTTGGGAATAATTGACGACGCTAATACTGCCTTGCGCATTGAGTTCTGTACATAGTGCTTTGAAAGCTTGTTCAATATTTGCTGAATCCGCAGACGCCGGGCTGTGGGCGGTTATCTGAATATGCAGTTGCGCAGCTCGTTCATTTTCAGCAGGTTGCGTGCGAGACACTAGCTCCGCAATGTTCATATGGTGCGCGTCAAAAAGTGCGGTAAAGCGTTCAATTAAATGCGGTGAATCTGCCACATCGATCTGAACCCAGACAGATGCGGGCATCGGCGGACGCGGACGAGCCGTCGTGCGCTTCATCACGATTAAAAGATCCAGTTCGGCACCTTTCAACGGTAACGTTGATTCGATCAAGGTGATTGCATTCCATGAACCGGAAAGCAGCATGATAAAGGTGAACTCTTCTCCCAGCATCGCCAGGCGACTGTCTTCAATATTACAGCCGCAACTACTGACATGACGGGTGATAGTGTTCACAATTCCTGGGCGATCGGCACCCAGCGCAGTGATCACCAGATAATGTTGCGATGACAGTGTCAAACCGGTTATTCCTTCAAGGGGGAGAGTAGCTCTTAAGGAAAGCATAAAAAAAACATGCATACAACAATCAGAACGGTTCTGTTTGCTTGCTTTTAATGCCATACCAAACGTACCATTGAGACACTTGTTTGCACAGAGGATGGCCCATGTTCACGGGAAGTATTGTCGCGATTGTTACTCCGATGGATGAAAAAGGTAATGTCTGTCGGGCTAGCTTAAAAAAACTGATTGATTATCATGTCGCCAGCGGTACTTCGGCGATTGTTTCTGTTGGCACCACTGGTGAGTCCGCTACCCTGAATCATGACGAACATGTTGATGTGGTGATGATGACCCTGGAGCTGGCTGACGGGCGTATTCCGGTGATTGCCGGAACCGGCGCTAACGCTACTGCGGAAGCCATTAGCCTGACACAGCGTTTCAATGACAGTGGCATTGCTGGCTGCCTGACGGTGACCCCTTATTACAACCGCCCGTCGCAGGAAGGTCTGTATCAGCATTTCAAAGCCATCGCTGAACATACTGACCTGCCGCAAATCCTGTATAATGTGCCGTCCCGTACTGGCTGCGATCTGCTACCAGAAACGGTGGGCCGTCTGGCGAAAGTAAAAAATATTATCGGAATCAAAGAGGCAACAGGGAACTTAACGCGTGTTAACCAGATCAAAGAGCTGGTTTCAGACGATTTTGTTCTGCTGAGCGGCGATGATGCGAGCACGCTGGACTTCATGCAGTTAGGTGGTCATGGCGTTATTTCCGTTACTGCTAACGTCGCAGCGCGTGATATGGCTCAGATGTGCAAACTGGCGGCAGAAGGGCATTTTGCCGAGGCACGCGTTATTAACCAGCGTCTGATGCCATTACACAACAAACTATTTGTCGAACCCAATCCAATCCCGGTGAAATGGGCATGTAAGGAACTGGGTCTTGTGGCGACCGATACGCTGCGCCTGCCAATGACACCAATCACCGACAGTGGTCGTGAGACGGTCAGAGCGGCGCTTAAGTATGCCGGTTTGCTGTAAAGTTTAGGGAGATTTGATGGCTTACTCTGTTCAAAAGTCGCGCCTGGCAAAGGTTGCGGGTGTATCGCTTGTTCTGTTACTCGCAGCCTGTAGTTCTGACTCACGCTATAAGCGTCAGGTGAGTGGTGATGAAGCCTATCTGGAAGCGGCACCGCTTGCGGAGCTTCATGCCCCGGCAGGAATGATTTTGCCGGTGACTTCCGGTGATTATGCAATACCGGTGACCAACGGTAGCGGTGCTGTCGGTAAGGCGCTGGACATTCGTCCACCTGCCCAGCCGTTGGCGCTGATTTCCGGCGCACGTACCCAGTTTACGGGCGACACCGCCTCGCTGCTGGTAGAAAATGGTCGTGGTAATACTTTGTGGCCGCAGGTTGTTAGCGTGCTGCAGGCGAAAAACTACACCATTACCCAACGCGATGATGCTGGTCAGACGCTGACTACCGATTGGGTGCAATGGAATCGTCTGGACGAAGACGAGCAGTATCGCGGTCGTTATCAAATCTCTGTTAAACCGCAGGGTTATCAGCAGGCGGTAACGGTGAAACTGCTGAACCTGGAGCAGGCGGGCAAACCGGTTGCAGACGCGGCTTCCATGCAGCGTTACAGCACGGAGATGATGAACGTCATTTCCGCCGGTCTGGATAAATCCGTGACCGATGCGGCTAATGCGGCACAAAACCGCGCTTCCACCACCATGGACGTACAAAGTGCTGCTGATGACACAGGCTTACCAATGCTGGTCGTTCGCGGGCCGTTCAACGTGGTTTGGCAACGTCTGCCAGCGGCGCTGGAAAAAGTGGGCATGAAAGTGACCGACAGCACCCGTTCGCAGGGCAGCATGGCCGTGACCTATAAGCCGTTGTCTGACAGTGACTGGCAGGAACTGGGCGCGAGCGATCCAGGCCTGGCATCCGGTGACTATAAACTGCAAGTCGGTGATTTGGATAACCGCAGCAGCTTGCAGTTCATCGATCCGAAAGGCCATACGCTGACTCAAAGCCAAAACGACGCACTGGTATCTGTCTTCCAGGCAGCGTTTAGCAAGTAAAAATACAGGGCTGGAGTAATCCGGCCCTTTTTTCTGTTATGATACGCAAACGTGTGCGTCGGCAGAAAAACGCGATTTTAGCGTTAATTCGCACGAAATTTGTTTGTCGGACACAGGTCAGATAAGGCGTTCACGCCGCATCCGACAAAATATCCGGCACACCAGACAGCAAAAGATTTTAAAACGTTAATTCACACCCAGGAGTGATAAAGATGCAAAAGCAAGCTGAGTTGTATCGTGGTAAAGCGAAAACCGTATACAGCACGGAAAACCCGGATCTGTTGGTGCTCGAATTCCGCAATGATACGTCAGCAGGTGATGGCGCGCGCATTGAGCAGTTTGATCGCAAAGGTATGGTGAACAACAAGTTCAACTACTTCATTATGAGCAAACTGGCTGAAGCGGGTATCCCGACTCAAATGGAGCGTCTGCTCTCCGATACTGAATGTCTGGTGAAAAAGCTGGATATGGTGCCGGTTGAGTGTGTCGTGCGTAACCGTGCTGCTGGCTCTCTGGTGAAACGTCTTGGAATCGAAGAAGGTATTGAGCTGGACCCGCCGCTGTTCGATCTGTTCCTGAAAAACGACGCCATGCACGATCCGATGGTCAACGAATCTTACTGCGAAACCTTTGGCTGGGTGAGCAAAGAGAACCTGGCGCGTATGAAAGAGCTGACCTACAAAGCGAACGACGTGCTGAAAAAACTGTTCGATGATGCTGGTTTGATTCTGGTCGACTTCAAGCTGGAGTTTGGCCTGTACAAAGGTGAAGTAGTACTGGGCGATGAGTTCTCCCCGGACGGCAGCCGCCTGTGGGACAAAGAAACGCTGGAGAAAATGGACAAAGACCGTTTCCGCCAGAGCCTCGGTGGCCTGATCGAGGCCTATGAAGCCGTCGCCCGCCGCCTGGGTGTACAGTTGGACTGATTTTTCTGTTCATCATCTTGCCGTGCTGCTGGCACGGCAAGATGACCGCTCTTGTAATACGTGAATTGAACGCTCATTCCTCCATCATTTCCTCCCGTTTTTCTGTGGTAATCTTCCTCTGAAGCACCTACGATCATCACTATAATGAATATATTGTTGAGGTATCTATGCGCTGGCAAGGGCGTCGTGAAAGTGACAATGTTGAAGACAGGCGAAACAGCTCTGGTGGTCCGTCAATGGGCGGTCCCGGTTTCCGTCTGCCAAGCGGTAAAGGTGGGCTGATTTTACTGGTAGTGGTGCTGGTTGCTGGCTACTATGGTGTTGATTTAACTGGGTTGATGACCGGACAGCCGATTTCCCAACAGCAATCAACGCGCTCAATTAGCCCAAATGAAGATGAAGCAGCAAAATTCACCTCGGTAATTCTGGCAACCACGGAAGACACCTGGGGACAGCAATTCGAGAAGATGGGTAAGACTTATCAGCAACCGAAGCTGGTGATGTATCGCGGAATGACACGCACCGGTTGCGGCGCCGGACAGTCCATTATGGGGCCGTTCTATTGCCCGGCGGATGGTACGGTCTATATCGATCTCTCTTTCTATGATGACATGAAAGACAAACTGGGCGCGGATGGTGATTTCGCTCAGGGATACGTTATCGCCCATGAAGTCGGTCATCATGTGCAGAAACTGTTAGGCATTGAACCGAAAGTCCGTCAATTGCAACAAAACGCGACGCAGGCGGAAGTGAACCGCTTATCTGTGCGTATGGAACTCCAGGCCGACTGTTTTGCCGGTGTCTGGGGGCACAGTATGCAGCAACAAGGCGTTCTGGAAACTGGCGATCTGGAAGAGGCGCTGAATGCGGCGCAAGCCATCGGCGATGACCGCTTACAGCAGCAAAGTCAGGGGCGGGTAGTGCCGGACAGCTTTACTCATGGTACATCCCAACAACGCTATAGCTGGTTTAAACGTGGTTTCGACAGCGGCGATCCGGCACAATGCAATACTTTCGGTAAAAGCATTTAACTTTCGGGGCAGGGATGGCTGAACTGACCGCGCTACACACATTCACAGCGCAAATGAAACGCGAAGGGATTCGCCGCCTGTTGGTGTTGAGCGGGGATGCGTGCTGGTGCTGTGAACATGCACTCAAATTGCGTGACGCATTACCTGGCGACTGGCTGTGGGTATCGCCGCAGCCAACTTCTGAAAACCACTGTACGCCAGCGGCGCTACAAACTTTACTTGGGCGCGAGTTCCAGCATTCGGTATTCGATGCTCGCCAGGGCTTTGATGCCGCAACCTTTGCGGCGCTTGGTGGAACGCTGAAAGCGGGCAGTTGGCTGGTTTTGTTACTCCCTGTATGGGAAGAATGGGAAAACCATCCCGATGCTGATTCGCTGCGCTGGAGTGATTGCGCCAGTCCCATCGCTACACCGCATTTTGTCCAGCATCTCAAACGCGTACTTACGGCGGATAACGACGCTATCCTCTGGTGGCAAAATCAGCCGTTCACGTTGGCGCATTTTGCTCCCCGTACTGACTGGCAATCCGCTACCGGCGCACCGCAACCAGAACAACAACAGATACTACAACAGCTTCTGACTATGCCACCGGGCGTGGCAGCGGTAACTGCTGCGCGCGGACGCGGTAAGTCGGCGCTGGCAGGGCAACTCATTTCCCGTATCGCTGGCAGTGCGATAGTCACTGCGCCTGCGAGAGCCGCAACGAATGTGCTGGCACAATTTGCCGGAGAGAAGTTTCGTTTTGTTGCGCCGGATGCATTGCTGTCCAGTGATGAAAAAGCTGATTGGCTGGTTGTCGATGAAGCTGCTGCAATACCCGCCCCACTATTACATCAACTGGTATCACGCTTTCCGCGTACTTTGTTAACCACTACGGTGCAGGGCTATGAAGGCACCGGGCGTGGCTTTTTGCTGAAATTTTGCGCCCGCTTCCCGCATTTGCAGCGTTTTGAATTGCAACAGCCGATCCGCTGGGCGCAGGGATGCCCGCTGGAAAAAATGGTTAGCGAGGCACTGGTTTTTGACGATGAAACCTTCACGCGCGTACCACAAGGCAAGATCACCATTTCTGCATTTGAACAGACTTCATGGCGAAGCAAGCCAGAAACGCCGTTAAAGGTTTACCAGTTATTGTCTGGTGCGCACTACCGGACTTCACCGCTGGATTTACGCCGGATGATGGACGCGCCTGGACAACATTTTTTACAAGCTACTTGCGAAAACGAGATTGCCGGGGCGCTGTGGCTGGTGGATGAGGGGGGATTATCTGAAGAGCTCAGTCAGGCGGTATGGGCGGGTTTTCGTCGCCCGCGTGGCAACCTGGTGGCTCAGTCGCTGGCGGCACACGGTAGCAATCCACTGGCAGCAACGTTACGCGGACGGCGTGTCAGCCGCATTGCCGTCCATCCGGCGCGTCAGCGGGAAGGTACAGGGCAGCAACTTATTGCTGACGCTGTGCAATATATGCATGGCCTCGACTATCTTTCGGTGAGTTTTGGCTACACCGAGGAATTATGGCGTTTCTGGCAACGCTGCGGTTTTGTGCTGGTACGGATGGGTAATCATCGCGAAGCCAGTAGCGGCTGTTATACGGCGATGGCACTATTACCCATTAGCGAAGCGGGTAAACAATTGGCAGAATGTGAGCATTATCGTTTACGCCGCGACGCACAAATTCTCTCGCAATGGAATGGTGAAAGCATCTCGGTTGATCCGTTAAACGACATCATGCTTTCTGATAATGACTGGCTTGAACTGGCCGGTTTTGCTTTCGCCCATCGTCCCCTTTTAACGTCGTTAGGTTGTTTAACACGCCTGCTGCAAACCAGTGAACGGGCATTACCGGCGCTGCGAGGACGGTTGCAGAAAAACGTCAGCGACGCGCAGTTATGTACCACACTTAAACTTTCAGGCCGTAAGGCATTGCTGGTTTGCCAACGCGAAGAAGCCGCGCAGGCGCTATTCGCACTTGATGATGTCCGCACTGAACGCCTGCGCAATCGCATAACACAATGGCAATTTTTTCACTGACTCCTTCAATTTTCTCCCATGGTCATTGTGAGTCAGCGGCGTAAAATTAATGACATCAGTTAAGGAGTTCGCCATGAAACATGACCATTTTGTTGTTCAAAGCCCGGATAAACCTGCCCAACAGTTGTTACTGCTTTTCCACGGTGTCGGGGATAACCCGGTGGCAATGGGGGAAATCGGTAGCTGGTTTGCACCGTTGTTTCCAGATGCGCTGGTGGTAAGTGTCGGTGGTGCTGAGCCGAGCGGTAATCCGGCAGGGCGTCAATGGTTTTCGGTGCAGGGCGTAACGGAAGAGAATCGCCAGGCGCGGGTGGATGCCATAATGCCGACGTTTATTGAGACGGTACGCTACTGGCAGAAACAGAGCGGAGTAGGGGCTAACGCTACGGCGCTGATCGGGTTCTCACAAGGGGCCATTATGGCGCTGGAGAGTATTAAAGCCGAACCGGGACTTGCCTCACGCGTCATCGCCTTTAACGGACGCTATGCCAGCCTGCCGGAAACGCCTTCTACTGCTACAACAATTCACCTGATCCACGGTGGTGAAGATCCGGTTATCGATCTGGCTCACGCGGTTGCGGCGCAGGAAGCGTTAATTAACGCCGGTGGAGATGTGACGCTGGATATCGTGGAGGATTTAGGTCATGCGATCGATAATCGCAGTATGCAATTTGCCCTGGATCACTTGCGTTATACCATTCCGAAACATTACTTCGACGAGGCGTTAAGCGGCGGTAAGCCTGGCGATGATGATGTGATTGAAATGATGTAAAAGACAGGTGCCGGACGCGTAGGCCGGATAAGGCGTTCACGCCGCATCCGGCTATGATGCCTGATGCGACGCTGACGCGTCTTATCCGGCCTACGGTTGAGCGCCAGACATTATCCGGCCCCTCCAGCTTACTTCTTCGGTTGATCCTTCTTCGGCCAGTCGTCGTCATCGTCCCATTTATCGTTGAAATCACGATGCGGGGGAAGCTCCGGCTTGTTGGCGAGAAATTTCTTATGGTCGACGCGCTTGAGATCTTTGATAACATTCAGCAGGACGCCCACCAAAAAGACAATCACCAGAATCCACCAATATTTAGCCAGCCAGTCCATGCTTTTTTCCTCTTGCAGAACCACTCATCAGGCGACGAGCTGTTCCATGATACGTTGATACATACGGGCAAGTAGCTGCAGGTCGGCAGCGTTCACACATTCATTAATTTTATGAATAGTGGCATTGACCGGCCCAAGTTCCACCACCTGCGCCCCCATGCGGGCAATAAAGCGCCCGTCGGACGTTCCGCCTGTGGTCAGTAGCTGCGGTTTAATTTCATTATAGTGCTCAACCGCGTTGACGACCGCATCTACCAGTTTACCGCGCGCAGTCAAAAATGGCTGCCCGGAAAGCCACCAATCGACCGTATAACGCAGTTGATGTTTTTCAAGCAGGGTAAGCACCTGTGCTTTGATCATTTCATCAGTAAGTTCGGTGCTAAAGCGGAAGTTAAACTGTACAAACAGCTCACCCGGAATGACATTATTGCTGCCAGTACCCGCCTGAATATTGGCTATTTGCATACTGGTTGCCGGGAAAAATTCATTGCCCTGATCCCACTCGATAGCCACTAACTCATTGAGGAAAGGGGCTGCACGATGTACAGGGTTATCTGCAAGGTGTGGGTAGGCCACATGCCCTTGCACGCCATGAATAGTAAGGTTACAGGTCAACGATCCGCGACGGCCATTTTTCACTACATCACCGACCACTTCGATACTCGACGGTTCACCAACCAGGCAGTAATCCAGCCGTTCACGGCGTGCCATTAAGGTTTCGACCACTTTGACCGTGCCGTTGTGGGCGCTGGCTTCTTCGTCTGAGGTGATCAGAAACGCCAGTCGACCTTTATGGTTGGGATGTTGAGCGACAAAGCGTTCTGCTGCTACCACCATCGCCGCCAGCGACCCTTTCATATCTGCCGCGCCGCGCCCAAATAACATACCGTCGCGAATGGTCGGTTCAAATGGTGGATTGATCCAACGGTCGGCATCGCCAGGCGGTACAACGTCGGTATGTCCGGCAAAGGCTAACGTTTCTCCCTGTCCACGCCACGCCCAAAAATTCTGCGTATCCGCAAAGTCCATGCGTTCGATGGTAAAACCGATCGCCTGTAAACGTTCGGTAATGATTGCCTGACATCCTGCGTCATCAGGACTTAAGGATGGGCGGCGAATAAGCTGCTGTGTCAGCTCAATAACCGGACACGACATAGACTACACCTCATGGAAAAATTGCTGATAACTGGATTCACTGAAACCAAGCAGCATAGGCTTCCCTGGCGCGCAGAGCAATGGGCGTTTGATAATTGCAGGCATTTCAGTCATTAATGCCGCCGCAGAAGCCGCATCGGTGATTTTATTGCGCGTGGTTTCGTCCAGTTTACGCCAGGTAGTACCACGGGTGTTGAGTAACGCTTCCCAGCCTAATTCGTTGATAAAACCGTTCAATAATTCGCTGTCCAGCCCATCAACGCGATAATCATGAAAACGATAGTCGATGTTATTGGCTTCCAGCCAACGGCGAGCCTTTTTAATGGTGTCACAATTTTTAATGCCGTAAAGTGTAACCATAATGAATCCTTTTTCGATTTATAAGAATAAATACTCATTTAACGGTCAATACATTTCCCCGACAAATGAATACCAGGGAATATAACATTATTAAGGTGTTTCACTTAACAATTATTAAATAATTGTGAGCATTTTGAATGTAATTATTAAGAATATTCCCCTAGGTATCTGTATGTATTTCAAACAGAATTAAGCAAGTATTAGAATCCGTATGAATCTGTTGAAATGTTGCTTTGCATCACATAAAAATCCCTGTCTCAGGGCCATAGTATTTACATAGGTTTTGCCCCGGAGGTAGTAATCACTGCAATCGAATAAATTAGCTTCACCACGGTATATTGTTTCCGTAGAATACCCATAATTATAAGAGAGGTTGTTATGATTGAACGTGAACTGGGGAACTGGAAAGACTTTATCGAAGTTATGCTTCGCAAGTAATTACCAGGACAGAAGGTAAAATGAAAGAACCTGATGAACAGGTTCTTTATCAGAAAGTTGAAAAAGGCGACACGTTGGCATGTCGCCTTTTTTATTGCTTATTCCGGGCGTGGCTTCAGAGGGAAACGACGGCGTACCAGCACAAAGAACAGCGGCACGAAGTAAATCGCCAGAATGGTGGCGGAGATCATTCCCCCCATTACGCCAGTACCCACCGCATGTTGACCACCGGAACCGGCACCGCTGCTGATTGCCATCGGCAGTACGCCGAAGATAAACGCCAGCGAGGTCATCAGTATCGGGCGTAAACGCTGGCGGCAGGCATAAAGCGTCGCTTCAAACAGGTCGTGACCTTTTTGGTTCATCTCGTTAGCGAACTCGACAATGAGGATGGCGTTTTTCGCCGATAAACCAATGACCGTTAATAAACCCACCTGGAAGTAAACGTCGTTTTCCAGCCCACGCATCCAGGTTGCCAGCAGTGCGCCGATAACTCCCAGCGGTACAACCAGCATTACCGAGAACGGTACTGACCAACTTTCATAAAGTGCAGCCAGACACAGGAATACCACCAGCAATGAAATGGCATACAGCGCCGGAGCTTGCGCACCGGAAAGTCGTTCCTGGTACGACATCGCCGTCCACTCCAGTCCAAAGCCGTTCGGCAACTGCTTCACTAACGATTCCATAATATCCATCGCTGTACCCGTACTGACGCCCGGTGCGGCTTCCCCGACAATCTCTACCGCAGAATAGCCGTTATAGCGTTCCAGACGCGGCGAACCTGTCTCCCAGCGAGAGGTCGCGAAGGCAGAGAAGGGCACCATCCCACCGTCTTTGTTACGCACATACCACAGGTTGATATCATCCGGCAGCATCCGATACGGCGCGGCGGCCTGCACATAGACTTTCTTCACGCGACCGCGATCCATAAAGTCATTTACATAGCTTGAACCCCACGCGGTTTGCAGCGTGTCGTTAATATCGTCAATGGCAACGCCCAGCGCCTGAGCTTTACGTTGGTCGATATCAATCTGCAACTGCGGACTGTCATCAAGACCGTTATGGCGCACGCGGGTTAATTCCGGATTTTCCGCTGCCAGCGCCAGCAACTGGTTACGTGCAGCCATCAGCGCATCGTGACCCGCTCCGGCGTGATCCTGCAACTCCATATCAAAACCCGCAGAACTGCCAAGACCGCTAATTGCCGGCGGGCTGCTGGCGATAACGCGGGCTTCTTTAATCTTATTAAATTCTTTCGTTGCACGTTCGATAATGGCAAACGAAGTGCCGGTCTTACTGTCGCGCTCACTCCAGTCTTTCAGGCGGATAAACATACGCGCCACGTTTTGCCCGTTGCCGCCAGGGCCTGAACCGACCGTGGCAAATACCGACGTGATATTGTCTTTCTCATGAGTGAAGTAATACTTCTCGATCTGTTCCACCACTTTCAGCGTCTGTTGCTGGGTCGAACCGCTGGGTAGCTGCACCGACGTGGTGAACATGCCACGGTCTTCCAGTGGCAGGAATGACGTCGGCAGACGCAGGAACAGAAACACCATACCGCCTAACAGCAGGACGTAAATCAAAATCCAGCGCAGGCTGCGGTGGAGAATTTTCGCCACCCCTTTCTCGTAGCGTTCGGCGTTACGGTTGAACATCTGGTTAAACCAGGCAAAAAAGCCTTTCTGCCCGTGATGCTCACCTTTTTTCAGTGGCTTAAGTAGCGTGGCACACAGCGCCGGAGTGAGGATCATCGCCACCAGCACCGACAGCACCATCGCCGCAACAATGGTAATAGAGAACTGGCGATAGATAGCTCCGGTCGTGCCGCCAAAGAAGGCCATTGGCACAAATACCGCCGACAGCACCATCGCAATCCCGACCAGTGCCCCCTGGATCTGCCCCATCGATTTACGTGTAGCTTCGCGAGGAGTGAGTCCTTCCTCACTCATAATACGTTCGACGTTTTCCACTACCACGATGGCGTCATCCACCAGCAGACCGATCGCCAGCACCATCGCAAACATGGTTAAGGTGTTGACGCTGTAACCGAAGGCGTAAAGCACGGAGAAAGTGCCCATCAACACCACCGGCACGGCGATAGTTGGAATCAATGTAGCGCGGAAGTTTTGCAGGAACAGATACATGACGAGGAAAACCAGCGCGATAGCTTCTAACAGGGTTTTCACCACGTCTTCAATGGAGGCTTTAACAAACGAGGTGGTTTCATACGCCACCTTATATTCCAGACCGGGGGGGAAGTATTGCGCCAGTTCGTCGAGCCGGTTCAGTACCAGCTTCGCCGTGGCCATTTCGTTCGCGCCGGAAGCCAGTTTTACTCCCAGACCGGAGGCAGGCTTACCATTAAAGCGACTAAGATAATCGTATTTCTCCGCCCCCATTTCGACGGTGGCAACATCGCCCAGTTTCACTTCCGAACCATCCTGATTTACCCGCAAGGTGATATCGCGGAACTGTTCAGGCGTTTGCAACAGCGACTGGGCGTTAATGGTAGCGTTCAATGCTTGTTTATCTACAGAAGGTGTACCGCCAAGCTGTCCGACCGCAATCTGCGCGTTCTGTGACTCAATGGCGTCGGTTACATCTTTAGCCGTCATCTGGAAGCTGTTCAGTTTTGCCGGATCAAGCCAGATACGCATCGAGTACTGTGAACCATAGGCGTCGATATCACCAACGCCGTTAACGCGGCTTAACGGATCCTGAATATTACTGGCAACGTAATCGGCAATATCTTGTTTATCCATCGAACCATCGGTAGAGACGAAAGCAATGGTCAGGATGTTAGTATCGCCGGTTTTACGTACTGTCACGCCCTGGTTTTGTACCGCCTGTGGGAGTTTACGCATGGCCGATTGCAGCTGGTTTTGCACCTGTTGCACCGCCTCGTCCGGGTCGGTTCCGGCTTTAAAACTTAAGGTGACAGATGCCTGACCGGTGCCACTGCTTTGTGACGACATATACATCAGGTTATCGAGGCCAGTCATATTTTGCTCGATAACCTGGGTCACGGTGTTTTCCAGCGTCTGGGCCGATGCGCCGGGATAGTTAGCGGTCACTCGCACATTCGGTGGCGCGAGATCGGGGTATTGTTCAACGGGCAATGAAAAAATCGCCAGGGTACCTGTCAGACACAACAGGATTGCCAGCACCCAGGCAAAAATGGGGCGATCAATAAAGAAATTCGCCATTAAAAGAGGACCTCGTGTTTCTGCGTATCGTTGTAGGCTTGACTTGCTTCACTGTAGCGGCAAGGTACGAGCCAATCGTGGAGAAAAAAAGGAGATAATGTAAATTATCATGCCCTTTTATACTGAACCTTAAGTGCCCGTATTCTTTGGTCAACAAGAGGTATTACATCAGTTGACTTTCCTCACCCGCCGCAGAGCGAAAGCTAATACTCACTAACGTGCCGCCGCCGGAAGGTTGCGAAAATGTCAGCGTTCCGCCCAGTCGTTCCGCGCGCTCGCGCATAATATTCAGACCATAATGGCCTTCAGGTTCTTTCGGTTCACCGATGCCAATCCCGTTGTCACGGATATAGACCGTGTGGTTGCCGTCCGGTGCGGTGACGCAGCTAACAGCGATTTCGCTGGCGTTGGCGTGCTTCATCGCATTCAGCACCGCTTCACGAATAATTTGCAACAGATGCACCTGCATTTGCGCATCCAGCGCCAGGGTTGGCAAGCGGCAGTCGAGGGTCAGTTTGGCGCTGGTTTGATTTTGTAATGTATCCAGCATTTCCCGCAGCGCGGAAGGGAGATCCGCCTGCTGCAGCGTGAGGCGGAAAGTGGTCAGCAGCTCGCGTAACTGCCGATACGCATCATTCAATGCCTGGGAAAAATCGGCCATGATACTTTGTGCGGTGGCGTTATCTTCCGGTATCGAACGCTTCAGTAACGTCAACTGGATACGCAAATAAGAAAGCACCTGAGCCAGCGAGTCGTGTAATTCGCGGGCGATGGTCGCGCGTTCCTCCATCAACAGCAATTGCTGAAAATGTTTCTGTGCCTGGTTAAAGTACAAACCGCGCCCCAGCATCGATGAAACGCTATTAAGCAGCGGTTCGGAGGCCGACACGTTGCTGTTTTGCCAGTGCAGCTCGCCGTAAACCGTCTCTTGCATGGTCACCGGTAAAATCTGCATCGGCAGTTGCGGGTTGGGCTTTCCTTCGCTAATCCGCCAGTTTTCACCGACATTTAACTCCAGATATTCAGCCGCTTCATTGTCGCGAACAATCTGCAAAATGTGGCGGAAACAATGCACATCAATCTGGCTGGTGTTCAGCGCCTGCGAACACTGATACAACACCTCCAGACGGCGCTTGGCCTCGTGGAGATCGCGGGTTTTTTCTTCTACTGACGCTTCCAGCGAACGGTACAATTTATGCAGTTCGCTCGACATCTGGTTAAAGGTTTTGGCCAGCAGTCCCAGCTCATTGGGCAGGCTGGTATCCAGCGGCGGTGAGTCGAACTGACCGTGTTCAATACGCTGACTGGCGGTAACCAGTTGATTCAGTGGGGCAACGACCTGATGGCGTATGCGGCGCAGAGTAAAAAAGACCAGCGTGAAAATACCGATGCCGCCAGCCAGCGAAATCGCCACCACCAGCAGCATTTTGCGTTCAGCGTAGTGCTGTAAAGCCAGCACGAACAGGTCTATCTGATTGACATAATTATCGATATTGGCCTGATACCACGGCAAATCCCCCTTGCTGAGCCGATTATTCATCTCCAGCCAGTTGGCATTCAGATGCGCATAGCGGGTTTTTACTGCCTCTGGCACATACCAGACGTTGAGATTGGTTAATACCGGTGAATGCAGTGCCTGCTGGAACAACTGGCGATGCGCATTGAGTTGTGGACTGCCACTTTGCAAGTCGTAGCCCAGGCGGTAACTCTGCATACGCAGCGATCCGGCAATATTGATCGCCTCAGCGTCGCGCAAACTGCTCGCCAGAGTTAGCAGAGCGATACCCGTGGAAAGAATCGACAGCAGCACAATGTAAAAAAAGGCCCTGGCCAGACTGGCCGAGACGGGGCGTTTAACAATCACACGCGTCTTCTCCACATAAAATCATTAATGTTCCAGGTTGTTGAAACGCAATTTAGTCAGTGATGGGATTATTTGATCTGCCACAGTTTATAGCGAAATAGTTACTTATTCTGGGCACATGGACATTGCCGATTCCCCTGCAAGTCGGGTAATAACAACACTCATATAAAGAATAAGGTTTTTACAACCAAAAAAGAAGGTCGTTATGAATCGTTTTATTATGGCCAACAGTCAGCAATGTCTGGGTTGTCATGCTTGTGAAATCGCCTGTGTCATGGCTCACAATGATGAGCAACATGTCCTGAGCCAACACCATTTTCATCCCCGAATTACGGTTATCAAACATCAGCAGCAACGTAGTGCAGTGACCTGTCACCATTGCGAAGATGCGCCCTGTGCCCGTAGCTGCCCCAATGGCGCAATCAGCCACGTTGATGACAGCATTCAGGTCAATCAGCAAAAGTGTATTGGCTGTAAATCCTGTGTGGTGGCCTGTCCGTTTGGCACCATGCAGATTGTCCTGACACCCGTCACAGCGGGTAAAGTGAAAGCCACGGCACATAAATGCGACCTGTGCGCAGGGCGAGAAAACGGCCCCGCCTGTGTCGAAAACTGCCCGGCGGATGCGCTGCAACTGGTCACCGACGCCGCACTCTCCGGCATAGCGAAATCTCGCCGCTTGCGCACTGCACGTCAGGAACATCAACCGTGGCATACCAGTACAGCGGCACAAGAAATGCCGGTAATGAGTAAAGTCGAGCAAATGCAGGCAACGCCCGCGCGCGGCGAGCCGGATAAACTGGCAATTGAAGCGCGCAAAACCGGCTTTGATGAAATTTATCTGCCATTCCGCACCGACCAGGCACAACGGGAAGCCTCGCGCTGCCTGAAGTGCGGCGAGCATAGCGTCTGTGAATGGACCTGCCCGCTGCATAACCATATTCCGCAGTGGATTGAACTGGTGAAAGCCGGAAATATCGACGCCGCCGTCGAGCTTTCTCACCAGACCAACACCCTGCCAGAAATTACCGGACGCGTCTGTCCGCAAGATCGCTTGTGTGAAGGCGCCTGCACCATTCGCGATGAGCACGGCGCGGTGACTATCGGCAACATTGAACGCTACATTTCAGATCAGGCGTTGGCGAAAGGTTGGCGTCCTGACTTAAGCCATGTCACCAAAGTGGACAAGCGAGTGGCGATTATCGGTGCGGGGCCTGCGGGGCTGGCCTGTGCGGACGTCCTGACCCGCAGCGGCGTGGAGGTGACGGTATACGATCGCCATCCAGAAATCGGTGGTTTGCTCACCTTTGGCATTCCTTCTTTCAAATTGGATAAATCGCTGATGGCGCGCCGTCGGGAAATCTTCAGCGCAATGGGGATTCACTTCAAACTCAATTGTGAAGTGGGTAAAGATGTCTCTTTGGATTCGCTGCTCGAACAATACGACGCAGTCTTCGTTGGCGTCGGCACTTACCGTTCCATGAAAGCGGGCTTACCCAATGAAGATGCGCCGGGCGTTTATGACGCTCTGCCGTTCCTTATTGCCAACACCAAACAGGTGATGGGGCTTGAAGAGCTACCGGAAGAGCCGTTTATCAATACAGCCGGGCTAAATGTCGTTGTACTGGGCGGCGGCGACACCGCGATGGACTGTGTGCGCACCGCGCTGCGCCACGGCGCAAGTAACGTCACCTGCGCCTATCGTCGTGATGAAGCTAACATGCCCGGTTCGAAAAAAGAGGTGAAGAACGCCCGCGAAGAGGGGGCTAACTTCGAATTTAACGTCCAGCCAGTGGCGCTTGAATTGAATGAGCAAGGTCACGTCTGCGGGATTCGTTTCCTGCGCACGCGTCTTGGCGAGCCGGATGCCCAAGGGCGTCGGCGTCCGGTGCCGGTGGAAGGCAGTGAATTTGTCATGCCTGCCGACGCGGTGATTATGGCGTTTGGTTTTAATCCGCATGATATGCCGTGGCTTCAGTCACACGGTGTAACGGTGGATAAATGGGGGCGCATCGTGGCTGATGTTGAAAGTCAGTACCGTTACCAGACGACGAACCCGAAAATCTTCGCTGGTGGCGATGCCGTGCGCGGTGCGGATCTCGTGGTGACTGCAATGGCGGAAGGGCGCCATGCGGCGCAGGGAATTATTGACTGGCTGGGGATAAAATCAGTCAAATCTCACTAATTCCATCCGCAGACAAACCCGACTTCACAGCGTAAGATACTTGTTCATTTCGCGCTGTGGAGTCGGTATGACGCAACAAATCACCCTCATCAAAGACCAAATTCTCTCCGATAACTATTTCACCCTGCACAACATTACCTACGATCTCACCCGCAAAGATGGCGAAGTTATCCGCCATAAACGTGAAGTTTACGATCGCGGCAATGGCGCGACGATCCTCCTGTACAACGCGAAGAAAAAGACCGTAGTTCTGATTCGTCAGTTCCGCGTCGCGACCTGGGTTAATGGCAATGAAAGCGGGCAGTTGATTGAAACCTGTGCCGGGCTGCTGGACAACGACGAACCCGAAGTGTGCATTCGCAAAGAAGCGATTGAAGAGACGGGTTATGAGGTTGGCGAAGTACGCAAATTATTTGAACTGTATATGTCGCCTGGCGGTGTGACCGAGCTAATCCACTTTTTTATCGCCGAATACAGTGACAGTCAGCGTGCTAACGCGGGGGGCGGCGTCGAAGATGAAGATATTGAAGTGCTTGAGCTGCCGTTCAGCCAGGCGCTTGAGATGATTAATACCGGCGAGATACGTGACGGTAAGACGGTGTTATTGCTTAACTATTTACAAACGTCACATTTAATGGACTGAAAAATAACAATAATATTTCGTTGTTTATTATTGGCTCAATCCGATAAATCCGATTGAGCCGCGCTACCTGCGCAACGAAGATACGACTTGTGCTGTTTGTTTGAACTTCTGGGGTCGTACCGTCCATGCGCTATCGCATTTTCCTTCTCTTTTTTTTCGCTTTGTTGCCGACGTCTTTCGCGTGGGCAGCACCAGCGCAGCGGACGTTTTCCGACTGGCAGGTCACCTGTAACAACCAAAATTTCTGCGTAGCGCGCAACACTGGCAATCATAATGGACTGGTGATGACTCTCAGTCGCAGTGCCGGGGCGCATACCGATGCCGTTTTACGTATTGAGCGCGGCGGGTTGAAGTCGCCGGATGCGTCGGAAGAGGCGATAGCGCCACGACTGCTGTTAGATGGCGAGCCGCTGGCGTTAAGCGGGGACAAGTGGCGGATTTCGCCGTGGTTATTAGTGACCGATGATACGGCGACCATCACCGCGTTTTTGCAAATGATTCAGGAAGGGAAGGCAATTACCTTACGCGACGGCGATCAGACCATTTCTCTTAATGGATTAAAAGCGGCGTTGTTGTTTATTGATGCCCAGCAAAAGCGCGTTGGCAGTGAAACTGCGTGGATCAAGAAAGGAGACGAGCCGCCACTCAGCGTACCGCCCGCGCCTGCGCTGAAAGAGGTTGTGGTGGTTAACCCAACGCCGACGCCACTCTCACTCGAAGAACGCAACGATTTGCTGGATTATGGAAACTGGCGGATGAATGGTCTGCGCTGCTCGCTTGATCCATTGCGTCGTGAGGTGAATGTCACTGCGCTGACTGATGATAAAGCGCTGATGATGATTAGCTGTGAGGCAGGGGCCTATAACACCATTGATTTGGCATGGATTGTGTCGCGTAAAAAGCCGCTGGCCTCGCGTCCGGTACGGTTGCGTTTGCCGTTCAATAACGGTCAGGAGACGAATGAACTGGAACTGATGAACGCGACATTTGATGAAAAATCGCGTGAACTGGTGACGTTAGCGAAAGGCCGTGGATTAAGCGATTGTGGTATCCAGACGCGCTGGCGTTTTGACGGCCAGCGTTTTCGTCTGGTGCGTTACGCTGCCGAACCCACCTGCGATAACTGGCATGGGCCAGACGCCTGGCCCACGTTGTGGATCACCCGTTAAACAAAATGGCGGGGACATGTAGACCGGATAAGACGCTGTAGGCCGGATAAGACGCGTCAGCGTCGCATCCGGCAATCAGCATCAGGCGATCAGCATCCGGCACCTTTCACTCCCAGCACCTTATGCGCTTTTGCCACAATATTCTCGGCGGTAAAGCCAAAGAACGGGAACAGCTTATCCGCCGGAGCAGATTCCCCATAACCTGTCATCCCGACAATTGCCCCTTTCAGACCAACATACTTGTACCAGTAATCGGCGATGCCTGCTTCCACCGCCACGCGAGCCGCAACGTTAGAAGGCAACACCGACTCCCGATATTCCTCATCCTGGGCGTCGAAAATATCGGTCGAGGGCAGGGAAACCACGCGAACATTGCGACCTTCTCCTGCTAATTTCTCCGCCGCTTGCAGGGTGATTTCCATCTCTGAACCGGTAGCAATCAAAATAATATCTGGCTTACCGCCGCTGTCTTTCAGCACATAACCGCCACGAGCAATCTCTTTTACCTGATCCGGCGTACGTTCCACCTGGGCCAGGTTCTGCCTTGAGAGGATCAGTGCCGTCGGTCCGTTGTGGCGCTCAACCGCCAGCTTCCAGCCCACCGCTGCTTCCACCTGATCGCACGGTCGCCAGGTGCTGAAATTCGGGGTTAAGCGCAAACTGGCCAGTTGCTCAACCGCCTGGTGCGTCGGGCCATCTTCCCCCAGACCAATCGAGTCATGGGTATAAACCATAATCTGCCGCGCTTTCATCAGCGCCGCCATACGTGCGGCGTTGCGGGCGTATTCAACAAACATCAGGAACGTCGCGGTATACGGTACAAATCCACCGTGGTGCGCGATGCCGTTGGCGATGGCGGTCATACCAAATTCACGCACTCCGTAGTGAATATAATTCCCTGCCAGATCTTCCTTCAGCGACACCGAACCTTTCCAGATGGTTAAGTTACTGGGAGCCAGATCCGCCGAACCGCCGAGCAGTTCCGGCAGCATGGGGCCGTAAGCGTTAAGCGTATTTTGCGACGCCTTACGGGTAGCGATTTTCGCCGGATTCGCCTGCAACTCATTGATATATTTCTGCGTCGTTTTCTCCCAGTCCTTCGGCAAACCTCCGCTCATCCGGCGGGTAAACTCCTCTGCCAGTTGCGGATGGGCTTTTTTATAAGCTGCAAACTTTTCATTCCAGCTCTGCTGCGCTTTTTCGCCTTTTTCGCGGGCATCCCAGGCGTGATAAATCTCTTTAGGGATCTCAAATGGCGGATGGTGCCAGCCCAGTTTTTGCCGTGCCAGCGCCACTTCTTCTTCCCCCAGTGGTGCGCCGTGCGCCTCTTCCTTACCCGCTTTATTAGGCGAACCGAAGCCAATCACCGTGCGGCAGATAATCAACGACGGCTTATCTTTCACGCTTTGCGCTTCGAGAATCGCTTCTTTCACCGCCTGCGGATCGTGACCGTCGATTTCATGGACAACATGCCAGTGATAGGCTTCAAAACGTTTTGCCGTATCGTCGGTAAACCAGCCTTCGGTTTCACCGTCGATGGAAATACCGTTGTGATCGTAAAAACCAATCAGCTTGCCTAGCCCCAGCGTGCCCGCCAGCGAACAGACTTCGTGAGAAATACCTTCCATCAGGCAGCCGTCGCCCATAAACACATAAGTGAAGTGATCGACAATTTCATGATCCGGCTGGTTAAACTGCGCCGCCAGCGTACGTTCTGCTATCGCCAGTCCAACCGCGTTCGCCAGCCCTTGCCCCAGCGGCCCTGTGGTGGTTTCAACGCCTGGCGTATAGCCAAGCTCAGGGTGTCCTGGGGTTTTCGAATGCAACTGACGGAAGTTCTTCAGCTCTTCCAGCGGCAGGTCGTAACCGGTCAGATGCAGCAAACTGTAGAGCAGCATCGAGGCATGACCGTTGGAGAGAATAAAGCGGTCGCGATCATACCAGGTTGGATCGGTGGGGTTATGTTTAAGAAAATCGTTCCACAGCACTTCGGCAATATCGGCCATGCCCATCGGCGCGCCGGGATGACCAGAATTGGCTTTTTGCACCGCATCCATACTGAGCGCGCGAATCGCATTGGCAAGGTCTTTTCGGGACATATAACACTCCGTGGCTGGTTTATAGTTTGGCGGCAAGAAGATCTTCCAGTTTGCGTTGATCGACGGCGAACAGGCGGATGCCTTCAGACAGTTTTTCTACCGCCATCGCATCCTGATTGTGCTCCCAACGGAACTCCGCTTCGCTCATGGGGGCAGGGCGTGGGAACGTCTGAGAAGGCGGGATCAATTTGCGGACGACTGGCGAGACTTTTTCCTGCAACTCTTTCAGCAAGTTCGGCGCGATAGTCAGACGATCGCAACCGGTTAAAGCGAGGATTTGCTCGGTACGGCGGAAACTTGCGCCCATCACAATGGTTTCATAGCGGTGCTGCTTGAAATAGTCGTAGATATTACGCACCGACTTAACGCCCGGATCTTCTTCCACCACATACGGATCCAGCGGCTTGCGCGCCTGATACCAGTCATAAATACGCCCGACAAATGGCGAAATCAGAAAAACGCCCGCTTCTGCACAGGCGCGTGCCTGAGCAAAGGAAAACAGCAGCGTCAGATTGCAATTAATGCCTTCTTTTTCCAGCTCTTCTGCCGCGCGGATCCCTTCCCAGGTTGAAGCTAGCTTGATCAGAATGCGTGATTTCTCAACGCCCTGCTGCTGGTACAAATCCACCAGATGACGCGCTTTCTCAATACTCTTTTCTTTATCAAAAGAGAGGCGTGCGTCAACTTCTGTCGATACACGACCGGGTACGATTTTGAGAATTTCTGTACCGAAATTGACCGCCAGCTTATCGCAGGCAGCTACCACTTGTTGTTCCTGCGTTTGACCATTTTTTTTACCCCAGGCGATAGCATCGTCTATTAAATGCTCATATTGTGATAATCCGGCAGCCTTGAGTAATAGCGAAGGATTGGTGGTGGCATCCTGAGGATGATAATGGCGAATGGACTCAATATCGCCGCTGTCTGCCACGACAGTGGTGAATTGTTTAATGCCGTCTAACTCGTTCATAGGAAATACTCCTTGAAAAGTAAAGTGTTAGGTGAGTGCGTTAATTCACACTTCTGAGAAATTTTGCTAATCGCATCAAAAAAGCATAGCAGACAGGCATGGTATTGCCGGATTAAGCAGGTAACATCAGTGTTATAGGATTATTGCCAAAATATTATTTTTATGAGGAGAGTTTGGACTTGCTCAAAGTCTGAAAGCTCCGGCAAGGTAATAATGTGCGCCATGTTGTGGGCTGAGGCAGTTGCCCACGCATTTTTGTGAACGTTACGTGAAAGGAACAACCAAATGGATGACCAGTTAAAACAAAGTGCACTTGATTTCCATGAATTTCCAGTTCCAGGGAAAATCCAGGTTTCTCCCACTAAACCTCTGGCCACGCAGCGCGATCTGGCGCTGGCCTACTCACCTGGCGTCGCCGCGCCTTGTCTTGAAATCGAGAAAGATCCGTTAAAAGCCTACAAATATACTGCGCGCGGTAACCTGGTGGCGGTGATCTCCAACGGTACGGCGGTACTGGGGTTAGGCAACATTGGCGCGCTGGCAGGCAAACCAGTGATGGAAGGCAAGGGCGTTCTGTTTAAGAAATTCGCCGGGATTGATGTGTTTGACATTGAAGTTGATGAACTCGATCCGGACAAATTTATCGAAGTGGTCGCTGCGCTGGAACCGACCTTTGGCGGCATCAACCTCGAAGACATTAAAGCGCCAGAGTGCTTCTATATTGAGCAGAAACTGCGCCAGCGGATGAACATTCCGGTATTCCACGACGACCAGCACGGAACGGCAATCATCAGCACCGCCGCTATCCTTAACGGCTTGCGCGTGGTAGAGAAAAACATCTCCGACGTGCGGATGGTGGTTTCCGGCGCGGGGGCAGCCGCCATCGCCTGTATGAACCTGCTGGTGGCACTGGGGCTGCAAAAACATAACATCGTGGTTTGTGACTCGAAAGGCGTTATCTATCAGGGTCGAGAGCCGAACATGGCGGAAACCAAAGCCGCTTATGCGGTGGTGGATGACGGTAAACGTACTCTCGACGATGTAATTGAAGGCGCGGATATTTTCCTTGGCTGCTCCGGCCCGAAAGTGCTGACCCAGGAAATGGTGAAGAAAATGGCTCGCGCGCCGATGATCCTGGCGCTGGCGAATCCGGAACCGGAAATTCTGCCGCCGCTGGCGAAAGAAGTGCGTCCGGATGCCATCATCTGTACTGGTCGTTCTGACTATCCAAACCAGGTCAACAACGTGCTTTGCTTCCCGTTCATTTTCCGTGGCGCGCTGGACGTTGGTGCAACCGCTATTAATGAAGAGATGAAACTGGCGGCGGTACGTGCGATTGCTGAACTGGCTCATGCGGAACAGAGCGAAGTGGTTGCTTCTGCCTATGGCGATCAGGATCTGAGCTTTGGCCCGGAATACATCATTCCTAAACCGTTCGATCCGCGTCTGATCGTCAAGATCGCGCCAGCGGTGGCAAAAGCGGCAATGGAGTCCGGCGTGGCGACGCGTCCGATTGCTGATTTCGACGTCTACATCGACAAACTGACCGAGTTCGTTTACAAAACCAACCTGTTTATGAAGCCGATCTTCTCTCAGGCTCGCAAAGCGCCGAAGCGCGTGGTGCTGCCGGAAGGGGAAGAGGCGCGCGTGTTGCACGCGACTCAGGAACTGGTAACGCTGGGACTGGCGAAACCGATTCTTATTGGTCGTCCGAACGTGATCGAAATGCGTATTCAGAAACTGGGCTTGCAGATCAAAGCGGGCGTTGATTTTGAGATCGTCAATAACGAATCCGATCCGCGCTTTAAAGAGTACTGGAGCGAATACTTCCAGATCATGAAACGTCGCGGGGTCACCCAGGAACAGGCACAGCGTGCATTGATCGGCAATCCGACAGTGATCGGCGCGATTATGGTTCAGCGTGGCGAAGCCGATGCAATGATCTGCGGTACGGTGGGGGATTATCACGAACACTTTAGTGTGGTGAAAAATGTGTTTGGTTATCGCGATGGCGTTCACACCGCAGGCGCAATGAACGCGCTGCTGCTGCCGAGTGGTAACACCTTCATTGCTGACACCTACGTCAACGATGATCCAGACGCAGAAGGGCTGGCGGAGATCACGCTGATGGCGGCAGAAACTGTCCGTCGTTTCGGTATTGAGCCGCGTGTTGCCTTACTCTCGCACTCCAACTTTGGTTCTTCAAATTGCCCGTCGTCCAGCAAAATGCGTAAAGCCCTGGAACTGGTCAGGGAACGTGCGCCAGAACTGATGATTGATGGCGAAATGCACGGTGATGCGGCGCTGGTGGAAGCGATTCGCAACGATCGTATGCCGGACAGCTCTCTGAAAGGTTCCGCTAATATTCTGGTGATGCCGAATATGGAAGCCGCCCGCATTAGTTACAACTTACTACGCGTTTCCAGCTCGGAAGGTGTAACCGTTGGTCCGGTGCTGATGGGCGTGGCGAAACCGGTTCACGTATTAACGCCAATCGCGTCGGTACGTCGTATCGTCAACATGGTGGCGCTGGCCGTGGTTGAAGCGCAAACCCAGCCGCTGTAATTCTTTCTTAACTCTTACGCTTACCCTGAATATTCAGGGTAAGCGGTTTATCGCAATATATCAGAAGGAATTATTACTTGTTTTTCGAATAATAAAGCGCGCCATATAAAAATAAATCAATATCAATTTAATTATATTCATGTGCTGTACATGAAAATTTATGCATTAGATAAAATATCTCTCCATTCTTAGTGATCTACCTCACCTTTTAAACTCCCTTGCCGAATTTTGTTATTTACTCTGACGAAAAATTGTCACGATAGCGCCAGATTTTTCACAGGCGGCGACTCATGGATAAAGAACGCATCATTCAGGAATTTGTGCCCGGTAAACAGGTCACGCTGGCGCATTTAATTGCGCATCCCGGTGAGGAACTGGCGAAGAAAATCGGTGTTCCCGATGCCGGCGCAATCGGCATTATGACGCTAACTCCCGGTGAAACAGCGATGATCGCCGGCGATTTAGCACTGAAAGCCGCCGATGTGCATATCGGTTTTCTTGACCGTTTTAGCGGCGCGCTGGTGATTTATGGCTCGGTGGGCGCGGTAGAAGAAGCGTTATCACAAACCGTCAGCGGTTTAGGGCGCTTATTAAATTATACGCTTTGTGAAATGACCAAAAGTTAATGCGAGGCATTCATGAAACGAATTGCGTTTGTGGGTGCTGTCGGAGCAGGAAAGACAACGTTATTTAATGCGTTGCAAGGGGATTATACCCTCGCGCGAAAAACGCAGGCTGTGGAATTTAATAATAAGGGTGATATTGATACGCCAGGTGAATATTTTAGCCATCCCCGCTGGTATCACGCCTTAATTACCACGCTACAGGATGTGGACATGCTGATATATGTCCACGGCGCGAATGACCCGGAAAGCCGATTACCTGCCGGGTTGCTGGATATTGGCGTCACGAAACGGCAAATCGCCGTCATCAGTAAAACGGACATGCCGGATGCTGACGTCGCCGCAACGCGACAGTTATTGCGCGAGACTGGCTTTGAAGAGCCGATTTTCGAGCTAAACAGCCACGACCCGCAAAG
This sequence comes from Escherichia sp. MOD1-EC6819, assembly GCF_002965765.1. Classification (NCBI taxonomy): domain Bacteria; kingdom Pseudomonadati; phylum Pseudomonadota; class Gammaproteobacteria; order Enterobacterales; family Enterobacteriaceae; genus Escherichia; species Escherichia sp. MOD1-EC6819. The sequence continues at coordinate 169,024 of NZ_PTRG01000006.1, read as the reverse complement.
CGTGCAGCAACTGGTGGATTATCTGGCATCTCTCACCGAACAGGAGGAAGCAGGTGAAAAAACTCATCACAGCGAATGATATTCGTGAAGCCTATGCGCGCGGCGAACAGGCAATGTCCGTGGTTCTGCGCGCCAGCATTATCACCCCGGAAGCGCGAGAAGTGGCGGATCTGCTGGGGTTTATCATCACCGAATGCGATGAATCGACACCGGTAACGGCGTCCGTTCCTGCCAGCGCGCCTGCCGATAAAACCGAAAGTCAGCGCATTCGCGAAACCATCATCGCCCAACTGCCGGAAGGCCAGTTTACCGAAAGCCTGGTCGCGCAACTGATGGAAAAAGTGATGAAGGAAAAGCAGTCGCTGGAGCAGGGCGCAATGCAGTCGAGTTTTAAATCGGTGACCGGCAAAGGCGGCATCAAAGTTATCGATGGCGGCAGCGTGAAGTTTGGTCGTTTCGACGGCGCGGAGCCTCAATGCGTCGGGTTGACCGACCTGGTTACCGGAGATGACGGCAGCAGCATGGCTGCGGGTTTTATGCAGTGGGATAACGCCTTCTTCCCGTGGAAGCTGAACTACGACGAAATCGACATGGTACTGGAAGGTGAACTGCACGTTCGCCATGAAGGCGAAACCATGATCGCCAAAGCGGGCGACGTGATGTTTATCCCGAAGGGTTCCAGCATCGAATTTGGTACGACATCCAGCGTGAAATTCCTGTATGTCGCCTGGCCGGCTAACTGGCAATCCCTATGAAAGATTTCATCACCGAAGCATGGCTAAGAGCGAACCATACGCTTAGCGAAGGCGCAGAGATCCATCTCCCTGCGCACAGTCGCCTGACGCCCTCTGCCCGGGAGTTACTGGAAAGCCGCCATCTGCGCATCAAGTTTATTGACGAGTAGGGCCGCCTGTTTGTTGACGATGAACAGCAGCAGCCACAGCCCGTTCACGGGCTGACCAGTAGCGATGAACATCCGCAGGCGTGCTGCGAACTGTGCCGTCAGCCGGTGGCAAAAAAGCCGGATACGCTGACTCACCTGTCGGCGGAAAAAATGGTCGCCAAAAGCGATCCGCGCCTGGGTTTTCGCGCGGTTCTCGACAGCACCATTGCGCTGGCAGTGTGGCTGCAAATTGAACTGGCGGAGCCCTGGCAGCCATGGCTGGCGGACATCCGCTCGCGTCTTGGCAACATTATGCGTGCCGATGCGCTGGGGGAACCGTTGGGCAATCAAGCGATTGTCGGGCTTTCTGACGAAGATCTGCATCGGCTTTCCCATCAGCCGCTGCGTTATCTCGACCACGATCATCTGGTGCCGGAAGCCAGCCACGGGCGCGATGCCGCGTTGCTCAATCTGCTACGCACCAAAGTGCGTGAAACCGAAACCGTAGCGGCGCAGGTGTTTATCACCCGCAGTTTTGAAGTGTTACGCCCGGACATCTTGCAGGCGCTGAACCGCCTTTCCAGCACAGTTTACGTGATGATGATCCTGAGCGTGACGAAGCAGCCGCTAACGGTGACGCAGATCCAACAACGACTGGGAGAGACGCCATGATAATTGAACGTTGTCGTGAACTGGCGTTGCGAGCGCCCGCCAGAGTGATTTTTCCGGATGCGTTAGATCAACGTGTGCTGAAAGCCGCGCAATATTTACATCAACAAGGTCTGGCAACGCCCATTCTGGTCGCCAATCCGTTTGAACTTCGCCAGTTTGCGCTCAGTCACGGCGTGGCGATGGACGGGCTACAGGTGATTGATCCACACAGCAATCTTGCGATGCGGGAAGAATTTGCCCACCGCTGGCTTGCTCGCGCAGGCGATAAAACGCCGCCGGACGCGCTGGATAAACTCACCGATCCGCTGATGTTTGCCGCCGCAATGGTCAGCGCCGGTACAGCGGATGTTTGCATTGCGGGCAACCTCTCTTCCACGGCGAATGTGTTACGCGCCGGATTACGCATTATTGGTTTGCAGCCGGGCTGTAAAACGCTCTCCTCCATTTTCCTGATGCTGCCGCAGTACAGCGGCTCCGCGTTGGGTTTTGCCGATTGCAGCGTGGTGCCACAGCCGACGGCGGCGCAACTGGCGGATATCGCGCTTGCCAGCGCCGACACCTGGCGCGCTATCACCGGAGAAGAACCGCGCGTGGCGATGCTGTCGTTTTCCAGCAACGGCAGCGCCCGTCACCCCTGCGTTGCTAACGTTCAGCAGGCGACCGAAATCGTCCGTGAACGCGCGCCACAGCTTGTGGTGGATGGAGAATTACAGTTTGACGCCGCCTTCGTGCCGGATGTTGCGGCGCAAAAAGCGCCTGCCAGCCCGCTACAGGGCAAAGCGAATGTAATGGTTTTTCCGTCGCTGGAGGCAGGAAATATTGGCTACAAAATCGCACAACGACTTGGCGGATATCGTGCCGTCGGACCGTTGATACAAGGGCTTGCCGCGCCGATGCACGATCTCTCTCGTGGCTGTAGCGTGCAGGAAATTATCGAACTGGCGCTGGTGGCAGCCGTACCGCGTCAGACAGAAGTGAACCGCGAAAGCAGTTTACAAACACTGGTTGAATGAACGGTCCCGTTCTGGACCCCTATAAAGAGGAAAACACAATGGAAGCATTAGGAATGATCGAAACCCGGGGCCTGGTTGCACTGATTGAGGCTTCTGACGCGATGGTAAAAGCTGCGCGCGTCAAACTGGTTGGTGTTAAGCAGATTGGCGGCGGCCTGTGTACTGCGATGGTTCGCGGTGATGTTGCTGCCTGTAAAGCGGCGACCGATGCCGGTGCCGCAGCGGCACAGCGTATTGGCGAGCTAGTATCTGTCCACGTTATTCCGCGTCCGCACGGCGACCTGGAAGAAGTGTTCCCGATCGGCCTGAAAGGCGACAGCAGTAACCTGTAATCACCCTGTGTGACGTCGATTCGGGCGTCACGCTCTCTCCTTTTTCTATTTACCTTCTGCGGAGGGTAGGGGGAGCTTTTACCTGAAATACGCCACGGAGGCGGGTATGAAACTGGCAGTCGTCACTGGACAAATTGTTTGTACCGTACGCCATCACGGACTGGCGCATGACAAATTGCTGATGGTGGAAATGATTGATTCACAGGGAAACCCTGACGGGCAGTGTGCCGTTGCCATCGACAACATTGGCGCAGGAGCCGGGGAGTGGGTGTTGCTGGTGAGTGGCAGTTCCGCCCGCCAGGCGCATAAAAGCGAAACGTCACCGGTCGATCTGTGCGTGATTGGCATCGTCGATGAGGTGGTCTCTGGCGGTCAGGTAATTTTCCACAAATAAGGCAGAACATCATGAATCAACAGGATATTGAACAGGTGGTGAAAGCGGTACTGCTGAAAATGCAAAGCAGTGACATGCCGCCCGCCGTCGTTCATGAGATGGGCGTTTTCGCTTCCCTGGATGACGCCGTTGCGGCAGCCAAAATTGCTCAGCAAGGGTTAAAAAGCGTGGCAATGCGCCAGTTAGCTATTGCTGCCATTCGTGAAGCAGGCGAAAAACACGCCAGAGATTTAGCGGAACTTGCCGTCAGTGAAACCGGCATGGGGCGCGTCGAAGATAAATTTGCCAAAAACGTCGCTCAGGCGCGCGGTACGCCGGGCGTTGAGTGTCTCTCTGCGCAGGTGCTGACCGGCGACAACGGCCTGACCCTAATTGAAAACGCGCCCTGGGGCGTGGTGGCTTCGGTAACGCCGTCCACTAACCCGGCGGCGACCGTTATTAATAACGCCATCAGCCTGATTGCGGCGGGCAACAGCGTCATTTTTGCCCCGCATCCGGCGGCGAAAAAAGTCTCCCAGCGGGCGATTACGCTGCTCAACCAGGCGATTGTTGCCGCAGGCGGGCCGGAAAATTTACTGGTGACCGTGGCAAATCCGGATATCGAAACCGCGCAACGCTTGTTCAAGTTTCCGGGCATCGGCCTTTTGGTGGTGACCGGCGGCGAAGCAGTGGTGGAAGCGGCGCGTAAACACACCAATAAACGTCTGATAGCCGCAGGTGCAGGCAACCCGCCGGTAGTGGTGGATGAAACCGCCGACCTTGCCCGTGCCGCTCAGTCCATTGTCAAAGGCGCTTCTTTCGATAACAACATTATTTGTGCCGATGAAAAGGTACTGATTGTCGTCGATAGCGTAGCCGATGAACTGATGCGTCTGATGGAAGGCCAGAACGCGGTGAAACTGACCGCAGAGCAGGCGCAGCAGTTGCAACCGGTGTTGCTGAAAAATATCGACGAACGCGGAAAGGGCACAGTCAGCCGCGACTGGGTAGGTCGCGATGCGGCGAAAATCGCGGCGGCAATCGGTCTGAACGTGCCGCAAGAAACGCGCTTGCTGTTTGTAGAAACCACCGCAGAACATCCGTTTGCCGTGACCGAACTGATGATGCCGGTACTGCCGGTGGTGCGCGTCGCCAATGTGGCGGATGCCATTGCGCTGGCGGTGAAACTGGAAGGCGGTTGCCACCACACGGCGGCAATGCACTCGCGCAACATCGAAAACATGAACCAGATGGCGAATGCCATTGATACCAGCATTTTCGTTAAGAACGGACCGTGTATTGCCGGGCTGGGGCTGGGCGGGGAAGGCTGGACCACCATGACCATCACCACGCCAACCGGTGAAGGGGTAACCAGCGCGCGGACGTTTGTCCGTCTGCGTCGCTGTGTATTAGTCGATGCGTTTCGCATTGTTTAAGGAGTAACAGATGGCGCACGACGAACAATGGCTCACCCCACGTCTGCACATAGCGGCAACGCTGTGTAACCAGACGCCTGCCGCGACGGAATCTCCGCTGTGGCTGGGGGTGGATCTGGGCACCTGCGATGTGGTGTCGATGGTTGTCGACCGCGAAGGTCAGCCGGTGGCGGTATGCCTCGACTGGGCCGATGTGGTCCGCGACGGCATCGTCTGGGATTTCTTCGGCGCAGTCACCATTGTTCGTCGCCATCTCGACACCCTTGAGCAGCAATTCGGTCGCCGTTTTAGCCATGCGGCGACGTCATTTCCCCCAGGTACGGATGCGCGTATTTCCATCAACGTACTGGAATCTGCCGGACTGGAAGTCAGCCATGTTCTGGATGAACCAACCGCAGTCGCGGATCTACTGCAACTGGATAACGCAGGCGTAGTGGATATTGGCGGCGGCACCACCGGTATTGCCATCGTGAAACAGGGCAAAGTGACCTACTCGGCGGATGAAGCCACCGGCGGACATCACATTTCTCTGACGCTCGCCGGAAATCGTCGTATTCCGCTGGAAGAGGCTGAGCAGTACAAGCGCGGTCACGGTGAAGAGATTTGGCCAGTGGTGAAACCGGTGTACGAAAAAATGGCGGACATTGTCGCGCGGCATATCGCAGGGCAGGGCATTACTGATTTATGGCTGGCAGGCGGCTCCTGTATGCAACCGGGCGTGGCGGAGCTGTTTCGCAAACAATTCCCGACATTACAGGTGCATTTACCGCAGCACAGTCTGTTTATGACCCCGCTGGCGATTGCCAGTAGCGGGCGAGAGAAAGCGGAGGGGATCTATGCAAAATGAATTGCAGACCGCGCTCTTTCAGGCATTCGATGCCCTGAATCTGCAACGGGTAAAAACATTTAGCGTCCCGCCGGTGACGCTTTGCGGCTCTGGTGCGGTGAGCAGCTGCGGACAGCAGGCGCAAACGCGCGGGTTGAAACATCTGTTCGTGATGACAGACAGCTTGTTGCATCAGGCGGGGATGACCGCCGGGCTGACGCGTAGCCTGGCGGTAAAAGGTATCGCCATGACGCTCTGGCCATGTCCGGTGGGCGAACCGTGCATTACCGACGTGTGTGCGGCTGTGGCGCAACTGCGTGAATCGGGTTGCGATGGGGTGATTGCGTTTGGCGGTGGATCGGTGCTCGATGCGGCGAAAGCCGTGGCGTTGCTGGTGACGAACCCCGATAGCACGCTGGCAGAGATGTCAGAAACCCGCGTTCTGCAACCGCGCCTGCCGCTGATTGCCATTCCAACTACCGCCGGAACCGGCTCTGAAACCACTAACGTAACGGTGATTATCGACGCTGTGAGCGGGCGCAAGCAGGTGTTAGCACATGCCTCGCTGATGCCGGATGTGGCGATTCTCGATGCCGCGCTGACCGAAGGCGTGCCGTCGCATGTCACGGCGATGACCGGCATCGATGCGTTAACCCATGCCATTGAAGCGTATAGCGCACTGAAAGCCACACCGTTTACCGACAGTCTGGCGATTGGCGCCATTGCGATGATTGGTAAATCGCTGCCGAAAGCGGTGGGCTACGGGCACGACCTTGCCGCGCGCGAAAGTATGTTGCTCGCATCATGCATGGCGGGAATGGCGTTTTCCAGTGCGGGGCTTGGGTTATGCCACGCGATGGCGCATCAGCCGGGCGCGGCGCTGCATATTCCGCACGGTCTGGCGAATGCCATGCTGCTGCCAACGGTGATGGAGTTTAACCGGATGGTATGCCGCGAACGTTTTAGCCAGGTAGGCAGGGCGCTGCGAACTAAAAAATCCGACGAGCGTGATGCTATTAACGCGGTTAGTGAGCTGATTGCGGAAGTTGGGATTGGTAAACGACTGGGCGATGTTGGTGCGACATCTGCGCATTACGGCGCATGGGCGCAGGCCGCGCTGGAAGATATTTGTCTGCGCAGTAATCCGCGTACCGCCAGCCTGGAACAGATTGTCGGCCTGTACGCAGCAGCACAATAAATGCCGGATGCGACGCTTGCCGCGTCTTATCCGGCCTACGGGATTGCACATGTAGGGCGGATAAGGCGTTCACGCCGCATCCGCCAGTGCGGAGCAATTGCCGGATGCGACGCTTTCCGCGTCTTATCCGACCTACAGGATTGCACATGTAGGGCGGATAAGGCGTTTACGCCGCATCCGCCAATAAATAACAACTAACAGGGAGTAAAGGCGATGGGAATTAACGAAATCATCATGTACATCATGATGTTCTTTATGCTGATAGCGGCCGTAGACAGGATCTTGTCGCAGTTCGGCGGTTCTGCACGTTTCCTCGGTAAATTCGGTAAAAGTATTGAAGGATCGGGCGGGCAGTTCGAAGAAGGCTTTATGGCGATGGGCGCACTGGGCCTGGCGATGGTCGGTATGACCGCGCTGGCACCGGTACTGGCGCATGTACTTGGGCCGGTAATCATCCCCGTTTATGAAATGCTCGGCGCAAACCCTTCCATGTTCGCCGGAACACTGCTGGCGTGCGATATGGGCGGCTTCTTCCTCGCCAAAGAGCTGGCGGGCGGTGACGTAGCAGCGTGGCTATACTCTGGGTTAATTCTCGGATCGATGATGGGGCCAACGATTGTGTTTTCCATTCCGGTGGCGCTCGGCATTATCGAACCCTCAGATCGTCGTTATCTGGCACTCGGCGTGCTGGCGGGCATTGTGACCATTCCGATTGGTTGTATCGCCGGTGGCCTGGTGGCAATGTACTCAGGCGTACAGATCAACGGCCAGCCGGTGGAGTTCACCTTCGCCCTGATTCTGATGAACATGATCCCGGTGCTTATCGTTGCGGTGCTGGTGGCGCTGGGGCTGAAGTTCATCCCGGAAAAAATGATCAACGGCTTCCAGATCTTTGCCAAATTTCTCGTTGCATTAATCACCCTCGGTCTTGCCGCTGCGGTGGTGAAATTCCTGCTTGGCTGGGAACTGATCCCCGGTCTTGATCCCATCTTCATGGCGCCTGGCGACAAACCTGGTGAAGTGATGCGCGCGATTGAGGTTATCGGTTCGATCTCCTGCGTCCTGCTTGGCGCGTATCCGATGGTACTGCTACTGACCCGCTGGTTTGAAAAACCGCTGATGAGCGTCGGTAAAGTGCTGAATATGAACAATATCGCGGCAGCAGGCATGGTGGCGACGCTTGCCAACAATATCCCGATGTTCGGCATGATGAAGCAGATGGATACTCGCGGCAAAGTCATCAACTGTGCCTTCGCCGTTTCCGCAGCCTTCGCCCTGGGCGACCATTTAGGCTTCGCGGCTGCCAACATGAACGCCATGATCTTCCCGATGATTGTTGGCAAGCTGATCGGCGGCGTCACGGCGATTGGCGTGGCGATGATGCTGGTGCCAAAAGAAGACGCGGCAACGGCTAAAAACGCAGCGGAGGCGCAATCGTGAGCACTCGCCAGCTACTGAGCGTCGGTATTGATATCGGCACCACCACCACTCAGGTGATCTTCTCCCATCTGGAACTGGTTAACCGTGCGGCGGTGTCGCAGGTGCCGCGCTACGAATTTATCAAACGCGAAATTAGCTGGCAAAGCCCGGTGTTCTTTACCCCTGTCGATAAACAGGGCGGGCTAAAAGAAGCGGAACTGAAATCCTTAATCCTCGAGCAATATCAGGCCGCAGGCATCGCGCCGGAAAGCGTTGATTCCGGCGCCATCATCATCACCGGCGAAAGCGCGAAAACCCGCAATGCCCGTCCGGCGGTGATGGCGCTCTCCCGGTCGCTGGGCGATTTTGTCGTCGCCAGCGCCGGACCGCATCTCGAATCCGTGATTGCAGGCCACGGCGCCGGGGCGCAAACCCTTTCTGAACAACGGTTATGTCGGGTACTGAATATTGACATCGGCGGTGGCACCGCGAACTACGCCCTGTTCGATGCCGGAAAAATCAGCGGGACTGCCTGCCTCAACGTCGGCGGTCGCCTGCTGGAAACCGACAGCCAGGGGCGCGTGGTTTACGCCCATAAACCGGGGCAGATGGTTGTGGATGAGTGCTTCGGCGCAGGCACCGATGCCCGTTCACTGACCGGTGCGCAACTGGTGCAGGTCACCCGGCGGATGGCGGCGCTGATTGTCGAAGTGATTGACGGTACGCTCTCGCCGCTCGCGCAGGCATTGATGCAAACCGGTTTGCTGCCCGCAGGCGCTACGCCGGAAATCATTACGCTCTCCGGCGGGGTTGGCGAATGTTATCGCCACCAGCCCGCTGACCCGTTCTGTTTTGCCGATATTGGCCCGTTGCTGGCAACGGCGCTGCATGAGCATCCGCGCCTGCGTGAAATGAACGTGCAGTTTCCGGCGCAAACCGTGCGCGCCACGGTGATTGGCGCGGGCGCGCATACCCTTTCGCTCTCGGGCAGCACTATCTGGCTGGAGGGCGTACAACTGCCGCTGCGCAATTTGCCAGTGGCGATCCCAATTGATGAAACGGATCTGGTGAATGGCTGGCAACAGGCGCTGATTCAGCTTGATCTATGCCCCAAAACTGACGCGTACGTGCTGGCGCTTCCCGCCGGGCTTCCGGTGCGTTACGCCTCGGTACTGACGGTCATCAACGCGCTGGTCGATTTCGTCGCGCGTTTTCCGAATCCGCATCCCCTGCTGGTGGTAGCCGGGCAGGACTTTGGTAAAGCTCTGGGCATGTTATTGCGCCCACAGCTACAACAACTCCCGTTGGCAGTCATTGACGAAGTGATTGTTCGCGCGGGGGACTATATCGACATTGGTACGCCTCTTTTTGGCGGATCGGTTGTGCCGGTGACGGTGAAATCACTCGCATTTCCTTCCTGAGGGAACGACTTATGAAACTAAAGACCACATTGTTCGGCAATGTATATCAGTTTAAGGATGTAAAAGAGGTGCTGGCTAAAGCCAACGAACTGCGTTCGGGGGATGTGCTGGCGGGCGTTGCAGCGGCAAGCTCGCAGGAGCGCGTGGCGGCAAAGCAGGTGTTGTCGGAAATGACGGTGGCGGATATCCGCAATAATCCGGTGATTTCTTATGAAGAGGACTGCGTAACGCGGCTGATTCAGGACGACGTTAACGAAACGGCCTACAACCAGATTAAAAACTGGAGCATCAGCGAACTGCGCGAGTATGTGCTGAGCGACGAAACCAGCGTGGATGACATTGCCTTTACCCGCAAAGGGCTGACCTCGGAAGTGGTCGCGGCGGTGGCGAAGATTTGTTCCAACGCGGATCTCATCTACGGCGCGAAGAAAATGCCGGTGATCAAAAAGGCCAATACCACCATCGGTATCCCAGGCACTTTCAGCGCCCGTTTGCAGCCAAATGATACCCGTGACGACGTGCAAAGTATTGCCGCACAAATCTACGAAGGGCTTTCTTTCGGCGTGGGCGATGCGGTGATTGGCGTTAACCCGGTGACTGATGACGTGGAAAACTTAAGCCGCGTGCTGGACACCATTTACGGTGTTATCGACAAATTCAACATTCCAACTCAGGGCTGCGTGCTGGCGCATGTCACCACCCAGATCGAAGCGATCCGTCGCGGCGCGCCGGGCGGCCTGATTTTCCAGAGTATTTGCGGCAGTGAAAAAGGGCTGAAAGAGTTTGGCGTGGAGCTGGCGATGCTTGACGAAGCCCGCGCAGTGGGCGCGGAGTTCAACCGTATTGCCGGGGAAAACTGCCTCTACTTCGAAACCGGGCAAGGTTCTGCGCTCTCCGCTGGCGCTAATTTCGGCGCTGACCAGGTGACGATGGAAGCGCGAAACTACGGGCTGGCGCGTCATTACGATCCGTTTATCGTCAACACCGTGGTCGGCTTTATTGGGCCGGAATATCTCTACAACGACCGGCAGATTATCCGCGCGGGCTTAGAAGATCACTTTATGGGCAAGCTGAGCGGCATCTCTATGGGCTGTGACTGCTGCTACACCAACCACGCTGACGCTGACCAGAACCTCAACGAAAACCTGATGATCCTGCTTGCTACCGCAGGCTGCAACTACATTATGGGGATGCCGCTGGGCGATGACATCATGCTCAACTATCAGACCACCGCCTTCCATGACACCGCCACAGTGCGTCAGTTACTCAACCTGCGTCCGTCACCGGAGTTTGAACGCTGGCTGGAAAGCATGGGCATTATGGCAAACGGTCGCCTGACCAAACGGGCGGGCGATCCGTCACTGTTCTTCTGATGACGCGGAGATAACACATCATGGATCAAAAACAGATTGAAGAAATTGTACGCAGCGTGATGGCGTCAATGGGGCAGGCGGATGCCGCGCCAGCGGAAACCAAATGCGCCACCACAACGTGCGCTGCGCCGGTGACCTCTGAAAGTTGCGCGCTGGATTTAGGTTCCGCTGAAGCGAAGGCATGGATTGGCGTGGAAAATCCGCATCGCGCAGACGTATTAACAGAACTGCGTCGCAGCACCGTGGCTCGCGTTTGTACCGGTCGTGCCGGCCCGCGTCCGCGTACTCAGGCGTTGCTGCGTTTCCTGGCCGACCACTCGCGCTCTAAAGATACGGTGCTGAAAGAGGTACCGGAAGAGTGGGTGAAAGCGCAAGGGCTGCTGGAAGTCCGTTCTGAAATTAGCGACAAAAACCTGTATCTGACGCGCCCGGATCTGGGCCGCCGTCTGTGTGCGGAAGCCGTTGAAGCATTGAAAGCTCAGTGTGCTGCTAACCCCGATGTGCAGGTGGTGGTCTCTGATGGCCTTTCTACCGATGCCATCACCGCCAACTATGAAGAGATCCTGCCACCGCTGCTGGCTGGCCTGAAACAGGCGGGGCTGAAAGTCGGCACGCCGTTCTTCGTGCGCTACGGGCGCGTAAAAATTGAGGATCAGATTGGCGAAATTCTTGGCGCGAAAGTGGTGATTTTGCTGGTGGGCGAACGTCCGGGGCTGGGGCAGTCAGAAAGTCTCTCCTGCTATGCCGTTTACTCACCGCGCGTGGCGACCACCGTAGAAGCGGACAGAACCTGTATTTCCAATATTCATCAGGGCGGTACCCCACCGGTCGAAGCGGCGGCGGTAATTGTGGATTTGGCGAAACGTATGCTGGAGCAGAAAGCATCCGGCATCAATATGACCCGTTAAGGAGGCATCATGCCAGCTTTAGATTTGATTCGACCGTCGGTCACCGCCATGCGGGTGATTGCCTCCGTTAACGCTGATTTTGCGCGTGAACTGAAATTACCGCCGCATATTCGTAGTCTCGGGCTGATTTCTGCTGATTCCGATGACGTCACCTACATTGCGGCTGACGAAGCGACCAAACAGGCGATGGTCGAAGTGGTGTATGGCCGCTCGCTGTATGCCGGAGCGGCGCACGAACCGTCACCGACTGCCGGTGAAGTGCTGATTATGCTCGGCGGGCCAAACCCGGCGGAAGTGCGTGCCGGCCTGGATGCGATGGTTGCGCATATTGAAAATGGTGCGGCGTTCCAGTGGGCGAACGATAAGCAAGACACCGCATTCCTCGCGCATGTAGTTTCGCGTACCGGTTCTTATCTCTCATCAACCGCCGGGATCACGCTTGGCGATCCGCTGGCGTATCTGGTGGCGCCGCCGCTGGAAGCGACCTATGGCATTGATGCGGCGTTGAAATCGGCTGACGTGCAACTGGTGACCTATGTACCGCCACCGTCAGAAACCAACTATTCAGCGGCATTTTTAACCGGTAGTCAGGCAGCGTGTAAAGCGGCCTGCAACGCCTTTACCGATGCAGTGCTGGAAATCGCGCGTAATCCAATCCAGCGTGCGTAACGGAGGTTGCCGATGATCAATGCACTGGGATTGCTGGAAGTGGACGGCATGGTCGCCGCGATAGATGCGGCAGATGCCATGCTGAAAGCGGCTAACGTGCGTCTGCTCAGTCACGAAGTGCTTGACCCAGGTCGATTAACGCTGGTGGTGGAAGGCGATCTGGCGGCGTGTCGTGCGGCGCTGGACGCAGGTTGTGCCGCCGCGATGCGTACCGGGCGTGTCATCAGCCGTAAGGAGATTGGTCGGCCTGATGATGACACCCAGTGGCTGGTTACTGGCTTTAATCGCCAGCCGAAGCAACCTGACGCGTCCGCTATTGCCGTGGGATCTGCTGATGAGTTGTTGGCGCTGTTAACATCAGTACGTCAGGGAATGACGGCAGGAGAAGTGGCTGCCCACTTTGGCTGGCCGCTGGAAAAAGCCAGAAATGCGCTCGAACAGCTCTTTTCTGCCGGGACGTTACGTAAACGCAGTAGTCGTTATCGTCTCAAGCCCCATTAACCTGTCGGAGGTGCCGGGTGTCATACAACACCCGGCATTAACATCATGAAAAAGACCCGTACAGCCAATTTGCACCATCTTTATCATGAACCCTTACCCGAAAACCTGAAGCTCACGCCGAAGGTCGAAGTGGATAATGTTCATCAACGACAGACAACGGATGTCTATGAACATGCCTTGACGATTACCGCCTGGCAGCAGATTTACGATCAGCTCCATCCGGGCAAGTTTCATGGTGAATTTACGGAAATCCTGCTCGATGATATTCAGGTTTTCCGTGAATACACCGGTCTGGCGCTGCGTCAGTCGTGCCTGGTCTGGCCGAACTCGTTCTGGTTTGGCATTCCGGCGACACGAGGTGAACAGGGATTTATCGGTTCGCAATGTCTGGGAAGCGCAGAAATTGCCACGCGCCCTGGTGGAACCGAGTTTGAATTAAGTACGCCGGACGATTACACAATTCTTGGCGTGGTGCTTTCTGAAGACGTCATTACCCGGCAGGCTAACTTTTTGCATAATCCGGATCGGGTATTACATATGCTGCGTAGCCAGTCGGCGCTGGAAGTGAAAGAGCAGCATAAAGCCGCTCTGTGGGGCTTTGTCCAACAGGCGCTGGCGACGTTTTGCGAGAACCCGGAAAATCTTCATCAGCCTGCTGTGCGTAAAGTGCTGGGGGATAATTTGCTAATGGCGATGGGGGCGATGCTGGAAGAAGCGCAGCCGATGATGACGGCGGAAAGCATCAGTCATCAGAGTTACCGTCGATTGCTTTCCCGCGCCCGTGAATATGTGCTGGAAAACATGTCCGAACCGGTGACGGTGCTGGACTTGTGTAATCAACTGCATGTCAGTCGCCGCACGTTACAAAACGCGTTTCACGCTATTTTAGGCATTGGCCCGAACGCGTGGTTGAAACGTATTCGTCTGAACGCCGTGCGACGCGAACTGATAAGCCCGTGGTCGCAAAGCACAACGGTAAAAGACGCCGCCATGCAATGGGGATTCTGGCATCTGGGGCAATTCGCCACGGATTACCAGCAACTGTTTGCCGAGAAGCCGTCACTGACGCTGCATCAGCGGATGCGGGAGTTGGGGTGAGGGAGTTACACCCAATCCCTGACCTGAATAAACTCACTCAACGCCGCTTCCGGACTGCCATCTTCTGGCTGATAATCATACTCCCAGCGAACCAGTGGCGGCATTGACATCAGGATTGATTCAGTGCGCCCGCCGGTTTGCAAACCAAACAGCGTGCCGCGATCCCAGACCAGGTTGAATTCGACATAACGACCGCGACGGTAGAGCTGGAAATTACGCTCGCGCTCGCCGTATTCCATCGCTTTACGTCGTTCTACAATTGGTAAATAAGCGTCGGTGTAGCCTTTGCCTACCGCCTGCATAAAGGCAAAACAGTGGTCGAAATCTGGCGTGTTCAGATCATCAAAGAACAGCCCGCCAATACCGCGCTGTTCGTTGCGATGTTTGAGGTAGAAGTATTCGTCGCACCACTTTTTATAACGTGGATAAACGTCTTCGCCAAACGGCTGGCACAGGTCACGGGCGGTGCGGTGCCAGTGAATGGCGTCTTCTTCAAAGCCATAGAAGGGGGTTAAGTCGAAGCCACCGCCAAACCACCAGACGGGTTCGGCACCCGGTTTTTCGGCAATAAAAAAGCGCACATTCGCGTGGCTGGTGGGAACATACGGATTATGCGGATGCACGACCAGTGAAACGCCCATCGCCTCGAAACTGCGCCCGGCAAGTTCCGGGCGATGAGCGGTGGCGGAAGACGGCATTGCATCGCCGTGGACGTGTGAAAAGTTGACGCCTGCCTGTTCGAAAACACCACCATTACGCAACACCCGGCTACGTCCGCCGCCGCCAGCGTCGCGCTGCCAGCTATCTTCGACAAACTCTGCGCCATCTACGGCGCTTAGCTGCTGGCAAATTGTGTCCTGAAGGTTGAGCAGGAACTGTTTAACCTGGTGTGCGTCGGGCTTCATAACTTACCGTTTTTTCGAGTGTGCTTTCTGGTTGTCAAACCAGTGGAAATAACTGATCACGCCTTCAGCAATCGCTGTGGCGATTTTCTGACGAAACGCCGCCGTGCCTAACAGTCGCTCTTCTTCCGGGTTGGTGATAAACGAAGTTTCCACCAGCACTGAAGGAACCGACGGCGATTTCAACACCACAAACGCGGCTTGCTCAGTGTTGCGGCTGTGCAGTTTATGCACCGGCTTAATCTTTTTCAGAATATGCGAGCCAAGCGTCAGGCTGTTTTTAATGGTATCTGTTTGCACCAGATCAAACAGCACTTGCTGCAATAGATGATCTCTGTCAGTCGCTTTTTTCCCGGCGACTTCATCGGCACGGTTTTCGCGTTCCGACAAATATTTTGCCATCGCACTACTTGCGCCACGGTTAGAGAGGGCAAAGACTGATGCACCTGCGGCTTTTGGGTTGGTAAAGCCGTCGGCGTGAATTGACATAAACAGATCCGCGCCATGTTTATGGGCGATTTCAACGCGATCGTAAAGTGGGATAAACGTATCGCCAGAACGCGTTAAACGCGCATCAATGCCATGATTGCGCAAAATGGAACGGACGTTTTTGGCAATTGCCAGCACCACGTGTTTTTCTTTCGAACCGTTGCGACCGATCGCCCCGGTATCAATCCCGCCGTGGCCTGGATCGAGAACAACGACACGTTTGCCGCCGGCTTTTTTGGCTTTTGGTTTGCTGTGTCCGTTACTGGTTTTTAAAGGTTCTTCTTTGGCGATGGCTTGCGACATGCCTGACAACGTCAGGGCAGCCAATCCGGCTTTCAGCACCTGGCGGCGCGAAGTGAGTGTTTTTAGTGGTTTAAAAGTGCTCATACGGCCTGAGTTGTAATAATAAAGTTCCAGATGTTATATCGTATCGCGTAATCCGTTACGACCGTTTGCTGTTGAGAATTGTTTTACTTTTCATTTCAATAGTTGACAACTCCCCATTATGCCACTTTTTCAACCGATTTTCGTCAGATATTGGCTAATTCAACCGTTCACGCCATAATCACCCTTTTAACCCGCAAAAAGGTAACGAATACCATGGAGATACGCGTATTTCGCCAGGAAGATTTCGAAGAGGTCATCACCCTTTGGGAGCGTTGCGACTTGCTGCGTCCGTGGAATGATCCGGAAATGGACATCGAGCGCAAGATGAACCATGACGTCAGTTTGTTTCTGGTCGCTGAGGTGAACGGTGAAGTGGTGGGAACGGTGATGGGCGGTTATGACGGGCATCGCGGATCTGCTTATTATCTTGGTGTGCATCCTGAGTTTCGTGGGCGTGGCATTGCTAATGCGCTGCTTAATCGGCTGGAGAAAAAGCTGATTGCTCGCGGCTGCCCGAAAATTCAGATCAACGTGCCGGAAGATAACGACATGGTGCTCGGAATGTATGAACGCCTGGGATATGAACACGCCGACGTGCTGAGTCTGGGTAAGCGTTTGATTGAAGATGAAGAGTACTGAGTTTCATCCTGTCCATTATGATGCGCACGGACGCCTGCGTTTACCTTTTCTCTTCTGGATTGTGCTTTTGCTACAGGCGCGAACCTGGGTACTGTTTGTTATTGCCGGTGCATCGCGCGAGCAGGGTAGTGCGCTGCTGAATCTGTTTTATCCCGATCACGATAATTTCTGGCTGGGGTTGATCCCGGGTATTCCGGCGGTGCTGGCGTTTTTGCTGAGTGGTCGGCGGGCTACGTTTTCCCGTATCTGGCATGTGCTCTATTTTCTGTTGCTGTTGGCGCAGTTCGTTTTGCTTTGCTGGCAACCGTGGCTGTGGCTGAACGGCGAATCGGTTAGCGGTATCGGTCTGGCGCTGGTAGTGGCAGATATTGTGGCGTTAATCTGGCTTTTGACCAATCGACGTTTACGCGCTTGTTTTAATGAAGAAAAAGAATAACGGCACTTTTTGGTGAATTTGCACTCCAAGCAACGTTATTGAATAACCAAAGGAAGTGACATGAAATCGCTGCGTTTAATGTTATGCGCTATGCCGTTGATGCTGACCGGCTGTTCCACGATGTCGTCAGTTAACTGGTCTGCCGCTAATCCATGGAACTGGTTTGGGTCGTCCACCAAAGTGAGCGAGCAGGGCGTGGGTGAATTAACGGCGTCCACACCACTGCAAGAACAAGCCATTGCCGATGCGCTTGATGGCGATTATCGCCTGCGCAGCGGAATGAAAACCGCGAACGGCAACGTGGTGCGCTTTTTCGAAGTGATGAAAGGCGACAACGTGGCGATGGTGATTAACGGCGATCAGGGCACAATCAGCCGTATTGACGTGCTGGATAGCGATATTCCTGCTGATACGGGTGTTAAAATCGGAACACCGTTTAGCGACCTTTACAGCAAAGCATTTGGCAATTGCCAAAAAGCTGATGGTGATGATAATCGTGCTGTCGAATGTAAAGCCGAAGGCAGTCAACATATTAGCTACCAGTTCAGCGGTGAGTGGAGTGGTCCTGAAGGGTTAATGCCTTCAGACGATACCCTGAAAAACTGGAAAGTCAGTAAAATTATCTGGCGGCGTTAATTTGCGTCTGAACAAACCGCTGCCGCGAAAAAACACGTAAAATAGCGCCCAACAATGCCACGGATTGCGTGGCATTCTTATTTTCAGGAGGAACAATGTCTCAGGTTCAGAGTGGCATTTTGCCAGAACATTGCCGCGCAGCGATTTGGATTGAAGCCAACGTAAAAGGGGATGTTGATGCCCTGCGTGCGGCCAGTAAAACCTTTGCCGATAAACTGGCAACCTTTGAAGCAAAATTCCCGGACGCGCATCTCGGTGCTGTGGTTGCCTTTGGTAACAACACCTGGCGTGCTCTGAGTGGCGGCGTTGGGGCCGAAGAGCTGAAAGATTTTCCGGGCTACGGTAAAGGTCTTGCGCCGACGACCCAGTTCGATGTGTTGATCCACATTCTTTCTCTGCGTCACGACGTAAACTTCTCTGTCGCTCAGGCGGCGATGGAAGCCTTTGGTGACTGCATTGAAGTGAAAGAAGAGATCCACGGCTTCCGTTGGGTTGAAGAGCGTGACCTGAGCGGCTTTGTTGACGGTACAGAAAACCCGGCGGGTGAAGAGACGCGTCGCGAAGTGGCGGTTATCAAAGACGGCGTGGATGCGGGCGGCAGCTATGTGTTTGTGCAGCGTTGGGAGCACAACCTGAAGCAGCTTAACCGTATGAGTGTTCACGATCAGGAGATGATGATCGGGCGCACCAAAGAAGCCAACGAAGAGATTGACGGCGACGAACGTCCGGAAACCTCTCACC
Source organism: Escherichia sp. MOD1-EC6819 (assembly GCF_002965765.1). Lineage (NCBI taxonomy): Bacteria > Pseudomonadati > Pseudomonadota > Gammaproteobacteria > Enterobacterales > Enterobacteriaceae > Escherichia > Escherichia sp. MOD1-EC6819. The sequence goes on along the minus strand of NZ_PTRG01000006.1, from coordinate 150,672 downwards.
TGACCCGCGTTGATCTGAAAGAAGACGGCAAAGGGCTGAAGATTGTTCGCCAGAGCTTGCCATACGGTACAGCCAGCGGCACGCACGGTCTGTACTTCTGCGCTTACTGCGCACGTCTGCACAACATTGAGCAACAGCTGCTGAGCATGTTTGGCGATACTGATGGCAAACGTGACGCAATGTTACGTTTCACCAAACCGGTCACTGGCGGCTATTACTTCGCACCGTCGCTGGACAAGCTGATGGCGCTGTAAGTTTTACTCACACACCTGTAGCGTCTTGCCGGAGCGGCGTAAATGCTTTATCCGGCCTGTATGATCGTTAAAATTCAATAAATTGCAGTTAACCTGCAGGCCCGATAAGCGTAGCGTATCGGGCTGTTTTGTTTCTAAGTTACGGCTTAGTCCAGATTGACGTCACGGCAGCCAAAGAGCGTGGTGAAAATGAACCCGCTAATCCATGCCACCAGAATCCCACCTGCATACACAGCCATTGCCGGAAGGATGCCTTGTGCCGAAGTCATCAGCGGCAACGCCACCAGGCCAGACGGCCCAAAGGCACTGTTTAGCCCCATCGGCAGACCCCACCATGCGATAAGACCAATAAACAATCCACCTGCTGCGCCGCCTAAACAAGCGGTAACAAACGGTTTCATGCGCGGCAGGGTGACACCGTAAATCAACGGTTCACCAACGCCCAGCAGACCAGGGATAATCGCCCCGCGCACCTGGCTGCGTAAGGCACTGTGCGGCTGCGCGCGCCAGTAAAGCGCCAGCGCCGCGCCCACCTGACCTGCGCCTGCCATTGAAAGGATCGGGAATAGACTGTTGAAACCCTGGCTGTCCATCAAGGCAAGATAAACGGGAATAAAGCCCTGATGCACGCCGAAGACCACGGCAATCAGGAACAGTCCGGCAAGCACTGCACAGCCAAGTGGATTACTGTTCAGATGCATAAACAGCCAGGACATGCCTTCGAATAACCAGCCTCCCAGCGGCATAATCACCAGATATGCCAGCGTAGCGGTGATCAGCAGAGTGATTAACGAGGTCAGCAGCATGTCGAGATCGTCCGGCATAAATTGACGCACCATACTTTCAATGCGGGCGCAGGCCCAGGCGGCAATCAGTACGCCGATGATATTTCCGCGCGGATCGATAGGCAGGCCGAAGAAATCGTGAAAACCAGCGTAGTAACCGGTGGTCGCGCCTGGGTTATAACCGAGCAAAAACAGTGCGGCGATAATCGCGCCATTTACACCTGTGCCGCCGAAGGCCTGAGCGGCGTTATATCCCACCAGGATCACCAGGAAGGTGAATAAGCCTTTGCTGAATACCTTCATAAAATTCAGCGCATCGGGCAGCGTTCCCTGGGCATCTGCCGGAACGTGCATCACCGTGGCGATTAACGTCGCAATCCCCAGCAACAGACCAGCGGCAATAAATCCGGGGATTAGCGGCGTAAAGATAGTGGCGAATTTGGCGAGAAATTGCTGCACGCCAGAGGTTTGTCTGGCTTTTAACTGACGTTTGTTCTGAGCGGCGATTTCTGCGGCATCCTGCACTGGTGTTTCACCCAACAACACGCTCATCGCTTTTGCGGCACGATGCGCTTTGCCCGACCCAAATACCACCTGTACTTGATCGCTGGTCAAAATGACACCCTTCACCCCTTCCAGCGTTTTGATATCAGGATCAACCAGTGAACTGTCATGTACACCGAGACGCAGACGCGTCATACAGTGACCACAACTGGCGATATTTCCCGCGCCGCCGACGCGGGTAAGAATGGTGTTCAGAAGCTCACTGCTGATCTCTTTAGCCATAGGTTATTCCTTTTCCAGAGCCTTACGAATAAAACCGCCATGCTGCGCCAGGCGTTTTTTCGCTTCTGCGGCATCGAGATTTTTCAAGACCATTACAATCGCTGTTTTGCAGTGGCGATCGCAGGCAATTAGCGCCGCTTCCGCCTGTTCCGCGCTACATCCGGTTGCGTTTTTGACAATATTGACCTGGCGCACGTGTAGTTTTTCATTGGTGGCGACCACATCGACCATCAGGTTGCCGAACACTTTTCCTGACTTAATCATCAGCCCGGTGGAGAGCATGTTGAGCACCAGTTTCTGCGCCGTACCTGCTTTCATCCGCGAAGAACCGGTAACCACTTCAGCCCCGACGACTGGCGTAATAGCAAACTCTGCGGTTGTTGAAACAGCACTACCGGGATTACAGGAAATGCCCACCGTGCGGCAGCCCAACTGGCGAGCGTATTCCAGCCCGGCAATCACATACGGCGTGCGACCACTGGCAGCAATACCGACAACCACATCCTGCGCCGTTAACGCAATATTTTTCAGATCGTTGACGCCGCCTTCCCGGCTGTCTTCCGCGCCTTCCACCGCGTGCTGAATGGCATATTCGCCGCCAGCAATCAAACCAACCACCAGACCAGGTTTCACGCCGTAGGTTGGGGGGCACTCGCTGGCATCCAGAATCCCCAGCCGACCGGAAGTCCCGGCACCGAGATAAATCAGACGACCACCACCGCTGACCTGGGCGTGGATGACATCAATCGCCGCTGCGATATCCGGCAGTACTCGCTCAACGGCCAATGGAACGGTTTTATCTTCATCATTGATAATTCGGCACATTTCCAGCGTCGATACGCGGTCGATTTCAGCCGAGGCGCTGTTCGAACCTTCAGTAATCATTTTTTCAAGTTGCATATACAATCACCTTAAATATTTGCCTTCGAATAATTTCATATGGAGTGAATCATATCTCCCTGCCTGATTATGTACAGCAGGGAATGCATACAATGACAGAGTTGTGGTTAAGGGAGATTTTACTTAAGATTTTCCTGAATTTAGATCCACTCCTCAGCATTGATCTGTTATTCAGGTATGGTAGGGACAATAGAGCGTAATGCTCTGTATTCAAAAGGAGAAACTTGAAATGGGTAAACTCACGGGCAAGACAGCACTGATTACGGGCGCATCGCAAGGCATTGGTGAAGGAATTGCCAGAACCTTTGCGCGTCATGGCGCAAACCTAATCTTGCTGGATATCTCCCCTGAGATTGAAAAGCTGGCGGATGAGCTGTGTGGTCGTGGTCATCGCTGTACGGCGGTAATTGCCGATGTACGCGACCCGGCGTCAGTTACGGCAGCGATCAAGCGCGCGAAGGAAAAAGAAGGGCGCATTGATATTCTGGTGAATAACGCAGGTGTTTGCCGTCTGGGTAGTTTTCTTGAAATGAGCGATGACGATCGCGATTTCCATATTGATATCAATATCAAAGGTGTCTGGAACGTCACGAAGGCGGTGCTGCCGGAGATGATTGCCCGCAAAGATGGTCGCATTGTGATGATGTCTTCGGTCACCGGCGATATGGTGGCCGATCCGGGCGAAACAGCGTATGCCTTAACGAAAGCGGCGATTGTGGGGCTGACCAAATCGCTGGCAGTGGAGTATGCACAGTCGGGGATTCGCGTTAATGCAATCTGCCCTGGTTACGTTCGCACGCCAATGGCGGAAAGCATCGCCCGTCAGTCAAATCCGCAAGATCCGGAATCGGTGCTCACCGAAATGGCAAAAGCAATCCCGCTGCGTCGCCTCGCCGATCCGCTGGAAGTCGGCGAACTGGCAGCCTTCCTCGCGTCGGATGAATCCAGCTATTTAACAGGTACACAGAATGTGATCGATGGCGGTAGCACACTACCGGAGACGGTTAGCGTCGGCATCTGATTCACCTCTGTTTCCTCCCTGCATTAGTGGGGAGGATTTCGTCTTGAACTAAGTTCACCAGGCTATTTTATTTGTCATTTTTGCCCCGGGCAGTGCTCGAAATCCTCACGTACTATGTGTACGCTCCGGTTTCTCCGCGCTGTCCGTGTCCAAACTGACTGCAACAATTACGCCTGTTGAACCAAGTTCTTATTCCCTTTTCAACTTCCAAATCACCAAACGGTATATAAAACCGTTACTCCTTTCATGCCCGTTATAAATATGATGGCTATTAGAAAGTCATTAAATATATAAGGGTGCGCAATGGCCGTTAACTTACTGAAAAAGAACTCTCTCGCGCTGGTCGCTTCGCTGCTGCTGGCTGGCCACGTGCAGGCAACGGAACTGCTTAACAGTTCTTATGACGTCTCCCGCGAGCTGTTTGCAGCCCTGAATACCCCGTTTGAACAGCAGTGGGCAAAAGATAACGGCGGCGACAAATTGACGATAAAACAATCTCATGCCGGGTCATCAAAACAGGCGCTGGCGATTTTGCAGGGCTTAAAAGCCGACGTTGTTACTTATAACCAGGTGACCGACGTACAAATCCTGCACGACAAAGGCAAGCTGATCCCGGCGGACTGGCAGTCGCGCCTGCCGAACAACAGCTCGCCGTTCTACTCCACCATGGGCTTCCTGGTGCGTAAGGGCAACCCGAAGAATATCCACGACTGGAACGATTTGGTTCGCTCCGACGTGAAGCTGATTTTCCCGAACCCGAAAACGTCCGGTAACGCGCGCTACACCTATTTAGCCGCGTGGGGCGCAGCGGATAAAGCCGACGGTGGCGATAAAGCCAAAACCGAACAGTTTATGACCCAGTTCCTGAAAAACGTCGAAGTGTTCGATACCGGCGGTCGTGGCGCAACCACCACTTTTGCCGAGCGCGGCTTGGGCGATGTGCTGATCAGCTTCGAATCGGAAGTGAACAACATCCGTAAACAGTATGAAGCGCAGGGCTTTGAAGTGGTGATCCCGAAAACCAACATTCTGGCGGAGTTCCCGGTGGCGTGGGTGGATAAAAACGTGCAGGCCAACGGTACGGAAAAAGCCGCCAAAGCTTACCTGAACTGGCTCTACAGCCCGCAGGCGCAAACCATCATCACCGACTATTACTACCGCGTAAATAACCCGGAAGTTATGGACAAACTGAAAGATAAATTCCCGCAGACCGAGCTGTTCCGCGTGGAAGACAAATTTGGCTCCTGGCCGGAAGTGATGAAAACTCACTTCACCAGCGGCGGCGAGTTAGACAAGCTGTTAGCGGCGGGGCGTAGCTGATGTTTGCCGTCGCTTCCAGACGTGTGCTGCCGGGCTTTACCTTAAGCCTCGGCACCAGTCTGCTGTTTGTGTGCCTGATTTTGTTACTGCCGCTTTCCGCACTGGTGATGCAGCTCTCTGAGATGAGCTGGGCGCAGTACTGGGAGGTGATCACCAACCCGCAGGTGGTGGCGGCCTATAAAGTGACGTTGCTGTCGGCGTTTGTGGCATCGATTTTTAACGGCGTTTTCGGTCTGCTGATGGCATGGATCCTAACCCGTTATCGCTTTCCGGGGCGCACTCTGCTTGATGCGCTGATGGATTTGCCGTTTGCATTGCCGACGGCGGTAGCAGGTTTAACGCTGGCTTCGCTGTTTTCGGTCAACGGCTTTTACGGTGAATGGCTGGCGAAGTTTGATATCAAGGTCACCTACACCTGGCTGGGGATTGCGGTGGCAATGGCCTTTACCAGTATTCCGTTTGTGGTGCGTACCGTGCAGCCGGTGCTTGAAGAGTTAGGCCCGGAATATGAAGAAGCGGCGGAAACGCTCGGAGCAACGCGCTGGCAGAGTTTCTGCAAAGTGGTGCTGCCAGAACTCTCTCCGGCGCTGATTGCCGGTATTGCGCTGTCGTTCACCCGCAGCCTCGGTGAGTTTGGCGCGGTGATTTTTATCGCCGGGAACATCGCCTGGAAGACGGAAGTGACGTCGCTGATGATTTTCGTTCGCTTACAGGAGTTTGATTACCCGGCTGCGAGCGCGATCGCTTCGGTGATCCTCGCGGCATCACTGCTGCTGCTGTTCTCTATTAACACTCTGCAAAGTCGCTTTGGTCGGCGTGTGGTAGGTCATTAATGGCGGAAGTTACCCAATTGAAGCGTTATGACGCGCGCCCGATTAACTGGGGCAAATGGTTTCTGATTGGCACCGGGATGCTGGTTTCGGCGTTCATCCTGCTGGTGCCAATGATTTACATCTTCGTGCAGGCATTCAGCAAAGGGCTGATGCCGGTTTTACAGAATCTGGCCGACCCGGACATGCTGCACGCCATCTGGCTGACGGTGATGATCGCCCTGATTGCCGTACCGGTAAACCTGGTATTCGGCATTCTGCTGGCCTGGCTGGTGACGCGTTTTGATTTTCCGGGACGTCAGTTGCTGCTGACGCTGCTGGACATCCCGTTTGCCGTATCGCCGGTGGTTGCCGGTCTGGTCTATCTGCTGTTTTACGGCTCGAATGGCCCGCTGGGCGGTTGGCTCGACGAGCATAACCTGCAAATTATGTTCTCGTGGCCGGGGATGGTGCTGGTCACTATCTTCGTGACTTGCCCGTTCGTGGTGCGCGAGCTGGTGCCGGTGATGTTAAGCCAGGGCAGCCAGGAAGACGAAGCGGCGATTTTGCTTGGTGCATCTGGCTGGCAGATGTTTCGTCGCGTCACATTGCCGAATATTCGCTGGGCGCTACTTTACGGCGTGGTGCTGACCAACGCCCGCGCAATTGGTGAGTTTGGCGCGGTGTCGGTGGTTTCCGGCTCGATTCGCGGTGAAACGCTGTCGCTGCCGTTACAAATTGAATTGCTGGAGCAGGACTACAACACTGTCGGCTCCTTTACCGCTGCGGCGTTATTGACGCTGATGGCGATTATCACCCTGTTTTTGAAGAGTATGTTGCAATGGCGCCTGGAGAATCAGGAAAAACGCGCGCAGCAGGAGGAACATCATGAGCATTGAGATTGCCAGGATTAAGAAGTCTTTTGGTCGCACCCAGGTGCTGAACGATATCTCACTGGATATTCCTTCAGGCCAGATGGTCGCGCTGCTGGGGCCGTCCGGTTCCGGGAAAACCACGCTGCTGCGTATTATTGCCGGGCTGGAACATCAAACCAGCGGACATATTCGCTTCCACGGCACTGACGTCAGCCGCCTGCACGCGCGCGACCGTAAAGTCGGTTTCGTGTTCCAGCATTACGCGTTGTTCCGCCATATGACGGTATTCGACAATATCGCTTTTGGCCTAACGGTGCTGCCGCGTCGCGAGCGGCCAAATGCCGCAGCCATCAAAGCGAAAGTGACAAAATTGCTGGAGATGGTGCAGCTTGCTCATCTGGCGGATCGTTATCCGGCGCAGCTTTCCGGCGGTCAGAAACAGCGTGTGGCGCTGGCGCGCGCGCTTGCTGTTGAACCGCAAATTCTGCTACTTGATGAACCGTTTGGCGCACTGGATGCGCAGGTGCGTAAAGAGCTGCGTCGTTGGTTGCGTCAACTGCATGAAGAACTGAAATTCACCAGCGTCTTTGTGACCCACGACCAGGAAGAAGCGATGGAAGTCGCTAACCGCGTGGTGGTGATGAGCCAGGGCAATATTGAACAGGCTGACGCGCCGGATCAGGTATGGCGCGAACCGGCGACCCGTTTTGTGCTGGAATTTATGGGCGAAGTAAACCGTCTGCGTGGCACCATTCGCGGCGGGCAGTTCCACGTTGGCGCGCACCGTTGGCCGCTGGGATATACGCCTGCCTATCAGGGGCCGGTGGATCTCTTCCTGCGCCCGTGGGAAGTGGATATCAGCCGCCGTACCAGCCTCGATTCGCCACTGCCGGTACAGGTACTGGAGGCCAGCCCGAAAGGCCACTACACCCAATTAGTGGTGCAGCCGCTGGGATGGTATGACGACCCGCTAACCGTGGTGATGCGCGGGGATGACGCGCCAGTACGCGGCGATCGCCTGTTTGTTGGGCTGCAACATGCGCGGCTGTATAACGGTGACGAGCGTATCGAAACCCGCGATGAGGAACTTGCTCTCGCACAAAGCGCCTGATAGGTTGAGTGAATGTTAAACGCCCGGAGGCGCTTCCCGCGATCCGGGCTTTTTAATGGCAAGGTTTTGTAACCTGTAGGCCTGATAAGACGCGCAAGCGTCGCATCAGGCAACACCATGTATGGACAGAGATCGTGAGTACATTAGAACAAACAATAGGCAATACGCCTCTGGTGAAGTTACAGCGAATGGGGCCGGATAACGGCAGTGAAGTCTGGTTAAAGCTGGAAGGTAATAATCCGGCAGGTTCGGTGAAAGATCGTGCGGCGCTATCGATGATTGTTGAGGCGGAAAAACGCGGTGAGATTAAACCGGGCGATGTGTTGATTGAAGCCACCAGCGGTAACACCGGCATTGCGCTGGCAATGATCGCCGCGCTAAAAGGCTATCGCATGAAATTGCTGATGCCCGACAACATGAGCCAGGAACGCCGTGCGGCGATGCGTGCCTACGGTGCGGAGCTGATTCTGGTGACCAAAGAACAAGGCATGGAAGGCGCGCGCGATCTGGCGCTGGAAATGGCGAACCGGGGCGAAGGCAAGTTGCTCGATCAGTTCAACAACCCCGATAACCCCTACGCCCATTACACCACCACCGGGCCGGAAATCTGGCAGCAAACTGGCGGTCGCATTACCCATTTTGTCTCCAGTATGGGGACAACCGGCACCATTACCGGTGTGTCACGGTTTATGCGCGAGCAATCCAAACCGGTGACCATTGTCGGCCTGCAGCCAGAAGAGGGCAGCAGCATTCCGGGCATTCGCCGCTGGCCAGCAGAGTATCTGCCGGGGATTTTCAACGCCTCGCTGGTGGATGAGGTGCTGGATATTCATCAGCGCGATGCGGAAAACACCATGCGCGAACTGGCGGTGCGGGAAGGGATTTTCTGCGGCGTTAGTTCTGGCGGCGCGGTTGCTGGTGCGCTGCGCGTGGCAAAAGCTAACGCTGGCGCGGTAGTGGTGGCGATTATCTGCGATCGCGGCGATCGCTACCTTTCCACCGGCGTATTTGGCGAAGAACACTTTAGCCAGGGGGCGGGGATTTGAGTTTATTGCGCAGGCAACGTTTTATCCGTCTGGGCAATTAACGTATGTAAAAAAGGTTGCGCGTTTTCATCGCTCTTACCAGGGATCTTCACAATGTAAGGCTTTCCGGTAATCGATGATGACGAGGCAACCTTATCAATAAATTGCTCGGCAGTATCAATGCGATTACGGGTATTGCCCAGCTTCAGACGCAGGTGGGAAACCGCTTCATCGCAGGTGTGTTCATCGCCGTTGCGTACAAATATCAAATCCTTTTTCTGTGCTAATCCCTCTAGTATGGCGTTGATGCGGGCTTCTTCATGGGCTGTTAACTTCGCGTAAGCGGGAAGTGCCATTAACAGCGTAATGACCAGACAAATGATTTTCTTCACTGAATTACCTTATCCTTGTTTTGTGATAGCCGATTTGACTGCCAGAATCAGGTAAAGTTTCGGTTGGAATACGATGGGGATCATCGGCAAGGAGAAAAACTAAATGAGTAGTTTGTTGTTGTTTAACGATAAGAGCAGGGCGCTGCAGGCGGATATCGTCGCCGTGCAGTCGCAGGTGGTGTACGGCAGCGTAGGTAACAGCATTGCCGTGCCTGCGATTAAACAGAACGGCCTGAATGTCTTTGCCGTGCCGACCGTGTTGCTGAGCAATACGCCGCATTACGATACGTTCTACGGTGGTGCGATTCCGGACGAGTGGTTTAGTGGCTATTTGCGTGCGCTTCAGGAGCGTGATGCGCTGCGCCAACTTCGCGCTGTTACCACGGGCTATATGGGGACGGCATCGCAAATCAAAATCCTTGCTGAATGGCTGACAGCCTTACGCGAAGAGCATCCTGACTTGCTGATTATGGTTGATCCGGTGATTGGCGATATTGATAGCGGTATTTACGTCAAAGCTGATCTTCCCGATGCGTATCGGCAATATTTACTGCCGCTGGCGCAGGGGATTACGCCAAATATCTTTGAGCTGGAAATATTGACCGGTAAAAACTGCCGCGACCTCGACAGCGCCATTGCTGCTGCAAAAAGCCTGCTTTCAGAGACATTAAAATGGGTGGTTGTTACCAGCGCCTCCGGCAATGAAGAACACCAGGAGATGCAGGTGGTGGTGGTCAGTGCCGATAGCGTGAATGTCATTTCCCATTCACGGGTAAAAACCGACCTGAAAGGTACTGGCGATCTGTTTTGCGCCCAGCTTATTAGTGGATTACTGAAAGGGAAGGCGTTAACCGACGCAGTACACAGCGCGGGCTTACGTGTGCTGGAGGTAATGCGTTATACACAGCAACATGAGAGCGATGAATTGATTTTGCCGCCGCTGTTAGAAGCATAAAAAAATGGCGCCGATGGCGCCATTTTTCATTGCGGCAAGAATTACTTCTTGATGCGGATAACCGGGGTTTCACCCACAGTCACGCTACCGGACAGTTTGATCAGTTCTTTGATTTCGTCCATGTTGGAGATAACAACCGGAGTCAGGGTAGACTTGGCTTTCTCTTCCAGCAGCGGCAGATCGAATTCAATAACCGTATCGCCAACTTTCACGCGCTGACCTTCTTCAGCAATACGCTTGAAGCCTTCGCCTTTCAGTTCAACGGTGTCGATACCGAAGTGGACGAACAGCTCAACGCCGCTATCGGATTCGATAGAGAACGCGTGGTTGGTTTCAAAGATTTTACCAATGGTGCCGTCAACCGGAGCGACCATTTTGTTACCAGTTGGTTTGATAGCAATGCCATCACCAACGATTTTTTCCGCAAAAACGACATCCGGCACGTCTTCGATATTGACGATCTCGCCAGAGAGCGGAGCAATGATCTCAATAGTTCCGGTATCCTTTTTGTCATCGGAAACCAGAGATTTCAGTTTATCGAACAAACCCATGATCTTCTCCTAAGCAGTAAATTGGGCCGCATCTCGTGGATTAGCAGATTGTTTTTTCTTCAATGAACTTGTTAACCAGCGTCATTAACTCGTCCGTTGTCGGTTGAGCAAGAGCCTGCTCTGCTAACACCTTCGCATCTTCGAAGTTCGTGTTACGGATAATCTTCTTAATGCGCGGGATAGAAATGGCGCTCATAGAGAATTCGTCCAGACCCATCCCCAGCAACAGAAGTGTAGCACGTTCATCGCCAGCAAGCTCACCACACATGCCAGTCCATTTGCCTTCAGCATGAGAAGCATCAATAACTTGCTTGATCAAGTTCAGCACGGACGGTGACATTGGCTGGTAAAGGTGTGAAATCATATCATTACCACGGTCAACTGCCAGAGTGTACTGCGTTAAATCATTGGTGCCGATACTAAAGAAATCAACTTCTTTGGCTAAATGACGCGCAATTGTTGCGGCAGCCGGTGTTTCCACCATTACGCCAATTTCAATTGATTCGTCAAACGCTTTACCTTCGTCACGCAGTTCCTGTTTGTAGATTTCGATCTCTTTGCGCAGAGCGCGAACTTCTTCGACAGAGATGATCATCGGGAACATGATGCGCAATTTACCGAAAGCCGAGGCACGCAGGATAGCGCGGAGCTGATCGCGCAGGATCTCTTTACGATCCATCGCGATACGGATAGCACGCCAGCCGAGGAACGGGTTCTCTTCTTTCGGGAAGTTCATGTACGGCAGCTCTTTGTCGCCGCCAATGTCCATGGTACGAACGATAACAGCCTGCGAACCACACGCTTCAGCCACTGCTTTATAGGCAGCAAACTGTTCTTCTTCTGTTGGCAGCGCGTCGCGGTCCATGAACAAGAATTCGGTACGATACAGACCAACGCCTTCAGCGCCGTTACGTTCTGCACCTTCAACATCACGAACAGTACCGATGTTAGCGCACACTTCTACCTGGTGACCGTCCAGCGTAATAGCCGGGAGATCTTTCAGTTTAGCAAGCTCTGCTTTTTCAGAAGCCACTTGCTCCTGAACAGCGCGCAATTTATCGATAACTTCGTTGGTTGGATTGACGTAAACCTGATTATTTACGGCATCCAGAATCAGATAGTCGTCATTTTTCACCTGCGAAGTGACGCTACCAGTACCCACGATGGCCGGCAGCTCCAGAGAACGCGCCATAATAGAAGTGTGGGAAGTACGGCCACCCGCGTCGGTGATGAAACCCAGCACCTTCTTCAGGTTCAACTGTGCGGTTTCGGACGGTGTCAGGTCAGCGGCAACCAGAATGACTTCATCCTGAATGGCGCTCAGATCGATAATCTTCAGACCCAGGATGTTGCGCAGCAGGCGCTTACCGATATCACGCACGTCAGCCGCACGCTCTTTCAGGTATTCATCATCCAGTTCTTCCAGGGCAGAAGCCTGACCTTCAATAACTTCATGAGCAGCTGCGTCAGCCGTCATGTGCTTATCTTTAATCAGGGCTATGATTTCCTGCTCCAGCTCCTCATCTTCGAGCAGCATAATATGCCCTTCAAAGATGGCTTCTTTTTCTTCACCGAACGTTTCACCAGCTTTCGTTTTGATCGTTTCCAGCTGGGCTGATGCCTTGGCACGACCGCTCAGAAAACGTTCAACTTCCTGATCAACCTGGTCGGCAGAAATTTTTTTCCGGTCAATGACGATTTCGTCTTCTTTCAGAAGCAGAGCTTTACCGAAAGCGATACCCGGGGATGCTAAAATGCCTGAAATCATAACCCTACCTTACTTGTGACTGATTTTTAAAAGAACCCGGGAAATTACTCGAGTTCCGCCATCAGTTTAACCAGATGTTCAACCGCTTTCTGCTCGTCTTCGCCTTCAGCGGAGATAGTCACAACGGTCCCTTGAGTCAGGCCCAGAGTCTGCAGTTTAAACAGGCTTTTCGCGCTGGCGCTTTTGCCGTTGGAAGTCACAGTAATTTCAGAAGTGAAGCCCTTAGCTTCTTTTACAAACTGGGCAGCAGGGCGGGTGTGCAGACCGTTCGGAGCGGTAATGGTAACTTCTTGCTGGAACATTGTATTTCCCCAACTTATAGGTTTAGTGTTGTGGAACTAAAGTCTAGCCTGGCGGTTTGACTTTAGCCTGTATTGTTAGCGCCAGTTTTTAACAGACGCGACGCACGAAGTGTTCTGTACAGTCCATTGCTGGCGGATATCGACCGCTGACGTTTCGTTCATCATTAAACATTATGCCGCTAAAGGAAGAATTGAACCAAATCATAAAATCGATTCAGCTAAGGCTTTTCCTGTAACGATTAATTTCGCGCATCAAAATAATTAGTCAGGTTAAATACCAGTTCCGACAGGCTGAATCAATGCCAGGAGAGGCTAAAATTTGAAGTAGGCCACAAAAAAGCACCTGAAAAGGTGCTTTTTTACGCATTTTTAACAACCTGGCATTACTGTTGCAATTCTTTTTCGGTAAAGAGATCGGCAAATAATGCGGTGCTTAAATAACGCTCACCCGATGATGGCAGAATAACCACAATATTCTTATTGGTAAAGCTTTCATCTTCTTGTAGTTTCAGCGCCGCAGCAACCGCCGCACCGGAAGAGATTCCGGCAAGAATGCCTTCTTCTTCCATTAAACGACGTGCAGTAGAGATAGCTTCTTCATTGGTGATGCCAATAACTTTATCGACCAGTTTGAGATCAAGGTTCGCCGGGATAAAGCCAGCGCCGATGCCCTGGATTTTATGCGGGCCGGGTTTGATTTCTTCACCTGCCAGCGCCTGGGCGATGACGGGAGAATCGGTTGGCTCAACGGCAACAGAGATGAGGTCAGTCTTGCCTTTGGTGCCTTTAATGTAGCGGCTGACGCCGGTCAGCGTACCGCCAGTACCGACACCCGCAATAAATACATCAACCTGACCGTCGGTATCTTCCCAGATCTCCGGACCGGTGGTTTTTTCATGAATTTCCGGATTCGCCGGGTTGCTGAATTGTTGTAGCAGCAGGTATTTCTCTGGGTTACTGGCGACAATTTCTTCTGCTTTTTGAATCGCGCCTTTCATGCCCTTCGCGCCTTCAGTCAGTACCAGGTTTGCGCCCAGGGCTTTCAGCAGTTTGCGGCGTTCAATACTCATTGTCTCTGGCATGGTCAGAGTGAGTTTATAACCGCGAGCGGCTGCCACATAAGCCAGAGCAATACCAGTGTTGCCGCTGGTGGGTTCAACCAGTTCAACGCCGGGTTTCAGCACGCCGCGTTTTTCGGCATCCCAAATCATATTGGCACCGATACGGCACTTAACGCTGAAGCTGGGGTTACGAGATTCCACCTTCGCCAGAATACGTCCGTTACCGATGCGATTCAGGCGAACCAGCGGTGTGTGACCGATAGTCAGCGAGTTATCTTCAAAAATCTTACTCATGGCCTGTCCTTAACTGTATGAAATTGGGATACAACAGGTAGCATACCCGCTCAGAGAATATGCGGAAGTAAGGATTTAGCATATCTATATGCAGAAGGGAAATAATGACTTGCAAGATGGAATAAGGGTGGCATAAGCCACCCTTGTTTCATACAAATAGTTTACAAAACAACCGGAAGATTGTTACCGCCATAGTGCATGTTTAGCGCGATAGCAATCGACCCACATTGCTGTCGCGCCACAGACGGCCACCGGCATGATGAACAGGTTGAGCACCGGGATCATCGTGAACAGACTCGTTAATGCGCCAAACTGCATGTTAGTGATTTTGCGCGTGCGCAGGGCAGTGCGCATTTCTTTGAACGGCACTTTGTGGTTGTCGAACGGATAGTCGCAGTACTGAATGGCTAACATCCAGGCGCTGAACAGGAACCACAACACTGGCGCGACGGTTTGCCCGATGCCTGGGATAAAGTAGAGGATCAGCAATACGATGGCGCGTGGTAAATACCACGCAAATTTTTGCCATTCGCGTTTCATAATTCGCGGCACATCTTTCATGATACCCAAAATTCCGGTATCCGGCGGCGTAGCGCCTGTCAGCCTTGCTTCCAGTTGTTCAGCCAATAAACCGTTAAATGGCGCGGCAATCCAGTTCGCAATAGTTGAGAAAAAATAGCCAAAAATCAGCAGCACGGAGAGAACCGCGACAGGCCACAGCAAATAGCTTAACCATTGCAGCCAGTCAGGCACGTGGCTCATTAATGATGGGATCCAGACATCCAGTTGGGTAAAGAGCCACCAGAATGCACTTCCCATCAACAAAATATTGACCAACAGAGGTAAAATGACAAAACGCCGAATCCCGGGTTGCGAGACGAGCTTCCAGCCTTGCGCAAAATAGTAAAAACCGCTGCGTGGGGAAGATGTGTATGTTGAAACCATAATCAGGAGATGCTCCTTTTGACCAATCCCAGGAAAATTCTGCGTATTTTACCGGGTAATTGCGCAATGGACAGTTAGGATATGTTCGAAAAAACAGCAAAAAGCACGATTTCATCTATCTTTGTGCTGTGAAAGTTAAGAGTGCACTTGCACTCGAGGTAATCGGCAAATACTCTTAGTGAGTAAATGTTTGCCGTGGTGGCAAGGTGTTAGAACAACAGAGAATATAATGATGCAGGATTTGCGTCTGATATTAATCATTGTTGGCGCGATCGCCATAATCGCTTTACTGGTACATGGTTTCTGGACCAGCCGTAAAGAACGATCTTCTATGTTCCGCGATCGGCCATTAAAACGAATGAAGTCAAAACGTGACGACGATTCTTATGATGAGGATGTCGAAGATGATGAGGGCGTTGGTGAGGTTCGTGTTCACCGCGTAAATCATGCCCCGGCTAACGCCCAGGAGCATGAGGCTGCTCGTCCGTCGCCGCAACACCAGTACCA
Source organism: Escherichia sp. MOD1-EC6819 (assembly GCF_002965765.1). NCBI lineage: Bacteria > Pseudomonadati > Pseudomonadota > Gammaproteobacteria > Enterobacterales > Enterobacteriaceae > Escherichia > Escherichia sp. MOD1-EC6819. The sequence goes on along the minus strand of NZ_PTRG01000006.1, from coordinate 135,011 downwards.
ACCGCCTTATGCGTCTGCGCAGCCGCGTCAACCGGTTCAGCAGCCGCCTGAAGCGCAGGTATCGCCGCAACATGCTCCGCATTCAGCGCAGCCGGTTCAGCAACCGCAGCCGGTTCAGCAGCCGACCTACCAGCCGCAGCCTGAACAGCAGGTTGCTCCGCAAGTACCGCCAGCTCCGCAACCGACGCAGCCAGCGCCCCAACCAGCGCAGCAGGCTTTCCAGGTTGCGGAACCCGTAGCGGCACCGCAGCCTGAACCTGTAAATGAACCGGCACCTGTCATGGATAAGCCGAAGCGTAAAGAAGCGGTGATCATTATGAACGTCGCGGCGCATCACGGTAGCGAGCTGAATGGTGAACTGCTTCTTAACAGCATTCAGCAGGCGGGCTTTATCTTTGGCGATATGAATATTTACCATCGTCATCTCAGCCCGGACGGCAGTGGCCCTGCGTTATTCAGCCTGGCGAATATGGTGAAACCGGGAACATTCGATCCTGAAATGAAGGATTTCACCACTCCTGGCGTCACTATCTTTATGCAGGTTCCGTCTTATGGTGATGAACTGCAAAACTTCAAGCTGATGCTGCAATCTGCGCAGCATATCGCTGATGAAGTCGGTGGCGTAGTTCTTGACGATCAGCGCCGTATGATGACTCCGCAGAAACTGCGCGAGTATCAGGACATCATCCGCGAAGTGAAAGACGCTAACGTCTGATACACTTAAGGCAAATTAACTCTTCTTCGAACCCCCGCTTGTCGGGGGTTTTTAGCATTGATGGTGCGATATGGAATCAATCGAAAGACAACTCACAGAACTGCGAACGACGCTTCGCCATCATGAATATCTTTATCATGTGATGGATGCGCCGGAAATTCCCGACGCTGAATACGACAGGCTGATGCGTGAGCTGCGCGAGCTGGAAGCAAAACATCCGGAACTCATTACCCCGGATTCACCAACCCAGCGCGTAGGTGCAGCGCCGCTGGCAGCCTTCAGCCAGATCCGTCATGAAGTACCGATGCTGTCGCTGGACAACGTTTTTGATGAAGAGAGTTTTCTCGCTTTCAACAAACGCGTACTGGATCGTCTGAAAAGTAACGAAAAAGTCACCTGGTGCTGTGAGCTGAAGCTTGATGGCCTTGCCGTCAGCATTCTGTATGAGAATGGCGTTCTGGTCAGTGCGGCGACCCGTGGTGATGGCACCACCGGCGAAGACATCACCTCTAACGTCCGTACTATTCGCGCGATTCCGCTGAAATTGCATGGTGAGAATATCCCGGCGCGCCTGGAAGTGCGTGGTGAAGTATTCCTGCCACAAGCAGGGTTCGAAAAGATCAACGAAGAGGCGCGACGCACGGGCGGGAAAGTATTTGCTAACCCACGTAATGCTGCGGCAGGTTCGCTGCGTCAGCTTGATCCGCGTATCACGGCGAAGCGACCGCTCACGTTCTTCTGCTACGGCGTTGGTGTGCTGGAAGGCGGCGAGCTGCCGGACACCCATCTTGGTCGTTTAATGCAATTTAAAAAGTGGGGATTACCGGTCAGCGATCGTGTCACGTTATGTGAATCGGCAGAAGAGGTGCTGGCGTTTTATCACAAAGTTGAAGAAGACCGCCCGACGCTGGGCTTTGATATCGACGGCGTGGTGATTAAAGTCAACTCACTGGCGCAGCAGGAACAGCTTGGGTTTGTTTCACGTGCCCCGCGCTGGGCTGTGGCGTTTAAATTCCCGGCGCAGGAACAGATGACTTTCGTGCGCGACGTTGAGTTTCAGGTTGGACGTACCGGCGCTATTACGCCCGTTGCGCGTCTGGAACCTGTACATGTTGCAGGCGTGCTGGTGAGCAATGCTACCTTACACAATGCCGATGAAATCGAACGTCTTGGTTTACGTATTGGCGATAAGGTGGTGATCCGCCGTGCTGGCGATGTGATCCCGCAGGTGGTTAACGTCGTGCTTTCTGAACGCCCGGAAGATACCCGTGCCGTAGAGTTCCCGACACATTGTCCGGTATGTGGTTCTGATGTTGAACGTGTGGAAGGAGAAGCAGTCGCCCGCTGTACAGGTGGCCTGATTTGCGGCGCTCAGCGTAAAGAGTCACTGAAACATTTTGTTTCCCGTCGGGCGATGGACGTTGACGGTATGGGTGACAAAATCATCGACCAGCTTGTCGAAAAAGAGTACGTCCACACACCTGCTGACCTGTTTAAACTCACCGCAGGCAAACTGACCGGACTGGAGAGAATGGGGCCGAAATCAGCGCAAAACGTGGTTAACGCGCTGGAAAAAGCGAAAGAAACCACCTTTGCTCGCTTCCTTTATGCGCTTGGCATTCGCGAAGTCGGCGAGGCCACTGCAGCAGGTCTGGCAGCATATTTCGGCACGCTGGACGCACTGGAAGCAGCCTCGATTGAAGAGCTGCAAAAAGTGCCCGATGTCGGAATTGTCGTCGCATCCCATGTTCACAACTTCTTTGCCGAAGACAGTAACCGCAATGTCATCAGCGAGCTGTTGGCGGAAGGTGTTCACTGGCCTGCGCCGGTGGTGATTAACGCGGAAGAGATCGACAGCCCGTTTGCCGGTAAAACCGTGGTGCTCACCGGTAGCTTAAGTCAGATGTCGCGTGATGATGCTAAAGCTCGCTTGGTCGAACTGGGCGCGAAAGTCGCGGGCAGCGTTTCGAAGAAAACCGATCTGGTGATCGCCGGAGAAGCCGCAGGTTCTAAACTGGCGAAAGCGCAGGAATTGGGCATTGAAGTGATCGACGAAGCAGAGATGCTACGTTTGCTGGGTAACTGAGATGGAAAAAGAGCAGCTGATTGAAATAGCCAATACGATAATGCCGTTTGGCAAGTACAAAGGGCGTCGCTTAATCGACCTGCCGGAAGAGTATCTTTTGTGGTTTGCCCGCAAGGATGAGTTCCCGGCAGGAAAACTCGGTGAGCTAATGCAAATCACGCTGCTGATTAAAACCGAGGGGCTGACGCAACTGGTTCAGCCCCTGAAACGTCCGCTTTAAATCTTCCCTGCGTGGCTTTCCTGCTGCGCCTGTAGTTGCTCGGTCTGGCGCTTATAACGACGCGCCAGCACCGCGCAAACCATCAGCTGGATCTGATGGAAAATCATCAGTGGCAGCACCATCATACCGATAACTGACGTTGGGAACAGAATGTTCGCCATCGGAATACCATTCGCCAGGCTCTTTTTCGAACCACAGAAGACAATCGTTATCTCATCCGCCTTATTGAAACCCAGTCGACGCGCCATAAAGACGTTAATCACAATCACAATAGCCAGCAATACGCAGCTAACTACCACAATAAACAGCAGCGAACCCCAACCGACTTTGTGCCAGATGCCGTTAACAACAGCTTCGCTGAAGGCCGTATAGACCACCAACAGAATGGAAGTCTGGTCAGTTTTCGCAATCCACTTTTTATTACGCGCCACCCAGTTGCCAATCCACGGGCGAGAAAGATGCCCCAACACAAAAGGTAGTAACAGCTGCAGCATAATCTTACCGACCTGTTCGAGGCTGCCCTCTGCACCGTGAACATTCATCACCAGACCAACCAGCAATGGCGAAAGGAAAATACCCAGCAGGCTGGATGCTGATGCAGAACAAACGGCCGCCGCGACGTTACCGCCCGCCATTGAGGTAAAAGCGATTGCAGACTGCACCGTGGCAGGAAGAATGCAAAGATAGAGAAAACCGGAATAGAGCATTGGATCGACGTTTACTGGTTTCCACCAGGCAAACAACACGCCCAGAACCGGAAACAGCACGAAGGTACTGCACATCACCCACAAATGCAGTCGCCAGTGACTACCACCTGCAATAATGGCCTCTCGCGACAACTTCGCGCCGTGCATAAAGAACAACAGAGCAATGGCTGCCGTGGTCAGATTTTCAAAGAAGGGGACAAAACCGCCTCTGGCCGGAAAGAAAGAAGCCAGTAACACCACCGTGACCAGGGTTAAGGTGAAAGGATCGAGGATACGAAAAAGTTTCATAAAGACTCCAGATGATCGATGGTTCTATTGTGCTTCTTCCAGTTTGAGAAATAAAATTGATTTATTGCATTCATTCATGAAGAAAATAGATGAATGACTCTTTAAAACAATTAAAGGTTTTCGTCACAGTAGCGAAGGAAGAACCGGACACTTTCAACAGCTGGTGAAGCATTAGAGGACGTGGAGCAAGAACAGGGTGAATAGTGATGGCAGGGCGAGAAGGGGAATCGTTGTATCATATATCGTGTTATGCATTTCTGCCGGGAATCCCGGCAGAAATGGTTCAGAAGTTAAATTTGACCGAGTAAATGATGGCGTCCTGATACCAGGCTTCTCCCAGCTTGTCGTCCGCGTAGCGATACTGAAGCCCCGTAGTTATATTCGGGGTAGCATTCCACCAGAGGGCGACCGCACCGTTCAGCCCTTCTTTACCGCCATTACCTGCCGCATAGGTCGTGTCACGGTCAAACTCGTACTCGTTCCAGTTGGTGAGGGTGAATTTCTCTCTGCCCAGCATAAAGCTGTAACCCGCAACCCAACCTGCCACGTAGCCGTTATCGCCCGTGTAATAGGTTTGATCCGTATAGCGTTTGGCGAAGAACGGTTTGAACCACCAACTGTTACCGGTGAAGTTGTAGCCAAAACCGTACAGGAACATATCGTCGTGGAAATTTACCCGATTTGCAGAACCGTAGGTGCCATACGCGTGCAGGTAGAGATTAAATCCGGTATTGCCCAGGTAAATGCGGTTGGTATTTTTAAAGGTATAACGCTGCTCACTACCTGGTTTATCGTGGCGGTCGTTATAAAAGTTTTCCCAGTCGAAAAACCCGTACATTTCTCCCCAACTAAAGTTGGCACCGCCTTCCAGTTCCAGATAACCAAAATCATCTTTGTGTGACTTAGTTGACGATTTCTCGGTGGTTCGGCTGGTCCAGTCCAGGTAATGCACGCCGATATCTGCAAACCCACCTTTAAATTCTGCGTGGGAGATTACGGGTACGGCTAATAAAGAGGTGAGCGTCAGAGTTAAAAGATGTTTTTTCATAGCATAATTCCCTATGCCGATCGTTATTAGTAGATTGCTTAATAAAGTGGTTTGTTAAAAACAGCATATTGTTAATGCAAGGGAGTGAATATCGCCAATACAGTTTTTGCTGGGAATTAATAGTGAAAAGATATAAATCCATCGATATCAAATCGCTATTGAATGCGTGAGGAAAGTGTATTGGTAAGAGCCGGGACAACCTCGCTATAAAAAGACATTAGATTCAACCCTACTGAAAAAAGGATATATATGTCTCAGGCTCAATTTTCTCATAACCCGCTGTATTGCGTCGATATTATCCAGGCTTATAAACCAGATTTCACACCACGAGTGGCTTTTATTTTAGGTTCCGGGCTGGGCGCGCTGGCCGATCAGATTGATAACGCTGTCGCCATTTCCTATGAAAAGCTGCCGGGTTTCCCGGTGAGTACGGTGCATGGACATGCGGGTGAGCTGGTGTTGGGGCATCTCCAGGGCGTTCCGGTGGCATGTATGAAAGGTCGAGGGCATTTCTATGAAGGTCGTGGAATGACCATCATGACCGACGCGATTCGTACTTTCAAATTGCTGGGCTGTGAACTGCTGTTCTGCACCAATGCGGCGGGCTCACTGCGTCCGGAAGTCGGTGCGGGCAGTCTGGTTGCGCTGAAAGACCACATCAACACCATGCCAGGTACACCGATGGTGGGTCTTAACGATGAACGCTTTGGCGAACGCTTTTTCTCGCTGGCGAATGCCTACGATGCGGACTACCGCGCACTGTTGCAAAAAGTGGCGAAAGAAGAGGGTTTCCCCCTGACGGAAGGTGTGTTCGTCTCGTATCCGGGGCCGAATTTCGAAACGGCGGCAGAGATTCGCATGATGCAAATTATTGGCGGGGATGTCGTTGGAATGTCCGTTGTGCCTGAAGTTATTTCAGCACGCCATTGTGACCTGAAGGTCGTGGCCGTTTCTGCGATTACCAATATGGCGGAAGGTCTGAGTGACGTGAAGCTCTCGCATACCCAAACGTTGGCGGCAGCGGATCTCTCTAAGCAGAACTTTATCAACCTTATTTGCGGCTTTCTGCGCAATATTGCCTGATTAAAACAACAATAAACGGCCTCACGGGTGAGGCCACATGATGCGACAAGGAAACGATTATGAGCATCGCTTTGCGCTTAAAGGTAATGTCCTTTTTGCAATATTTTATCTGGGGGAGCTGGCTGGTTACCCTCGGTTCCTACATGATTAATACCCTTCATTTTACCGGCGCTAACGTCGGTATGGTCTACAGCTCCAAAGGGATTGCTGCGATTATTATGCCCGGCATTATGGGGATTATCGCGGATAAATGGCTGCGTGCGGAACGCGCATATATGCTGTGCCACCTGGTGTGTGCTGGCGTGCTTTTTTATGCGGCATCCGTCAGTGATCCGGATACGATGTTTTGGGTGATGTTAGTCAATGCAATGGCATTTATGCCGACCATCGCGTTATCAAACAGCGTCTCTTATTCCTGCCTCGCTCAGGCCGGGCTTGACCCGGTGACAGCTTTCCCGCCTATTCGCGTTTTTGGTACGGTGGGGTTCATCATTGCGATGTGGGCAGTAAGCTTACTGCATCTGGAATTGAGCAGCCTGCAATTGTATATCGCTTCCGGTGCGTCTCTGCTGCTGTCGGCTTACGCGCTGACTTTGCCTAAAATTCCTGTTGCGCAGAAAAAAGTGACTACTTCGCTTGCCAGTAAACTCGGTCTGGACGCGTTTGTGCTATTCAAAAATCCGCGTATGGCCATCTTTTTCCTCTTCGCCATGATGCTGGGCGCGGTACTGCAAATTACCAACGTTTTTGGCAACCCGTTCCTGCATGATTTTGCCCGTAACCCGGAGTTTGCTGATAGCTTCGTGGTGAAATATCCGTCCATTTTATTGTCAGTTTCACAGATGGCTGAAGTCGGTTTCATTCTGACGATTCCGTTCTTTTTGAAGCGTTTCGGCATCAAAACGGTCATGCTTATGAGTATGGTGGCCTGGACGCTGCGCTTTGGCTTCTTTGCTTATGGCGATCCGTCACCAACTGGGTTTATTTTGCTGCTGCTGTCGATGATTGTTTACGGCTGCGCATTTGATTTCTTCAATATTTCCGGTTCGGTCTTTGTTGAACAGGAAGTTGATTCCAACATTCGTGCCAGCGCACAGGGGCTCTTTATGACCATGGTAAATGGTGTCGGTGCTTGGGTTGGCTCGATTCTGAGCGGCATGGCAGTGGATTACTTCTCGGTAGATGGCGTAAAAGACTGGCAAACTATCTGGCTGATGTTTGCAGGATATTCTCTTTTCCTCGCAGTGATATTTTTCTTTGGATTTAAATATAACCATGACCCTGAAAAGATAACACATCGAACAGTGACACATTAAAAGAACTGGCAGCTCCGTTTTTCAGGGCTGCTTTTATGATAAAGGTTAATTAATGAAAGATATTTTATTTTCTTCTGGCGTCGGTTTTGGTATTGGTGCTTTATTTACAATCGTGCGGTTACCTATTCCCGTGCCAAATGTATTGCCGGGTATATTATCTATTGTGTTTATGTATGTAGGTTATCTGGTGGTGAAATACTTTATGCCGTGATAATTTAATAAGATATATTTATTAAACGGAGCATTTAATTATGGAACGCATTTACAGAACAGACCTTAAGTTGCTCCGTTATTTTCTTGCTGTAGCGGAAGAGTTACATTTTGGCCGCGCAGCGGCGCGTTTAAATATGTCTCAGCCTCCGCTCAGTATTCATATTAAAGAGCTGGAAAATCAACTCGGCACACAGCTTTTTATTCGTCATTCGCGCAGCGTCGCCCTGACACACGCGGGCAAAATCTTGATGGAAGAATCGCGCCGGTTGCTGATGAATGCAAATCAGGTGTTGGCTCGGATTGAACAAATAGGCCGGGGAGAAGCAGGGCGGATTGAACTCGGTGTGGTCGGAACGGCAATGTGGGGACGGATGCGGCCGGTTATGCGGCGATTCCTTAGGGAAAACCCCAACGTTGAAGTACTGTTTCGCGAAAAGATGCCTGCGATGCAAATGGCGCTGTTGGAGCGCCGCGAACTCGATGCCGGGATCTGGCGAATGGCGACAGAACCACCGGAAGATTTTACCAGCTTACGCTTGCATGAATCGGCGTTTCTGGTAGCGATGCCTGAAGAGCATCACCTCTCATCATATTCCGACGTTCCGCTGGAAGCACTACGTGACGAGTATTTTGTCACAATGCCGCCCGTGTACACTGACTGGGAATTTTTGCAGCGCGTTTGTCAGCAGGCGGGTTTTTCACCGGTTGTTATTCGCGAAGTTAATGAACCACAAACGGTGCTGGCCATGATCAGTATGGGCATTGGTATCACATTGATAGCAGACAGCTATGCACAGATGAACTGGCCTGGTGTCATTTTCCGTCCGCTCAAAGAGCGCATCCCGGCAGATTTATATATTGTTTATGAAACGCAGCAGGTGACGCCCGCGATGGTTAAGCTGTTGGCAGCATTGAGACAGTAGGCGAGGGGGAGATAGCCGGAAATCGTAGGTCTGATAAGCGAAGCGAATCTGGCAATTTCGCAAATCGCACATAGCAAAAAAGCGCCTTTAGGGCGCTTTTTTACACTGGTGGGTCGTGCAGGATTCGAACCTGCGACCAATTGATTAAAAGTCAACTGCTCTACCAACTGAGCTAACGACCCGAAGTGGTGGGTGATGACGGGATCGAACCGCCGACCCCCTCCTTGTAAGGGAGGTGCTCTCCCAGCTGAGCTAATCACCCACTTCGGTACTTCACATTATTGCAAGAAATTTAGCTGGCGAGAAAGTGGTGGGTGATGACGGGATCGAACCGCCGACCCCCTCCTTGTAAGGGAGGTGCTCTCCCAGCTGAGCTAATCACCCACTTCTCAATTTCTTGCTACACGGCGGAGACTACATAAAGTAGTTGGTGGGTGATGACGGGATCGAACCGCCGACCCCCTCCTTGTAAGGGAGGTGCTCTCCCAGCTGAGCTAATCACCCCCGCTGTGTGGAGTCGCATTATAGGGAGAGTTGGAAATGAGTCAACGCATTTTCTAAAGAATTTGTTTGTTCGTCGTAAAATTAAGCAGGATGATCGCAAAACAGACCGCGTTGCGCAATTTCTCAACGAAAACAATAATGCATCATGTAGCAACCCGAACTACATTGAGGAATCAGGCTGGAGTGATAGAATATCGCCCACTCAATTTTTCCAGGATTTGCCGGTTGTCGGCATCTTTCTAAACGTAAGGCCATTTCATGAAAATCAAAACTCGCTTCGCGCCAAGCCCAACAGGCTATCTGCACGTTGGCGGCGCGCGTACTGCTCTTTACTCCTGGCTTTTTGCACGTAACCACGGCGGTGAGTTCGTGCTGCGTATTGAAGACACCGATCTTGAGCGTTCTACGCCGGAAGCTATCGAAGCCATTATGGATGGTATGAACTGGCTGAGTCTGGAGTGGGATGAAGGTCCGTACTATCAGACCAAACGTTTTGATCGCTATAACGCAGTTATCGATCAGATGCTGGAAGAGGGCACGGCCTATAAATGCTATTGCTCTAAAGAGCGTCTGGAAGCACTGCGTGAAGAGCAAATGGCGAAAGGTGAAAAGCCGCGTTATGACGGTCGCTGCCGCCACAACCATGAACATCATGCTGATGATGAACCATGTGTCGTTCGTTTTGCTAATCCGCAAGAAGGTTCTGTGGTTTTTGACGATCAGATCCGTGGTCCGATCGAGTTCAGCAACCAGGAGCTGGATGATCTGATCATCCGCCGTACCGATGGTTCTCCGACCTATAACTTCTGTGTAGTTGTCGATGACTGGGATATGGAAATCACCCATGTTATCCGTGGTGAAGACCATATCAACAACACGCCGCGCCAGATCAACATTCTTAAAGCCCTGAAAGCACCAGTGCCGGTTTATGCGCACGTTTCTATGATCAACGGCGATGATGGTAAAAAACTGTCCAAACGCCACGGTGCGGTCAGCGTAATGCAGTATCGTGATGACGGCTATCTGCCGGAAGCGTTGCTGAACTATCTGGTGCGTCTGGGCTGGTCTCACGGCGATCAGGAAATCTTCACCCGTGAAGAGATGATCAAATACTTCACCCTGAATGCCGTCAGCAAATCCGCCAGCGCGTTCAATACCGACAAGCTGCTGTGGTTGAACCATCACTACATTAACACGCTGCCGCCGGAGTATGTTGCTACCCATTTACAGTGGCACATCGAGCAGGAAAATATCGATACCCGCAACGGCCCGCAGCTGGCGGATCTGGTTAAACTGCTGGGTGAACGCTGCAAGACGCTGAAAGAGATGGCACAGAGCTGCCGTTACTTCTACGAAGATTTTGCTGAGTTCGATGCCGATGCAGCGAAAAAACATCTGCGCCCGGTAGCACGTCAGCCGCTGGAAGTAGTTCGCGACAAACTGGCCGCGATTACTGACTGGACAGCTGAAAACGTTCACCACGCTATTCAGACGACGGCGGACGAGCTGGAAGTGGGAATGGGTAAAGTTGGTATGCCGCTGCGTGTCGCCGTTACTGGTGCGGGGCAGTCTCCGGCACTGGATGTTACCGTTCACGCGATCGGCAAAGCACGTAGCATCGAGCGCATCAATAAAGCTCTGGCTTTTATTGCTGAACGCGAAAACCAGCAGTAATTAGCGCATAAAAGATAAACGGCAGGAGAAATACCCCTGCCGTTTTTTATTTATGCTGATTCGTCTATGTCGAGACGGGCAAGGAAATTACGAATTCCTTCACGCGATAAAAATTGCGCAACTTTTTCCTGCTCACTGTGAGTCATATTGTCTATTGCGCTGATGATTTGCCGATAAGCCGGAGTGCGCATACCTGGCGCGTATTCAGCAAGGGGTTCTTCGGCCTCAAGAAGCATTGGCGTATTATGGAAGGCAGGCGTGTTTTGAATAAATTCGCAAACGTGTGTGTCCAGTAGAATAAGTCTGGCGCGACCTCCTTTCACTCCGGGAAATTTTTCTGTTTTCCAGCCTTTTTCTCTAATCCAGCGGTTAACGGTTTGTTTAGCCACACCGAGGCATTCCGCCAGTTCTTCGGTGGTCATTTTATTGCGTAATCTTTTCATATTATTTGCTATTGCGAATCCCTAAGCGTTGTAATAACCCGATAATCCCTTCCCGCAGAAGCAATGATGTAAACTGTTTTTGTTCAGCCGGCGTCATCTCTTTCGCCAGCGTAGCTAACAGCACTTCAAGCGGTGCATCGCCAGACAGGGCGGGTATTTCTCCCTGACCCTCCGTGCGTTCTGCATTGCGAATATATTCACGAACCTGTTCATTGACGTGTACCAGTCGAGCCTTGCCCCCCTGGACGCCTGGTTTGGGTGATGTCGTCCAGCCTTCCTTGCGTACCCATTTATTAATGGTCTGGCGGCTATAACCGGTCAGTCTGGCAAGTTCATCTGGCGTCATCCTCTCCTTGAACATAACAATTCCCGGAATAGTTGTGGGTCTATTAAGTGTTCATTTTATAGCATCAATTTACATGAAACCGTGACATGAATAACTACTGAATGCGAGGCGTAATCCAAAAATGTTCATTTGCCTGATTTTTCAGCGATTGAAACAAGGCGCTGCAATTTGCCGTTGACACATTCGGACGGAATTCATATGATGCCGCCCGTCAACTCGACAAGCTTTACGTGACGGGGCTATAGCTCAGCTGGGAGAGCGCTTGCATGGCATGCAAGAGGTCAGCGGTTCGATCCCGCTTAGCTCCACCAAATTTTGCACCCAGCAAATTTGGTACGTAAACGCCTCGTGGGGCTATAGCTCAGCTGGGAGAGCGCTTGCATGGCATGCAAGAGGTCAGCGGTTCGATCCCGCTTAGCTCCACCAAATTTCAAACCCTCGCTGTGAAGCGGGGGTTTTTTGTCTCTGATTTTTGCCGCTTTTGTAATACAGTCTACGTCCGGGTTAGTGCCGCCTGGTGAAAGCATCATTGGATGAAAAATCGGCAACAGGCCGGCCCCTGTTTGCTTCGCGATGCGAATAAACTTATTATTTGTGTGCCTGAAAACCCCGATCAGTGAGAGTAGTCTACTCATGTTTGTGGAGCATAACCTGATAAAAAATATCAAGATATTCACACTGGCGTTTACGCTCACCGTGGTACTTATTCAGCTATCCCGTTTTATTTCGCCACTGGCCGTTATCCATTCCAGCTATATCTTTCTGGCGTGGATGCCACTGTGCGTAATGCTGTCAATATTATTCATCTTTGGCTGGCGTGGTGTTGTTCCTGTTTTATGCGGGATGTTTTGCACTAATCTGTGGAATTTTCATCTCTCATTTTTGCAAACTGCCGTCATGCTCGGCAGCCAGACATTTGTAGTGCTGTGTGCCTGTGCAATATTACGCTGGCAGTTAGGAACGCGTTGGCGTTATGGGTTGACCACCCGATACGTCTGGCAACGTCTCTTCTGGCTTGGTTTAGTGACGCCGATTGGCATCAAAGGCAGCATGTATCTGGTGGGTAGCTTTTTTGATTTCCCGCTAAAGATATCGACATTTTTCGGCGATGCAGATGCTATTTTCACGGTCGTTGATTTGCTTAGCCTTTTCACCGCTGTGCTGATTTACAACATGTTCTTTTACTATCTCACTCGCATGGTTGTAAGTCCCCACTTTGCGCAGATATTGTGGCGCAGGGATATCGCCCCGTCGCTGAACAAAGAGAAACGTGCATTTACTTTAAGCTGGCTGGTAACTCTTAGCGTGCTGCTGCTTCTGATGTGTACGCCTTATGAAAACGATTTTATTGCCGGTTACCTGGTGCCCGTTTTCTTCATCATCTTTACCCTTGGTGTTGGTAAACTTCGTTATCCGTTTTTAAATCTCACCTGGGCTGTTTCGACTCTTTTCCTCCTGAATTACAACCAGAATTTTTTACAAGGAGTCGAAACCGAATATTCGCTGGCATTTATTCTCGCGGTGCTGATTTCCTTTAGCGTTTGCCTGCTTTACATGGTGCGTATTTATCATCGAAGTGAATGGCTTAATCGCCGCTGGCATTTGCAGGCGCTGACCGATCCATTAACGCTATTACCCAACTTTCGTGCACTGGAGCAATCGCAAGAGCAGGAGGCAGGAAAGAGTTTTTGCTGCCTGCGTATTGATAATCTTGAGTTTCTGAGTCGTCATTACGGCCTGGTGATGCGTGTTCATTGTATCCGCTCAATTTACCGTACCTTGCTGCCGTTGATGCAGGAAAACGAAAAGTTGTATCAACTGCCGGGCAGTGAATTGCTGTTGGTACTGACCGGGCCGGAAACGGAAGGTCGACTACAGCATATGGTTAACATCCTCAATAGTCGGCAGATTCACTGGAACAACACCGGCCTGGATATGGGCTATGGTGCCGCCTGGGGGCGTTTTGATGGCAATCAGGAAACCCTGCAGCCCATGCTGGGGCAGTTAAGCTGGCTGGCGGAACAATCCTGCGTTCATCATCATGTGTTGGCGTTGGATAATCGAGAGGAAATAGCGTCCGGGCAGACCACCAAACAGGTACTGTTGCTGAACACCATTCGTAAGGCGTTAGATAATGGTGACTTGCTCCTCTACGCTCAGCCCATTCGAAACAAAGAGGGGCAGGGCTATGATGAGATCCTGGCGCGTCTGAAATATGACGACGGCATTATGACGCCGGATAAATTTCTGCCGCTTATCGCCCAGTTTAACCTTAGCGCGCGTTTCGATTTGCAGGTGCTGGAATCTCTGTTGAAGTGGTTAGCAACTCACCCTTCCAACAATAAAGGTCCGCGCTTTTCAGTCAATTTAATGCCGCTCACTCTGCTGCAAAAAAATATCGCCGGGCGGATTATTCGTCTGTTTAAGCGTTATCACATCTCCCCGGAGACAGTCATTCTTGAGATCACCGAGGAGCAGGCGTTTTCAAATGCAGAAAGCAGCATGTACAACATCGAGCAACTGCATAAATTTGGCTTCCGTATTGCGATTGATGATTTTGGCACTGGTTATGCCAACTACGAGCGATTAAAACGTTTGCAGGCCGATATCATCAAGATTGATGGCGTCTTTGTGAAAGATATAGTGACTAATACGCTGGATGCGATGATTGTGCGGTCAATTACCGACCTGGCGAAAGCGAAGTCGTTAAGCGTGGTAGCGGAGTTTGTCGAAACGCAACAGCAGCAGGCGTTATTGCATAAACTTGGGGTGCAATATCTGCAAGGGTATTTGATTGGTCGCCCTCAGCCATTAGTTGATTAACAGACGTAAAAAAGCCGGGGAATTATCCCCGGCTTTTTTAATGAATGTATTGGACTTACAGCACCAGTGCTGCGATTGACGCAGAAAGCACACTCACCAGCGTAGAGCCGTAAACCAGTTTCAGACCGAAGCGAGAAACGACGTTACCTTGCTCTTCGTTCAGGCCTTTAACCGCGCCCGCGATAATCCCGATAGAAGAGAAGTTAGCAAAGGATACCAGGAATACAGAGATGATGCCTTCTGCACGCGGAGAAAGCGTGGAAGCAATTTTCTGCAGATCCATCATCGCAACGAACTCGTTGGAAACCAGTTTGGTCGCCATGATACTGCCCACTTGCAGTGCTTCACTGGAAGGAACACCCATCACCCATGCAATCGGATAGAATATGTAGCCCAGGATGCCCTGGAAGGAGATGCTGTAGCCAAACCAACCAGTCACGGTGGCAAACAGTGCGTTCAGTGCGGCGATCAGGGCGATAAAGCCGATCAGCATCGCTGCAACGATAATGGCGACTTTGAAACCTGCCAGAATGTATTCACCCAGCATTTCGAAGAAGCTCTGACCTTCGTGCAGGTTGGACATCTGAATGTTTTCTTCGCTGGCATCAACGCGGTAAGGGTTGATCAGCGACAGTACGATAAAGGTGCTGAACATGTTCAGTACCAGTGCAGCAACGACGTATTTCGGCTCCAGCATCGTCATGTATGCGCCAACGATGGACATCGACACGGTGGACATCGCCGTTGCTGCCATGGTGTACATACGGTTACGGGAGATTTTGCCGAGGATATCTTTATAGGCGATAAAGTTCTCGGATTGTCCCAAAATCAGGGAGCTTACGGCGTTAAAGGATTCCAGTTTGCCCATGCCATTGACTTTGGAAAGCAGGAAACCAATCGCGCGAATAATCACCGGCAACACGCGAATGTGCTGGAGAATACCGATCAACGCAGAAATAAAGACGATAGGGCACAGCACTTTCAGGAAGAAGAACGCCAGGCCTTGATCATTCATGCTACCAAAGACGAAGTTAGTACCTTCGTTGGCAAATCCGAGCAGTTTTTCGAACATTTCGGAGAAGCCTTTCACGAAGCCCAGACCAACGTCAGAGTTCAGGAAGAACCACGCCAGTAATACTTCGATAACAAGCAGTTGAATAATATAACGGATACGAATTTTTTTGCGGTCGCTGCTTGCCAGCAATGCGAGAATCGCAACAACGGCTAGTGCCAGTACAAAATGAAGGACGCGGTCCATATTTGCTCCAAATATGAGGCAGGTTAAATTTCCGTGCACATTCTATGCAACATGATTCAGGAAAACGAGATCTGACACACACTATAATGACGTCCTGTGACAAGCTTCAAAAATAGTGAGCTGTCCTACATTTCTGCTATGTTGTGTATGGAAGCGGAAAGTTATGTAAATGTGCTAACATTAAACATAAAAATAACATTCAAACCATCAATCTTTTCGTAGTCATAATCCTGGTCTATCAGAGAAATCATCACAACCCATTTAAATGAATTTGATAATCATTCTCGTTTGACATAGCATGAAACATAGCAAAGGCTATGTTTTAGAGGCACAACAAGATGACGAACTATCGCGTTGAGAGTAGCAGCGGACGGGCGGCGCGCAAGATGAGGCTCGCATTAATGGGACCTGCGTTCATTGCGGCGATTGGTTATATCGATCCTGGTAACTTTGCGACCAATATTCAGGCGGGTGCCAGCTTCGGCTATCAGCTATTGTGGGTTGTTGTCTGGGCTAATCTGATGGCGATGTTGATTCAGATCCTCTCGGCCAAACTGGGGATTGCCACCGGTAAAAATCTGGCGGAACAAATTCGCGATCACTACCCGCGTCCGGTCGTCTGGTTCTATTGGGTTCAGGCAGAAATTATTGCGATGGCTACCGACCTGGCGGAATTTATTGGTGCGGCTATCGGTTTCAAACTCATTCTTGGGGTTTCGCTGTTGCAGGGCGCCGTATTAACGGGTATCGCAACCTTCCTCATTTTAATGCTGCAACGTCGCGGGCAAAAACCGTTGGAGAAAGTGATTGGCGGGCTACTGCTGTTTGTCGCAGCGGCTTACATTGTTGAGCTGATCTTCTCCCAGCCTAACCTGGTGCAGTTGAGTAAAGGGATGGTGATCCCGAGTTTACCGACCTCAGAGGCGGTCTTCCTGGCTGCGGGTGTGCTGGGTGCGACAATTATGCCGCATGTGATTTATTTGCACTCTTCGCTGACCCAGCATCTGCATGGTGGGTCACGCCAGCAACGTTATTCAGCCACCAAATGGGATGTCGCGATTGCCATGACTATTGCTGGTTTTGTCAATCTGGCGATGATGGCAACGGCTGCTGCCGCGTTCCACTTTTCCGGCCATACTGGTGTCGCCGATCTTGACGAAGCTTACCTGACGCTGCAACCGCTGTTAAGCAATGCTGCAGCGACGGTCTTTGGTTTAAGCCTGGTGGCAGCAGGGCTTTCTTCAACGGTGGTGGGTACGCTGGCGGGGCAGGTGGTGATGCAGGGCTTTATTCGTTTCCATATCCCGCTGTGGGTGCGCCGGACAGTGACCATGTTACCGTCATTTATTGTCATCCTGATGGGATTAGATCCGACACGAATTCTGGTCATGAGTCAGGTGCTGCTAAGTTTTGGTATCGCCCTGGCGCTGGTTCCACTGTTGATTTTCACCAGCGACAGTAAGTTGATGGGCGATTTGGTGAACAGCAAACGCGTAAAACAGGCTGGCTGGGTGATTGTGGTATTGGTAGTGGCGCTGAATATCTGGCTGTTGGTGGGAACGGCGCTGGGGTTGTAGTTCAACTGGCGTCGTACCAGGCATCACTGGCGGATGCGGCGTAAACGCCTTATCCGCCCTACGCGTTCAATAATGGAGTGGGGCTGTAGGCCTGATAAGACGCGCGGGCGTCGCATCAGGCATCGTGCTCCATTGGTGGATGTGTTTAATGACGATGTCCGTGTCCACGACCTTTCCCGCGATGATCATCACGGTCGCGCCAGCCTTCACGATAGCCACGCTCATACGCTTTACGCTTATCCCAGCCACGGTGGTAGCCATTATCGTGACGCCACCAGCGGTTTTTACGCCATTCGTAATTACGATGCCAGTAATCACGGTCGCGCCAATGACCACCGTCCCAGTAATTACCATAATGATCGCGATCGCCAATTTGTAATTTGATTGATGGCAGTAGGGTAATTTCACCTGCGTTTGCCGCAAGCGGGGTAAAAGCCATCAGGGCGGCCGCCAGAAACAGTGACCTGAACATTGTTATTCTCCTTCACGATCGAAGCCGTCAGCGGCCTGTTAACGCAATATTACGGGGAGGTAAAGCCCCGTTTCATCGCCATAACTCTTAAATCATGATGGAGAGCATTTTTTGCTAAAGATTATCGTGGGGTGGTTGCTGCTTCGGGCGATTCACAATCATCATCGGTTTGCCAGCCAGCAATAGCCATGCCGGAAGCATAACGATACAAAGTAGCGGTAGCAGATTGGTATCAGGTACAACGACTGCCGCCATAAACAGGCTTAACCAGCCATCGCGCGTTACCACCAGTACCATACCGAGAATAGCGCAGGAGACAGTAATTGCCGCCGGGACTGCGGGAACGTGTTCATGTAGCATCAAACCTAACGCCACGCCAACAAACACTGCCGGGAAGATTCGCCCGCCACGAAACCCGCTGGCGGCGGCAATGACCAGAGCGGCGAGCTTAATCACTGCCAGTAAAAAGTAATCACTGGTGCTGAAAGCCTGATTCATCACCATTTGCTGCATCTCATCCAGCCCTTTAAACAGTGAAACCGGCCCACCAATAACGCCCAAAATACCGAGAATAAACCCGCCAACCCCGAGCATAAGCACAGGGTTTTTAATCTGATGCATCATTGCGTGCAACCGTGGCAGACACCATACGGCGACCATCCCCGCAGCGATGGCAATCGCCGCTACAATCGCACCGCTGATAATGTCTGCCATCTGCATCTGTCCGTAATGCGCAATGGGCAGCGAAAAATGGGGGTGGAAAAATAGACTTGTCGTCAGCGCACCAGCCGCCGCTGCCATTAACGGCGCAAAGAGTCGATCCCATAGCGGCACTTCATTACTGCCATTTAAGGTTTGCGAAAATATCAACGCCGCCGCAACAGGTGTACCAAATAGCGCACCGATAGTTCCGGCTGAGGCTAAAATAGTCCATTCCATCCGGTTAACTCGAGGTAACAGGCGAGCGCCTATCGTTACCGCGAGGGCGATATTAACAGTCATAATCGGATGTTCCGGCCCCAAGCTGACGCCACCGGCAAGACCGAGAATTAATGCTACGATAAGCCCTGGTAGCGCAGAAGGGGGGACTGGCGCGCCGATCAGCGGTTCACTGGCGGGATCTGGTCCGGCATGACCCTGGCTGAAACGGATAACCAGTCCCACTGCGATCCCCGTCAGCGTTAATATTCCGATGATCCACAGCGGTGAATCCTGGGCTATCCCCAGACTTCCCGGCAGTCGTTGCCAGAGTAAATTCTGTAATACCGAGGCGATTTTCATCACCACAATCAGAATAAGACTGGACGCAATCCCAATTGCCAGGGCGGGAAGCGATAATAACAACATGGTTCTGGCTCGCGAATGGAGCATGTTCTATTCCTTATGCGGGGTCAGATACTTAGTTTGCCCAGCTTGCATAAAGGCATCGCTGCAATTGGTGCTGAAACGATAAAGTAATAGTGTGACCCAGATCGATATTTACAGGGAGCCCGCCTTTCCGGCGTTGTTGTTAGGCTCCCAGGTATTTACAGTGTGAGAAAGAATTATTTTGACTTTAGCGGAGCAGTAGAAGAATGACAAAGTATGCATTAGTCGGTGATGTGGGCGGCACCAACGCACGTCTTGCTCTGTGTGATATTACCAGTGGTGAAATCTCGCAGGCTAAAACCTATTCTGGGCTTGATTATCCCAGCCTGGAAGCGGTTATCCGCGTTTATCTCGAAGAACATAAGGTCGAGGTGAAAGACGGTTGTATTGCCATCGCTTGCCCAATTACCGGTGACTGGGTGGCAATGACCAACCATACCTGGGCGTTCTCAATTGCCGAAATGAAAAAGAATCTCGGTTTTAGCCATCTGGAAATTATTAACGATTTTACCGCTGTATCGATGGCGATCCCGATGCTGAAAAAAGAGCATCTGATCCAGTTTGGCGGTAAGGAACCAGTTGAAGGTAAACCTATCGCGGTTTACGGTGCCGGAACGGGGCTAGGCGTGGCGCATCTGGTTCATGTTGATAAACGCTGGGTAAGCCTGCCAGGCGAAGGCGGTCACGTTGATTTTGCGCCAAACAGCGAAGAAGAGGCCATTATTCTCGAAATACTGCGTGCTGAAATAGGCCATGTCTCTGCTGAACGCGTGCTCTCTGGGCCAGGGCTGGTGAATTTGTACCGCGCGATTGTGAAAGCAGATAACCGTCTGCCAGAAAATCTCAAGCCAAAAGATATTACCGAACGCGCGCTGGCCGACAGTTGCACCGATTGCCGCCGCGCGTTGTCGCTGTTTTGCGTGATTATGGGCCGTTTTGGCGGCAATCTGGCGCTCAATCTCGGCACATTTGGCGGCGTGTTTATTGCGGGCGGTATCGTGCCGCGTTTCCTTGAATTCTTCAAAGCCTCTGGTTTCCGTGCCGCTTTTGAAGACAAAGGCCGCTTTAAAGAATATGTCCATGATATTCCGGCTTATCTTATCGTCCATGACAATCCGGGTCTTCTCGGCTCAGGTGCACATTTACGCCAGACCTTAGGGTACGTCCTGTAAATCCTTCCTGCCATATCGGGAGATAATCCTCCCGATAATCTTTTAAATCATACGGTTAGTTCAATTTTTCTTTGTGTTTCATCACAAGGCCGACCTGCGTCACACTTCCGCACTACGGGATTAATTCTCCAGTAAATGCATTATTTGTCTGGTAACGGCAATTTGTTTTGCACGTTCATAATTTCACTCGTTAACTATAAACGAACGAGGAAATAACGATGAGTAAGAAACTGATTGCCTTATGTGCCTGCCCGATGGGCCTTGCGCACACTTTTATGGCGGCTCAGGCGCTGGAAGAGGCCGCAGTGGAAGCTGGCTATGAAGTGAAAATTGAAACCCAGGGCGCGGACGGTATCCAGAATCGCCTGACGGCGCAGGATATCGCCGAAGCGACCATCATCATCCACTCAGTGGCAGTTACCCCGGAAGATAACGAACGTTTCGAATCCCGCGACGTTTATGAAATCACTTTGCAGGACGCAATTAAAAACGCAGCGGGCATCATCAAAGAAATCGAAGAGATGATTGCCGCTGAACAACCGTAATTTTCGACAGGGATAATTGTTATGGCCATTAAAAAACGCAGTGCAACCGTTGTGCCTGGCGCATCCGGTGCGGCAGCGGCAATTAAGAATCCGCAGGCCTCTAAAAGCAGCTTCTGGGGTGAACTTCCGCAGCATGTGATGTCAGGGATTTCACGCATGGTGCCGACCTTAATTATGGGCGGCGTGATCCTCGCTTTCAGCCAGCTGATTGCTTATAGCTGGCTAAAAATTCCCGCTGACATTGGCATTATGGATGCACTTAATAGCGGGAAATTTTCCGGTTTCGACCTCTCCTTACTGAAATTTGCCTGGCTGTCGCAGTCCTTTGGCGGCGTGTTGTTTGGTTTTGCCATTCCGATGTTTGCTGCTTTTGTGGCGAACTCCATTGGCGGCAAACTGGCGTTCCCGGCTGGGTTTATCGGCGGGTTAATGTCTACCCAGCCAACGCAACTGCTGAACTTTGATCCCAGTACCATGCAGTGGGCGACCTCTTCACCGGTGCCGTCTACCTTCATTGGTGCGCTGATCATTTCTATCGTTGCAGGTTACCTTGTGAAGTGGATGAACCAGAAAATCCAGTTACCGGATTTCCTGTTAGCGTTCAAAACCACATTTTTGCTACCGATTCTTTCCGCCATTTTTGTCATGCTGGCGATGTATTACGTCATCACCCCATTTGGCGGTTGGATCAACGGCGGTATCCGTACCGTGCTGACTGCCGCAGGTGAGAAGGGGGCGCTGATGTATGCGATGGGTATCGCAGCAGCGACCGCAATCGACCTCGGTGGCCCAATCAACAAAGCAGCAGGTTTCGTTGCTTTCAGCTTTACCACTGACCACGTATTACCGGTTACCGCGCGTTCTATCGCAATCGTCATTCCGCCGATTGGTCTGGGTCTGGCGACTATTATCGACCGTCGTTTAACCGGCAAACGCCTGTTTAACGCCCAGCTTTATCCGCAGGGTAAAACCGCCATGTTCCTGGCGTTTATGGGGATCAGTGAAGGTGCGATTCCGTTTGCGCTGGAAAGCCCCATCACCGCAATTCCGTCCTATATGGTCGGTGCGATTGTCGGCTCCACCGCCGCTGTCTGGCTGGGCGCAGTGCAATGGTTCCCGGAATCAGCAATCTGGGCGTGGCCGCTGGTGACTAATCTGGGCGTTTACATGGCGGGGATCGCGCTGGGGGCAATCATTACCGCGCTGATGGTGGTGTTCCTGCGTTTGATGATGTTCCGCAAAGGCAAATTGTTAATCGATAGCCTGTAAGAAGGACAATCCTAATGACATTACTCGCTTCGCTGCGCGACTGGCTTAAGGCGCAACAGCTGGATGCGGTGCTTCTCTCCTCACGGCAGAACAAACAGCCCCATCTGGGGATTTCCACCGGGTCAGGCTATGTGCTGATTAGTCGTGAGAGCGCGCACATTCTGGTGGATTCGCGCTATTACGTGGAGGTGGAAGCTCGTGCGCAAGGCTACCAGCTACATTTGCTTGACGCGACGCACACGCTGGCAACCATCGTCAATCAAATCATTGCCGATGAGCAGCTGCAAACGCTCGGTTTTGAAGGCCAGCAGGTGAGTTGGGAAACCGCGCACCGCTGGCAGGTTGAACTTAATGCAAAGCTGGTCAGCGCCACGCCGGATGTGCTGCGGCAAATCAAAATGCCAGAGGAGGTGGAGAAAATCCGTCTCGCCTGTGGGATTGCCGATCGTGGTGCAGAGCATATTCGCCGCTTTATTCAGGCGGGGATGAGCGAATGTGAGATAGCTGCTGAACTGGAGTGGTTTATGCGCCAGCAGGGAGCAGAAAAAGCCTCCTTTGACACCATTGTTGCCAGTGGCTGGCGTGGGGCGCTGCCGCACGGCAAGGCCAGCGACAAAGTGGTTGTAGCGGGCGAGTTTGTCACACTCGATTTCGGTGCGCTGTATCAGGGCTACTGCTCTGATATGACGCGCACCTTTCTGGTTCATGGCGAAGGGGTGAGCGCCGAATCTCACCCGCTGTTTAACGTGTATCAGATTGTCCTGCAAGCGCAACTGGCGGCAATCTCCGCGATTCTCCCCGGCGTGCGTTGCCAGCAGGTTGACGACGCCGCGCGTCGGGTCATTACAGAAGCCGGTTATGGAGAGTATTTCGGCCATAACACCGGTCATGCAATCGGCATTGACGTACATGAAGATCCGCGTTTTTCACCACGTGATACCACGATGCTCCAGCCTGGCATGTTACTGACCGTAGAGCCGGGGATTTATTTGCCAGGGCAAGGGGGCGTGCGCATCGAAGATGTTGTGCTGGTTACCCCGCAAGGCGCAGAAGTGCTCTACGCCATGCCGAAAACAGTGTTGCTCACGGGAGAGGCATAATGGATTTATCGCTATTAAAAGCGTTGAGCGAGGCCGATGCGATCGCCTCCTCGGAACAGGAAGTGCGGCAGATCCTGCTGGATGAAGCGGATCGACTGCAAAAAGAAGTGCGATTTGACGGTCTGGGATCGGTGCTGATCCGCCTCAATGAATCGATGGGGCCGAAGGTGATGATCTGCGCACATATGGATGAAGTGGGGTTTATGGTGCGTAGCATCTCCCGCGAAGGCGCTATTGACGTGCTGCCGGTTGGCAACGTGCGCATGGCTGCCCGCCAGTTGCAGCCGGTGCGCATCACCACCCGTGAAGAGTGCAAAATTCCCGGCCTGCTTGATGGCGAGCGGCAGGGAAATGAGGTTAGCGTAATGCGCGTGGACATTGGCGCGCGCTCGTATGATGAAGTGATACAGGCGGGAATTCGTCCAGGCGATCGCGTCACGTTTGATACCGCTTTTCAGGTTCTTCCTCACCAGCGGGTGATGGGGAAAGCCTTTGATGACCGCCTCGGTTGCTATCTGCTGGTGACGTTACTGCGCGAACTACACAGCGCCGAACTGCCTGCGGAAGTGTGGCTGGTGGCAAGTTCCAGCGAAGAGGTGGGATTACGCGGCGGGCAAACCGCCACCCGCGCGGTGTCGCCGGACGTCGCCATTGTGCTTGATACCGCCTGCTGGGCGAAAAACTTTGATTATGGCGCGGCGAACCATCGCCAGATTGGTAACGGTCCGATGCTGGTGTTAAGCGATAAATCGCTGATTGCGCCGCCAAAACTCACAGCCTGGATTGAAACCGTGGCGGCAGAAATTGGCGTGCCGTTACAGGCGGATATGTTCAGTAACGGCGGCACGGACGGTGGAGCGGTTCACTTAACCGGTACTGGCGTACCCACAGTGGTGATGGGGCCAGCAACCCGCCATGGACATTGCGCCGCATCGATTGCCGACTGCCGCGATATTTTGCAGATGCAGCAACTTTTATCTGCCCTTATTCAACGTCTTACCCGTGAGACGGTTGTTCAACTGACGGATTTCAGATGATTTCCCGATTAACCCGGAGCGGTTATGTTAACGATTCAATTTCTCTGTCCTTTGCCTAACGGTCTTCATGCCCGTCCGGCGTGGGAACTTAAAGAACAGTGTAGTCAGTGGCAAAGCGAAATCGCTTTTATCAACCATCGCCAGAACGCAAAGGCCGATGCCAAAAGTTCACTGGCGCTGATTGGCACCGGCACTTTATTTAATGACAGTTGCAGCCTGAACATTAGCGGTGGCGATGAAGAACAGGCACGGCGCGTACTGGAAGAGTACATCCAGGTGCGCTTTATCGACAGCGACAGCATCCAACCGACACAAGCAGAACTGACGGCGCATCCGCTGCCACGTTCATTAAGTCGCCTTAACCCTGATTTGCTGTACGGTAACGTGCTGGCGAGCGGCGTCGGTGTTGGTACGTTAACGTTGTTGCAGAGCGACAGCCTCGACAGTTATCGGGCGATCCCTGCCAGTGTGCAAGACACCACCCGGCTGGAACACAGCCTGGCAACGCTTGCCGAACAACTGAACCAGCAGCTGCGCGAGCGTGACGGCGAAAGTAAAACCATTCTTAGCGCCCATTTGTCGCTGATTCAGGATGAAGAGTTTGCGGGGAATATCCGTCGTCTGATGGCAGAACAACATCAGGGACTGGGGGCGGCAATCATCAGCAATATGGAGCAGGTTTGCGACAAACTTTCTGCCTCTGCCAGCGATTATCTGCGCGAACGAGTTAGTGATATTCGTGATATCAGCGAACAGTTGCTGCATATCACCTGGCCGGAACTGAAGCCGCGCAATAATCTGCTGCTTGAAAAATCGACCATTCTGGTCGCCGAAGATTTAACTCCAAGCCAGTTTTTGAGTCTCGATTTAAAAAATCTCGCAGGCATGATTCTGGAGAAAACCGGGCGCACATCGCATACCCTGATTCTGGCGCGAGCTTCGGCGATCCCGGTACTGAGCGGCTTGCCGCTGGATGCGATAGCCCGTTATGCCGGGCAACCGGCGGTGCTTGACGCCCAGTGTGGCGTGCTGGCGATTAATCCTGATGACGCGGTGAGCGGTTATTACCAGGTTGCGCAGACGCTGGCGGACAAACGCCAAAAACAACAGGCGCAGGCCGCCGCGCAACTGGCCTATTCCCGTGATAACAAGCGAATTGATATCGCCGCGAATATTGGCACCGCTCTGGAAGCTCCTGGTGCGTTTGCCAATGGCGCGGAAGGCGTCGGGCTGTTCCGCACCGAAATGCTGTATATGGATCGCGATAGCGCGCCGGACGAGCAGGAACAGTTTGAAGCCTACCAGCAGGTGTTACTGGCGGCGGGCGACAAGCCAATTATTTTCCGCACGATGGACATCGGCGGCGATAAAAGCATTCCTTATCTGAATATTCCCCAGGAAGAGAACCCGTTCCTCGGCTATCGCGCGGTACGTATTTACCCGGAATTTGCTGGCCTGTTCCGTACCCAGCTACGGGCCATTTTGCGTGCTGCCAGTTACGGTAACGCTCAGTTGATGATTCCGATGGTTCACAGCCTCGATCAGATCTTATGGGTGAAGAGTGAGATCCAGAAAGCAATCGTTGAGCTTAAGCGCGATGGCCTGCGTCATGCAGAGACGATTACGCTTGGGATCATGGTGGAAGTGCCGTCGGTTTGCTACATCATCGACCACTTCTGCGATGAGGTCGATTTCTTTAGTATCGGCTCGAACGATATGACCCAGTATCTGTATGCGGTCGATCGTAATAACCCGCGCGTATCGCCGCTGTATAACCCGATTACGCCATCTTTCCTGCGCATGTTGCAGCAGATAGTGACCACTGCGCATCAGCGGGGAAAATGGGTCGGCATTTGCGGTGAGCTGGGTGGTGAAAGCCGTTATCTGCCGCTACTGCTTGGGCTGAGCCTGGATGAGCTAAGTATGAGTAGCCCGCGCATTCCGGCGGTGAAAAGCCAGCTTCGTCAACTGGATAGCGAGGCGTGTCGGGAACTGGCACGTCAGGCGTGTGAATGTCGCAGCGCGCAGGAAATTGAAGCGTTACTCACCGCCTTTACGCCGGAAGAAGACGTTCGCCCATTGTTGGCGCTGGAGAATATCTTCGTTGATCAGGCCTTTAGCAATAAAGAGCAGGCGATCCAGTTCCTGTGCGGTAACCTCGGCGTTAACGGGCGCACTGAACATCCGTTCGAGCTGGAAGAGGATGTCTGGCAGCGGGAAGAGATTGTGACTACTGGTGTTGGTTTTGGCGTGGCGATCCCGCACACTAAATCTCAGTGGATCCGCCATTCCAGTATCAGCATTGCCCGGCTGGTGAAACCGGTTGACTGGCAGTCAGAAATGGGCGAAGTCGAGCTGGTGATCATGCTGACGCTGGGCGCTAGCGAAGGGATGAACCATGTGAAGGTCTTCTCGCAGCTGGCGCGCAAACTGGTGAATAAAAACTTCCGCCAGTCGCTGTTCGCCGCGCAAGACGCACAAAGCATCCTGACGCTGCTGGAAACGGAATTAACCTTCTAATGTTAGCCCTGAAAACGGGCGCTGTACTCTCCCGGCGTCAGGCCAAACTGACGCCGGAAGACGCGACAAAAATAGTCGCTATCCGGAAAGCCGCAACGCTGCGCCACTTCATGAATCGACAGATGATATTTCTGCAAAATCATCCTCGCCTTCGCCATTCGCACCCAACGCACATACTCGATAAAACGCATCGTTCCATGCTGAGCAAACAGTTTTGACAGATGATTGGGCGTGATATTAAAAAACTGCGCCACGCTCTCGCGGGTGAGCGGCTGGGCATAATTATCCTGAACCCAGTTACAAATGCTGTGATAGAGAAAATCGCCGCGCGGCTGCGAATTGCCCGGCGGCATATTCACCACGTTGCGGCAAAGATGCAGCAAACTTAACACCAGTGGCTGAATGATATTCTGCTCCAGCGGCGAACGGCTGAGATGGGTGAGGGCGGTGAGCATTGCTTCACCTTCACCGCGTTGCAGACTGGGAAGCTGGATCCGGCGAACCGGATGCAACAATGACGTGCTGCGGCTATCGTAATACGATAACCCAAGCCAGGTCGGTGCGAACACCAGGCTTAAGAGCATCACCGGTTTGTTGTTGACCGGTAAATTAGCCGCGCGCGCCGGAATAAACAGCATTTCCCCTTCCACCATACGCTGCTGCTTTGCTTCCAGCAGATTGCCGTATTCGCCGCGCAGCACGATATCCAGACGGGGAAAGTCAATACATAAACTACCCACCGGCAACGAGGCAGGCTGGCTGGCAAACCAGACGCGCCCAAGTAGTTGCGGGTTAAGCACCAGGCCGCTGAACAGATCGGCGAAAAATTGTTGATCGGCGGGCAAGCCTGTTGCTTTCATGAATATTCCTGATTACAGATGCATTAACTGCCTGAATTCTTTAACTTTGCTGCGGCTGACTGGCACTTCAAAATCCAGATCTTTTAGCCGCAGAATATAAGTGTTATTAAACCACGGTTCGATTTCGCGGATTTTGTTCAGATTGACACAAAACGAGCGATGGCAGCGGAAAAAATGCGATGGAGGCAGCTTGCTGCAAAACTCGGTAATGTTCATCGGCATTACGTAGGATTCACGCCGCGTATAGACAAAGGTCATTTTTTCGTGCGCTTCGGCGTAATAGATATCATTAATTGGCGTAACGATAATTCGCTCATCTTTCACCAGATTAATGGTGTCATTCTCACGCGTTACCGTTGTGGCAGGCGTACTGCTGGTTTGCTGTTGCTGCCAGGCCGCTTCCAGTTTTTGCAGCATCCCGGTGATGCGTGATTCCTGATACGGTTTGAGAATGTAGTCAAACGCCTCCAGTTCAAACGCTTCTACCGCATGTTCTTTCCACGCGGTGATAAACACAATAAACGGTTTATGGGCAAACTGGCTGATGTTTTGCGCCAGCAGCACGCCATCCAGCGACGGAATATTGATATCCAGAAAAATGGCGTCGACGCGGTTATGCTGCAAAAACTTCAACACGTCCAGACCGTCGTCAAAGGTGCCGACAATCTCCATCTGGCTGTGCTCTTTAATTAGCCAGCTCAGTTCCTGTTGTGCCAGGAATTCGTCTTCAACAATGATGACTTTCACAATATCACTCCGGCTCAAAGCAATAACGTAGCCTGTGAGGCGACAGGGGTGCGTTGGTTAGGAATGTAAAACGCGATTTCCGTCCCAGGCTCCAGACGACGAATATGCAGCCCCTCACCATATAACAACTTCACGCGATGATGCACATTCAGCAGGCCAATTTTATTGCCCGGCATTTCGTTCGCTTCGACCCGCTCAATCACTTTCGGATCGATGCCGTGCCCGGTATCTCTCACCGCAATACGAACCCGATTACCGCACTCTGCAACGCTGATGGTGACAACACCTTTTCCCTTACAAGGTTGAATACCGTGAACAATGGCGTTTTCTACCAGCGGCTGGATCAGCAGGCTGGGAATGCAGCAATTCACCTCTTCATCAATATCATAGATAACCGTCAGCTTGTCGCCAAAGCGGGCCTGCTCAATGGCAATATAGTCTTTAATTTGATACAGCTCTTTTTTGATATCGATTTGCTCATCGTCTTTTAATTCAATGTTATAGCGCAGATAACGCGACAGATTAAAGATCAGCTGGCGAGCGGTATCCGGATTCAGGCGAATTGATGAGGAGATTGCGTTCAGAGCGTTAAACAGGAAATGGGGATTAATTTTACTTTGTAGCGCGCGAAGCTCTGCCTTATTTGCCATTTCACGTAGCTGCTCGGCACGCGAAACCTCCAGTTGCGTGGAGATGATTTGTGACAGACCGACCGCCATTTCCTGCAATGACGAGGTGATCTGATGCGCGTGGCAGTAGTAGATTTTCAGCGTCCCGGTCACGACTCCTTTCTCCCAAAGCGGGATCACCAGCATCGAGTGGATTTCCGGCGTGCGATGGGCTTCATCATTGTTTTTAATGATGATTTTTCCGTAATTCATCGCCTGGCGGGTTGTCGGGCTAATAAAGTCATCACCATTCTGATAATTATGTTCACCCACGCCAACATACGCCAGCACATGATCGGTATTGGTGATTGCTACCGCATCGGCGTGAATATCATCGCGGATAATTTCGCAGACTTTACGTAATGATTCGCTATTGACATGGCGAAACAGCGGCAGCGTTTTGTTGGCGATATCCAGCGCCAGCTTGGCCTGCCGCGCGGCGCTGGCCTCCTTTTCGCCCTCAACGCTTTGCACCAGCAGCACAATAAAGCCGATACAGACGCTGCCAAGGATCATCGGGATACCGATTTTAGAGACGATATCGATCCCCAGTTCGGTGGTCGGCGCCCAGACAATCACCAGAATCATGGTCAACGTTTCACACAACATACCGCCGAGAATACCGACACGCCAACGCTGCGCTTTGGGGATTTTTAGGTTGATCCAGCCCGATATACATCCCGCCAGAATACTGGTGATAAAGCAGGGAATCGCCGTCACGCCACCAATATCAATAAGATAGCGGTGAATCCCGGCTATCACGCCGGTAATAATCCCCACCCACGGACCAAATAAAATCCCGCCTGACATCACCGCAATAATACGCACGTTAACCAGTGAGCCTTCCACCGGCACGCCGGACCAGGTGCTGAACAGGGCGAACAGCGAGAAAATGGCGGTAACGGCGAGCAGCTCTTTTGGTGAGTGCGCCGACTTGTGCAACAACTCGCGAAACAGGCGGATACGAATAAGGAAGAACAGGCAGATAAGCATTAACGCTGCCCGATCGAAGACCGCCAGCAGCATGTTGAATATTTCGTGCACGGGTAACTCTGGATAAGGATTAAACCTCTATGATAGGTAACCTGAAGGCTGATGACCAGCAGGCCGTTTTTGAGGAAAAACCACAATTTTAAAAGGGGATTATAAGGTAAATGGTGCATTGCCAATGCATCTCTTATTAATACACACTCAGAAGGTAAATTTATTGAAATTATAATGTTAATTAATGTGGGTTTGATTTTCTTAAAAGAAAGTAAGGATTTCCCGTTTTATTACAGATGTTCCTCTTTTTTTGGTAGAAAAAAATTTTTGCTAAAACGCTCGACAGACAGAAATTAATCAGGCTATTTTCAAAACAGCCACCATCGTGGCAGCGTCGCTCGGACGGTCCGGGCGCTAACGTTTATCTGAGGAAATTATGGCTGACACTCGCCCTGAACGTCGCTTTACGCGTATTGATCGTCTCCCGCCCTACGTTTTTAACATTACCGCTGAACTGAAAATGGCTGCGCGTCGGCGCGGCGAAGATATTATCGATTTCAGTATGGGCAATCCGGACGGCGCGACCCCGCCGCATATCGTCGAAAAACTCTGTACCGTGGCGCAGCGCCCGGACACACACGGCTATTCCACTTCACGCGGCATTCCGCGCTTACGTCGCGCCATTTCCCGCTGGTATCAGGATCGCTACGATGTCGAGATTGATCCGGAATCAGAAGCCATCGTCACCATTGGCTCGAAAGAGGGGCTGGCGCATCTGATGCTGGCGACGCTGGATCACGGCGACACGGTGCTGGTGCCGAATCCAAGTTATCCGATTCATATCTACGGCGCTGTGATTGCCGGTGCGCAGGTACGTTCAGTGCCGCTGGTGGAGGGTGTCGATTTCTTCAATGAACTGGAACGCGCTATTCGCGAAAGCTATCCGAAACCGAAGATGATGATCCTCGGCTTCCCGTCGAACCCAACAGCGCAATGTGTGGAACTGGAGTTCTTCGAAAAAGTGGTGGCGCTGGCGAAACGCTACGATGTGCTGGTGGTCCACGACCTGGCCTATGCTGATATCGTCTACGATGGCTGGAAAGCGCCGTCAATCATGCAGGTGCCGGGCGCACGTGACGTGGCGGTTGAGTTCTTTACCTTGTCGAAAAGTTACAACATGGCAGGCTGGCGTATCGGCTTTATGGTTGGTAACAAAACGCTGGTCAGTGCGCTGGCGCGTATCAAAAGTTATCACGATTACGGCACCTTTACACCGTTACAGGTGGCTGCAATTGCCGCGCTGGAAGGCGATCAACAGTGCGTGCGCGATATTGCCGAACAGTATAAGCGCCGCCGCGATGTGCTGGTAAAAGGGCTGCATGAAGCGGGCTGGATGGTCGAAATGCCGAAAGCTTCGATGTATGTCTGGGCGAAAATCCCTGAACCGTATGCGGCAATGGGCTCGCTGGAGTTTGCCAAAAAGCTGCTTAACGAAGCGAAGGTCTGTGTCTCGCCGGGGATTGGCTTTGGTGACTACGGCGACACGCATGTACGCTTTGCGTTGATTGAAAACCGTGACCGTATTCGTCAGGCAGTCAGAGGCATCAAAGCGATGTTCCGAGCCGATGGTTTACTTCCAGCCAGCAGTAAACATATTCACGAAAACACGGAATAAACACCTTCGCCAGAAACGCAAACAGGAGCCAGATGGCTCCTGTTTTTCATTGCACAGTTTGCTTTTAGATCATCAGGGCAAAAGTACCGGCCCAAACGATGACCATAAAAGAAATGCCCATAAAGAAATATTTCACTTTACATCTCTCCGCGTAATTACTGTTACGCCTGAATGACTTCATTACATCTGATACAGTGAGTTGACACCGGGAAAACGACCTTAACACGGCTCTGTTTTGCCGTGGGCATCACCCCAGAATTCTGAGCTGATTTGCTCGAGACGGCGCTAATGTACGCCTAAAACTAAATTGAAACAAGTGGCATTTTCTTATTTACTTTTAGTAACTTACGAGTGTCTCATATCGGCGACAGTTTAATTTCTGTCAGTAATAATTCATGATTCAGCGAAGGGGAAAGCCTTAAGAAAAAAGCCATAAAAACCATTGAGTTATTATGGCTAATTTGAGGAGGAAAGAAGAGCTGGTCGTTTGTTAAACGTATAACGACGCTTCACCCACCGGACGCGTTTTGAAGCGGCGGTGGATCCAGAGATACTGCTCCGGTGCGCGCATAATCTCTTTCTCAATAATCTTGTTCATATAAGCCGCAGCCTGACCTTCATCTGTCGGGTAGCCTTCCATTTCTGGGGTGATATACAAACGGTATCCACTGTAATCGGCTTTTCGTACCATCGTCACAGTCAACATGGCGGAACCTGAGAGGCGTGACAATACGTAAGTGCCATTGGTTGTCGCAACATTTTCTACCGCAAAGAACGGAGCGAAGGAGCTTCCTTTACGACCATAATCCTGGTCGGGAGCGAACCATACGGCTTCACCTTTTTTCAAAGCACCAACAATACCGCGCAGATTATTTCTGCCGATCATCGCTTTATTCGAACGCATCCGACCACGGGTCTGCACCCATTCCATCAATTGATTATTATGCGGACGATAAGTTGCCATCATTGGCTGGCAAAGCCCCATTACGCGGCCACCCAGTTCCAGAGACATAAAATGTACGCCGACGACCATTACGCCGCGATTTTGCATTTGTGCGCGTTGCAGGTTATCCAGACCTTCAACATCAAACCATTTACGCACGCGACGATCGGGCCAGAACCACGCCATGCCGGTTTCTACCAGCGCCATGCCGAGTGAACGAAAGTTTTCGGCAATCATCTTCTCGCGTTCTTCAGATGAATGCTGCGGGAAGCAAAGTTCAAGGTTTTTACGGGCGATGGATTCGCGACGTTTCAGAAATGGTCTGGCCATCGTGCCGATACGTGTGCCAAGAAAGCACAAGACAGGATAAGGAAGTTGTACCCAAAGCCAGAGTACGCCCAGACCAAACCACGTGAGCCAGTAGCGAGGATGGAGAAACTCGCGGGAAAATTTGCGCTGTGGAAACATAGTTACCTTCTGTAGATACGAATTGTTGTATCGCAGAAGATTCCATGTCGACAGCGGTACACTCAATAATATTAGGCCATCATGTACGACAATGGTTCCTGTAAAGAGTGTAAAGACTAGTCAGGACAAAACCACGAGGAGCATGAATGCGGTACTTCCATTTTATCATCAGCCGATTGTTTTCAGCTACTGATTATTAATCACTCAAGTAAATATTTTTCAGGAGCGAATAGCCCTATTTTTTAACATCTTGTTTTTATTAGAACCTGGCAAAAATTGCCAGTGATTAAGAATTGTCTTACTATTAAATTACCTGAAGTAACAGGTTTTTTAGCGCGGCAGGAGGTTGAGCTATGATTTATTTATGGATGTTTCTCGCCCTGTGTATTGTTTGTGTCAGCGGATATATTGGCCAGGTACTAAATGTAGTATCTGCCGTCTCTTCATTTTTCGGCATGGTGATCCTCGCCGCCCTCATTTATTACTTCACTATGTGTTTAACTGGCGGTAATGAGCTGGTAACGGGGATATTTATGTTTATTGCCCCAGCTTGTGGCTTGATGATCCGCTTTATGGTGGGGTATGGAAGGCGGTAGTGAATGGTGTCCCCTGCAGGAATCGAACCTGCAATTAGCCCTTAGGAGGGGCTCGTTATATCCATTTAACTAAGAGGACAATGCGGCATGAGTATAACCGCTATTAAACAGCGGGGTAAGTACACTGCCGCTCGATTGCTTAAACCCTCGCCACTTATAGCGGATTTTTATCATTTTTCTTAATGATTTCCGCATGTTCTGCTTTCTGGCGTGCCTCTTCTTTACGCTTGTTACTCATATCGTTACGGATTTGCGCATGGCTCATTAATGCGAAGATGAAGGTGCCGCCGCAGATGTTTCCCGCCAGAGTAGGTAGCGCGAATGGCCAGATGAAATCGCTCCAGTGCAGCGTGCCGTTAAAGACCAGATAGAGGATCTCTACTGAACCGACGACGATGTGGGTAGTGTCGCCCAGCGCGATAAGCCACGTCATCAATATAATTACTACAATCTTTGCCGCTCCCGCCGCAGGGAACATCCATACCATTGTGGCTATAAGCCAGCCGGAGATGATCGCGTTGGCAAACATCTCGCTGGGGGTGTTCTTCATCACATCCATGCCGATTTTGACAAACGCATCGCGGGTTTCTTCATTAAAGATAGGCATATACTCAAACGCCCACGCCGCAATACCTGTTCCGAGAATATTACCCAGCAGCACGACGCCCCATAACCGCATCAGTAAGCCGATGTTGCCCATGCTCGGTTTTTGCATCACCGGCAGTACCGCCGTTACGGTATTCTCAGTAAATAATTGCTGGCGTGCCATAATGACGATAATAAAACCAAAGGTATAACCCAGATTCTCCAGCAAAAAACTCCCCGGTACGCCTTCCAGTTCGACATGAAATATCCCTTTTGCCAGTAACGAAGCGCCCATCGACAGACCCGCCGCAATGGCTGACCACAGTAGCGCCATCGCGTCGCGCTCCAGCTCTTTTTCGCCGTCCTGACGGATATGTTCGTGAATAGCCATCGCTCTGGAGGGGAGCCGGTCTTCATCTATTTCTATTTTTTTTCCACGCTCTTTTTCTTCGCTCTCTACTTCAAGTTCGTCGCTGTGTTTATCTATTTTGTCATTGTCCATGATGTCGTCTCTTGAATTAGCACGTATAGCTAAAGCGTA
Source organism: Escherichia sp. MOD1-EC6819 (assembly GCF_002965765.1). NCBI lineage: Bacteria > Pseudomonadati > Pseudomonadota > Gammaproteobacteria > Enterobacterales > Enterobacteriaceae > Escherichia > Escherichia sp. MOD1-EC6819. Next base: position 100,237 of record NZ_PTRG01000006.1, on the reverse strand, counting down.
GCGGCTTTTTTGCTCGCAACTGGCGGGAGTTACTCTGAAAATGTATAAAAGGCGGCGTTTGCCTTTTTCTGTTTCTACAGAATCAAGTAGCCTACAGGGCGGCGATTACCAGGCTATGATCAAGTCAGCAAACCAGGGCGTCTGGACATCAGTTGACGTGCTGTTACAATCGCCCACACCTAAACAGGCGGATACGGTATCGTTCCGTCATGGATGGCAAACTGCATAAGCCATAAAAAAGCCATAAAAAACAGGGAGACATTTATGAAGCTTCGCCTGTCGGCGCTTGCTCTGGGAACTACGCTTCTGGTGGGGTGTGCGAGTTCCGGTACAGATCAGCAAGGGCGTTCTGACCCGTTAGAAGGGTTCAACCGCACCATGTACAATTTTAACTTCAATGTGTTAGACCCGTATGTGGTTCGACCGGTAGCGGTCGCCTGGCGTGATTATGTTCCGCAACCGGCGCGTAACGGTTTGAGCAACTTCACCGGCAACCTTGAAGAACCTGCGGTGATGGTTAACTACTTCTTGCAGGGTGACCCTTATCAGGGGATGGTCCACTTTACCCGCTTTTTCCTGAACACCATTTTGGGAATGGGCGGTTTTATTGATGTTGCTGGGATGGCGAACCCGAAACTGCAACGCACCGAACCTCACCGTTTTGGCAGTACGCTCGGTCACTATGGCGTGGGTTATGGGCCGTACGTTCAGTTACCGTTCTACGGTAGCTTTACGCTGCGTGATGACGGCGGTGATATGGCAGACAGCCTTTACCCGGTACTTTCCTGGCTGACCTGGCCGATGTCGGTGGGTAAATGGACGCTTGAAGGGATCGAAACTCGTGCGCAGTTGCTGGATTCTGACGGCTTGCTTCGCCAGTCCTCCGATCCTTACATTATGGTGCGCGAGGCTTACTTCCAGCGTCATGATTTCATCGCCAATGGCGGTGAGCTCAAACCGCAAGAAAACCCGAACGCGCAAGCGATTCAGGATGATTTAAAAGATATCGATTCTGAATAAGACGCAAATAAAAAAGGTGAGTCGTAAAACTCACCTTTTTTCTTATTAAACGAACGTGTTATTAGAACGCGTAGTTAAAGTTAGTCCCGAACAGCCAGGCTTTACCTTCAGACTCGAAAGAATAAGCTGCCGCACCTTCACCTTCGGTGAATTTCACTTTCTGACCATGCATATAAGATGCGCCAACGTCAATGGATGCATCTTCATTAAATGCATAGGTTAACCCAGCACTTAACCACAAACGATCCTGGTCAGGAATGGAAATAGAGCGTTTATCTGCCGGAACCGGGCTGTCGTCATAGGCGATACCGGTACGGAAGGTCCAGTTTTTATCGTAATAGTAGGTTGTACCCAACGCGATACGATATGCGTCACGGAATCCTTCATCTTTATAGAACAGCGTCTGACCACTATCGCCTTTCGCTTTCAACTCCTGGAACTGACTCCAGCTGGTATAGGCCATGCTGTAGTGAATTGCCCACTGCGGCGCAACACGGTTATAACCAGAAATCTCCCACATCTCAGGCAGGTTGAGCGTCAAGGATCCATTTTGTGTTGCACCCATCGTGCCATACGGCAAGCCCATATTACCCAAAATGTTGTTCAGATTTGGGTTAATGGAGCTTTTGTAATCCCCTTCGAAGTCGATTTTAACTTCTGAACGATATGTCAGGCCCCAACGGTTATCTTTATCCAGTTCATAAAGAATACCCGCGTTCCAGCCAAAGCCCCACTCGTCACCTTTCAGATGAGCAATTTGAGAGTCCGGAGTATTAATACCATTGGTCAATGACGCGGGTACACCTTGGGCAATCAACTGTTGAGACAACAAAGGCCCCAGCGAACCGGCGTAACGCTCAATTTTTGCCTTGGCGTAAACAGCATCAAAACCAAGACCAAAACTCCAGCTATTGTTAAGGCGATAAGCCCCGCTAAGGTTAAGGTTGATTGTCTGCAGATCGGTTTTACCGCCATAGATACCAGCAGCATAGTTGTCGGTAAATTCCGTAGCCAGGCCGTAGTTGGACGTTATTGACGCTCCCCAACCAAACTGATCGTTAATAGGCGCGACAAAGTGCAGGTTAGGGACCCACGCTGTCGGTGCGATATTTTTAGCATTTGCACTCTGACCGGTTAAATTAGAATGCCCGGTAATATCTACATCCGGATCAATATAAACCGCACCCGCAGAAAAAGTCGGGCGGTCAAACATGGTAATCAACGCGGGGTTACGGCTGACGTTACCGGCATCATCGGCAATTGCGCCTTCCCCTGAATAAGCCCGACCCAGGCCAGAGGAAGAAAATTCGTTTAACTGAAAGCCTGCCGACCAGGCCTGGGTGGAGATAAGTGCCACTGCGACTGCGAGAGCAGACTTTGTAAACAGGGTTTTCTGGCTCATGACCATAACCTCAATAATTTATTTTTATACAAACTATGTTACGTGCTGTAACAGGAGCGCGAAGTGTAGGGGCTGATGTACATCTTAGAAATCAGACCAGTGGCGAGAGTATAGGTCTGACCAGATAGGATGTTGCAAGTATGTTTCTATCTTTTTTCAAATATGATCTAAGAAACGCGATCCAGCTGGCAAAATTTAGAGGTGGCGCACTCATCCATCCGGGTGAATTTTGTTTTAGATCATTTTTAAGTGTGATTTCGGTCACTTATCCGATTTTGCAGAATTAACAACTGGAGCAGCACTTTCCGGAAGCGTAAAATATCCGCAACGTTTATCTGGCACCTTGGGTGCACATACAGAGGAAATCAACGATGAGTAAATGTAGTGCTGATGAAACCCCGGTTTGCTGCTGTATGGATGTTGGCACCATTATGGACAACTCCGATTGCACCGCGTCTTACAGCCGCGTGTTTGCAAACCGCGCAGAAGCAGAACAAACGCTGGCGGCGCTGACTGAAAAAGCCCGTAGCGTGGAATCCGAACCGTGCAAAATCACCCCGACTTTCACTGAAGAGTCTGATGGTGTTCGCCTGGATATCGATTTCACTTTTGCCTGCGAAGCTGAAATGCTGATCTTCCAGCTGGGTCTGCGTTAATTCCTCTCAGGTACACACGCCCCTGCCAGTTGCTGGCAGGGGCGTTTTGTTTTCTCTTCTTCTTTTTCTCTCTGTGTTATAGCTCCCACTTTCCCTTTTCTCCACTTGGCTAAATGTAAAAAAATGGTTAAGACTATGATCAGGTCAGACCACTTTATCTATTTTTTTACAGGGGAGTGTTATGGGTCAGGTTTTACCGCTGGTTACCCGCCAGGGCGATCGTATCGCCATTGTTAGCGGATTACGCACGCCTTTTGCTCGCCAGGCGACGGCTTTTCATGGTATTCCCGCTGTTGATTTGGGGAAGATGGTCGTCGGAGAACTGCTTGCTCGTAGCGAGATCCCCGCCGAAGTGATTGAACAACTGGTCTTTGGTCAGGTCGTACAAATGCCGGAAGCCCCCAACATTGCGCGTGAAATTGTTCTTGGCACCGGAATGAACGTCCATACCGATGCTTACAGCGTCAGTCGTGCCTGTGCCACCAGTTTCCAGGCTGTTGCAAACGTCGCCGAAAGCCTGATGGCGGGAACCATTCGTGCGGGGATTGCCGGTGGGGCAGATTCCTCGTCGGTATTGCCGATTGGCGTTAGCAAAAAACTGGCGCGCGTGCTGGTGGATGTCAACAAAGCCCGCACAATGAGCCAGCGTCTGAAACTCTTCTCTCGCCTGCGTTTGCGCGACTTAATACCCGTGCCGCCTGCAGTAGCGGAATATTCCACCGGCTTGCGGATGGGTGACACCGCTGAACAAATGGCGAAAACCTACGACATCACCCGCGAACAGCAAGATGCATTAGCGCACCGTTCGCATCAGCGAGCCGCTCAGGCGTGGTCGGAAGGTAAACTCAAAGAAGAAGTGATGACCGCCTTTATCCCCCCTTATAAACAACCGTTCGCGGAAGATAATAATATTCGCGGTAATTCCACGCTTGCCGATTACGCAAAGCTGCGTCCGGCGTTTGATCGTAAACACGGAACGGTAACGGCAGCGAACAGTACGCCGCTGACCGACGGCGCTGCGGCGGTGATCCTGATGACCGAATCGCGGGCGAAAGAATTAGGGCTGGTGCCGCTGGGGTATCTGCGCAGTTATGCATTTACCGCGATAGATGTCTGGCAGGACATGTTGCTCGGTCCAGCCTGGTCAACGCCGCTGGCGCTGGAACGTGCCGGTTTAACGATGAGCGATCTGACATTGATTGATATGCATGAAGCATTTGCTGCCCAGACGCTGGCGAATATTCAGTTGCTGGGTAGTGAACGTTTTGCCCGCGATGTGCTGGGGCGCGCACATGCCACTGGTGAAGTGGACGACAGCAAATTTAACGTGCTTGGCGGTTCGATTGCTTACGGGCATCCCTTCGCGGCTACTGGTGCGCGGATGATAACCCAGACATTGCATGAACTTCGCCGTCGCGGCGGTGGATTTGGTTTAGTGACCGCCTGTGCCGCAGGTGGGCTTGGTGCAGCAATGGTTCTGGAGGCGGAATAATGGAAATGGCATCAGCATTTACCCTCAATATGCGTCTGGACAATATTGCCGTCATCACCATTGATGTCCCTGGCGAGAAAATGAACACCCTGAAGGCGGAGTTTGCCTCACAGGTACGCACCATTATTAAACAACTCCGCGAAAATAAAGATCTGCGCGGCGTGGTGTTTATCTCCGCGAAACCGGACAACTTTATTGCCGGCGCGGATATCAACATGATCGGCAACTGCAAAACGGCGCAAGAAGCGGAAGCACTGGCGCGGCAGGGGCAACAGTTGATGGCGGAAATTCATGCCTTGCCAGTTCCGGTTATTGCCGCCATTCACGGCGCTTGCCTGGGCGGTGGACTGGAGTTGGCGCTGGCGTGCCACGGTCGTGTTTGTACTGACGATCCTAAAACGGTGCTCGGTTTGCCTGAAGTTCAGCTTGGGTTGTTACCCGGGTCAGGTGGAACCCAGCGTTTACCGCGCCTGATAGGTGTCAGCACAGCATTAGAGATGATCCTCACCGGCAAGCAGCTTCGGGCAAAACAGGCGTTAAAGCTGGGACTGGTGGATGACGTCGTTCCGCACTCCATTTTACTGGAAGCCGCTGTAGAGCTGGCGAAGCAGGATCGTCCGGTTTCGCGGGCACTTCCGATTCGCAAACGTGTGATGGCGGGGCCATTAGGTCGTGCGCTGTTATTCAAAATGGTAAGCAAAAAAACAGAACAGAAAACCCAGGGCAACTACCCGGCGACAAAACGTATTCTTGAGGTTATCGAGACCGGGTTAGCGCAGGGCACCAGTAGCGGCTATGACGCTGAAGCTCGAGCCTTTGGTGAACTGGCGATGACGTCGCAATCAAAGGCATTGCGCAATATCTTTTTTGCCAGTACCGACGTGAAGAAAGATCCCGGCAGCGATGTTGCCCCCGCTCCTTTAAATAGTGTGGGAATTTTAGGTGGTGGCTTGATGGGCGGCGGTATTGCTTACGTCACTGCCTGTAAAGCGGGTCTGCCGGTACGAATTAAAGATATCAACGTCCAGGGGATTAATCATGCGCTGAAATACAGTTGGGATCAGCTTGAGGGCAAAGTGCGCCGTCGGCATCTCAAAGCCAGTGAACGCGACAAACAGCTGGCATTAATTTCGGGAACGACGGATTATCGCGGCTTTGCCCATCGCGATCTGATTATTGAAGCAGTGTTTGAAAATCTCGAATTAAAACAACAAATGGTGGCAGAAGTTGAGCAGAATTGCGCCGCTCATACCATCTTTGCTTCGAATACCTCATCTTTACCGATTGGCGATATTGCCGCTCACGCCACGCGACCAGAGCAAGTTATCGGCCTGCATTTCTTCAGTCCGGTGGAAAAAATGCCGCTGGTAGAGATCATTCCTCATGCGGTTACATCGGCGAAAACCATCGCCACCACGGTAAAACTGGCGAAAAAACAGGGTAAAACGCCAATTGTCGTGCGTGACAAAGCTGGGTTTTACGTCAATCGCATCTTAGCGCCTTACATTAATGAAGCTATCCGCATGTTGACCGAAGGTGAACGGGTAGAGCACATTGATGCTGCGCTGGTGAAATTTGGTTTTCCGGTAGGGCCAATCCAACTTTTGGATGAGGTAGGAATCGATACCGGGACTAAAATTATTCCTGTACTGGAAGCCGCTTATGGAGAACGTTTTAGCGCGCCTGCAAATGTTGTTTCTTCAATTTTGAACGACGATCGCAAAGGTAGAAAAAATGGTCGGGGATTCTATCTTTACGGTCAGAAAGGGCGTAAAAGCAAAAAACAGGTCGATCCCGCCATTTACCCGCTGATTGGCGCGCAAGGGCAGGGGCGGCTCTCCGCACCGCAGGTTGCTGAACGGTGCGTGATGTTGATGCTGAATGAAGCAGTACGTTGTCTGGACGAGCAGGTTATCCGTAGCGTGCGTGACGGAGATATTGGCGCGGTATTTGGCATTGGTTTTCCGCCATTTCTCGGTGGACCGTTCCGCTATATCGATTCTCTCGGCGCGGGCGAAGTGGTTGCAATAATGCAGCGACTGGCCACGCAGTATGGTTCTCGTTTTACCCCTTGCGAGCGTTTAGTAGAGATGAGCGAGCGAGGGGAAAGTTTTTGGAAAACAACTGCAACTGACCTGCAATAAGAAGGTCAAAGCTATATGAATCCGCGCTGAATGGCGGAGTGTTGGTCAAAATGTAAACGCATATTGACTATACTTACGCCATTGAGGTAAAAAACAGCGTTTCATTCGGTGAATGGATAAGGCACAATGCCGGCCACCGTCCTCTTTATCTGGTTTCAGATGAAAGAAGACGGGCGAATCTGGTTAACAAAAGCGGTGCAATATGCAAGTTTTTATCATGCGTCACGGCGACGCAGCCCTCGATGCCGCCAGTGATTCGGTTCGTCCTCTGACCACTAACGGTTGTGACGAATCTCGCCTGATGGCGAACTGGCTGAAAGGTCAAAAAGTGGAAATCGAACGCGTTCTGGTGAGCCCGTTCCTGCGAGCCGAGCAAACACTGGACGAAGTAGGGGATTGTCTGAACCTGCCTTCCAGTGCAGAAGTTCTGCCGGAGTTAACGCCCTGCGGCGATGTTGGCCTGGTCAGTGCCTATCTGCAGGCGTTGACCAATGAAGGTGTTGCTTCGGTACTGGTGATCTCCCACCTACCCTTAGTCGGATATCTGGTCGCTGAGTTATGTCCGGGCGAAACGCCGCCTATGTTTACCACCTCGGCCATTGCCAGCGTAACGCTTGATGAAAGCGGAAAAGGTCAATTCAACTGGCAGATGAGCCCGTGTAATCTGAAGATGGCAAAAGCAATTTGATATGAACGTGTAAGGCCCGCTGGCGTAAGCTTTCGGGCCTTAGTTTTGCTTACTGTATTGAAATTATTGCCATTTAAATGCATTTAATCCTCCTGTTATGAAAAAATAAATGTTTCCATTTATAGCAAGGTCAGTTATTTATTTTCACAAAGTTACATATGGAAGTAATTGTTGCTTTTTTGCATGGGTTATTATTTTTCGAAAAGATGTGTTAAAAAATAAAGAGAGAGATTATTGAGCAGGTATTTTAGGGTCTTGATATAATATTAATTCAGAAGAATTAAGATTATATCTTCCCGAAGATATAATCACAATTGCCATATTTATTTTTAGCTGTTTTATGATCCAGAATCATTCATGGGGTAAAGTGTTCGTGCCGTTTTGATGAAATGTTCTGCTGTTTTTTGAGATAATCCTCAAGATATTATTTGCACTATTGATTATTTAAAAGTTTCTACACAGTGTTGTTAGTAAATTTAAATTGAACCACTCTCATTAAAATATCAACATTGCCGCCACGCCAAAGAATATCATCTCGTACAACCCGTATTTTATGGATCAGAAATCCTATTCAATGGTTGGTTAAAAGCTGCTGAAGAAAGATTGAGGGATTTTATCATCAATATTTCAGTTGGCTTATATTCTAATTATTTATGGTTTAAGGACAAATAATGAGTAAGTTTGTAAAAACAGCTATTGCAGCAGCAATGGTAATGGGTGCGTTCACTTCAACATCTTCTTTCGCAGAAGGTAACAACGGTACTGCCCGTTTTTACGGCACCATTGAAGATTCCGTTTGCTCTATCGTACCAGACGATCACAAACTGGAAGTGGATATGGGTAATATCGGTGCGGAAAAACTGAAAAACAACGGCACTACCACGCCGAAAGATTTCCAGATTCGTTTACAGGATTGCGTGTTTGATACCCAAACTACCATGACCACTACCTTCACCGGTACTGTGTCTACGGCGAATAGCGGCAACTACTACACCATTTTTAATACCGATACCGGTGCGGCGTTTAACAACGTGAGCCTGGCGATTGGTGATCAACAAGGAACCTCTTACAAAAGTGGCGCTGGCATTAATCAGCAGATCGTAAAAGATACTGCAACCTCCAAAGGCAAACCGAAACAAACTTTAAACTTTAAAGCCTGGCTGGTAGGTGCGACTGACGCACCGGACCTGGGCGGTTTTGAAGCGAATACCACCTTCCAGATTACCTATCTCTAAGGTATTCCCCCTCATAGCAGTAATGCTATGAGGGTTTTTTAGCGTTTCGATAGTCTTTAAATAACCACGGATGGATACGTGTATGCCTGACCATTCCCTTTTCCGCTTACGGGCGCTTCCCTGGTGCGTTGCCATGGCAATATCTGGATGCCATATCAATGCCTGGGCCGACGAAGATATTCAGTTTGATTCCCGTTTTCTGGAATTAAAAGGCGACACGAAAATTGATCTGAAGCGTTTTTCCAGCCAGGGTTATGTTGAACCGGGTAAATATAATTTACAGATTCAGGTAAATAAACAGCCGTTACCTGATGAATATGATATTTACTGGTATGCGTCAGAAAACGATAAAAATAAAACTTACGCCTGCCTGTCGCCAGAGCTGGTGGCGCAGCTTGGTTTTAAAGAAGATATTGCACAAAAATTGCAATGGGATCGCGATGGTAAATGCCTCAAACCAGGTCAACTTGACGGTCTGGAAATACGTGCTGATTTAAGCCAGTCCGCACTGCTCATCACCTTACCGCAGGCTTATCTTGAATACAGCGATGTAGACTGGGACCCACCTTCACTCTGGGATGATGGCATTCCCGGTTTCATTGCCGATTACAGCATCAACGCCCAAACCCGACACGAAGAAAATGGCGGCGATGACAGCAACAACATCAGCGGCAATGGTACGGTTGGCGTTAACCTTGGGCCGTGGCGCCTGCGCGCCGACTGGCAGAGCGATTATCAGCACACCCGCAGTAACGATGAAGAGACGGATAACAGCACCGAGAGAAACTGGGACTGGAGCCGTTACTACGCCTGGCGTGCGTTACCGAGCCTGAAAGCCAAACTGGCACTCGGCGAAGACTACCTCGATTCTGATATTTTTGATGGTTTTAACTACATCGGCGGTAGCATCAGCACCGACGATCAAATGTTGCCGCCGAACCTGCGCGGCTATGCTCCGGATATTTCCGGCGTGGCGCATACGGCGGCGAAAGTCACCGTTAGTCAGGCAGGGCGCATAATTTATGAAACCCAGGTGCCTGCCGGGCCATTCCGTATTCAGGATCTCGGTGAATTTAACTCTGGTACGCTGCATGTGCGCATTGAAGAGTTGAACGGCCAGGTGCAAGAGTATGACATCAGCACCGCTTCCATGCCGTTCCTGACGCGTCCGGGCCAGGTGCGATACAAAGTGATGATGGGGCGCCCGCAGGAGTGGGGGCACCATGTACAGGGCGGATTCTTCTCCGGTGGTGAAGCGTCCTGGGGGATAGCCAACGGCTGGTCGCTGTACGGCGGGGCGCTGGGCGATGAAAACTACCAGTCTGCCGCGCTTGGCATCGGGCGCGATCTCTCCATTTTCGGCGCGATGGCGTTTGATATTACCCATTCACATACCCGGCTTGACGATTCAACCGCTTACGGCAAGGGCACACTCGACGGTAACTCTTTCCGCGTCAGTTACTCCAAAGACTTTGATGATCTAAACAGCCGCGTCACCTTCGCCGGATACCGCTTCTCTGAAGAAAACTATATGACCATGAGCGAGTATCTGGACGCGAATGACAGCGAAATGGTCCGCGCCGGCAATGATAAAGAGATGTACACCGCCACCTATAACCAGAACTTCAGGGATGCCGGCGTTTCTGTTTATCTGAACTATACGCGCCATACCTACTGGGATCGCGAGGAGCAGACCAACTACAACGTCATGCTCTCCCATTATTTCAACATGGGCGGCATTCGTAACATGAGTATCTCCCTGACGGGTTATCGCTACGAGTATGACAACAGCGCCGACAAAGGCGTCTATATCTCCTTAAGTATGCCGTGGGGTGATAACAGCACCGTGAGTTACAACGGCAACTACGGCAGCGGTTCAGACAGTAGTCAGGTGGGATACTTCAACCGTATTGATGACGCCAGCCACTATCAGATAAACGTTGGCAGCAGTGAAAATCACTCCAGTGTCGATGGCTATTACAGCCGTGACGGTTCAATGGCGCATGTGGATCTGAGCGCCAACTACCATGAAGGGCAGTACACTTCTGCCGGGTTGTCTTTGCAGGGCGGAGCCACGTTAACGGCGCACGGTGGCGCGTTGCATCGTACTCAAAACATGGGCGGTACGCGCCTGCTTATCGACGCTGACGGCGTGGCTGACGTACCGGTCGAAGGTAACGGTTCAGCGGTGTACACCAACATGTTCGGTAAAGCTGTCGTTGCGGACGTCAATAACTACTACCGTAACCAGGCCACTATTGACCTGACTAAACTGCCAGAGAATGCCGAAGCCACGCAGTCAGTGGTTCAGGCGACGCTCACCGAAGGAGCCATTGGCTACCGTAAATTTGCGGTCATCAGTGGGCAAAAGGCGATGGCTGTCCTGCGCATGAGTGATGGTAGTTATCCGCCATTTGGTGCAGAAGTGAAAAACGAACACGACCAGCAGGTCGGTCTGGTTGACGATGACGGCAACGTCTATCTGGCCGGGGTAAAAGCTGGCGAACGTATGAGTGTCTCATGGAATGGGGCTTCCCACTGTGAGATCTCCCTGCCAGACCCGCTGCCTGCCGACCTGTTCAACGGCCTGTTACTGCCGTGTAAGCAAAAAGGCGCGGTGGCGCCTGCCACTCCGCTGGAAATCAAACCGGTGATTCAGGAACAGACGCAGCAGCTCACTCCGGGTACACCGCCAGTCGCTATCTCCGCTAACCAATAACGTGATTAAGGAATGATCCATGTATACACAGACTAATACCGCAAAAATGGTTGCCCCGGCGCTGGCGCTGCTGGTGACCGCCGCCAGTTTTACAACCCACGCATCGGTAACGCCCGACCGCACCCGCTTGATCTTCAACGAAAGTGACAAATCCATCAGCGTCACGTTGCGCAATAACGATCCTAAGCTGCCATATCTGGCGCAAAGCTGGATAGAAGACGAAAAGGGCAACAAAATCAGCTCGCCATTGACGGTTCTGCCGCCGGTACAGCGCATTGATGCGATGATGAATGGTCAGGTAAAAGTCCAGGGAATGCCGGATATCAGCAAGTTACCTGCCGATCGTGAGAGCATGTTCTACTTTAATGTGCGTGAAATTCCGCCAAAATCGAACAAACCGAACACCCTGCAAATTGCGCTGCAAACGCGTATCAAACTGTTCTGGCGACCGAAGGCGCTGGCAGAAATCAATATGAGAGATCCGTGGCAGCACAAGGTGACTTTAACCCGCAATGGGCAGGCCTTCACCGTTAATAACCCGACGCCGTATTACGTGATCCTCAGCAACGCCAGTACCCAGAAAAATGGTAATCCGGCAGCCGGATTTACGCCGTTGGTGATGCCGCCGAAAACATCCGCACCGCTGAATGTGAAGATGGACAGTGTGCCGGTGCTGACGTATGTCAACGACTACGGCGCACGATTGTCGCTGATCTTTAAATGCAACGGCAATAGTTGCCAGGTGGATGCAGAGCAGAGCCGCAAAGGCTGATGCCGGGAGAGTCTTATGAAATACACGTTTCTGGTGGGAACGGGCATTTTTCTCCTGAGCGGCTGGCTGACGGGCAACATGTCCGTCGCGGGAGAAAGTAAACCGGTGTTATTAACGTTGCGCGTTCTGGTGGATGAGCCACCGCCCTGTTCCGTGAAGGGGAGCAATGTTGAGTTTGGCGATGTGTACATTAACAAAATCAATGGCACAAATTACCGCACGACGGGTGCGCTTTATACCCTGAATTGTGCTAACAAGGCGTCAGGTGTTGATGATCTGCGGATGCAGCTTAAAGGCACCACCACCGTGATTAACGGGGAAACGGTCATTGCGACGCAAATTTCAGGTTTGGGTATCCGCATTGAAAACGGCGCCGATAACACCCTGTTTAAAGTCGGAGAAGGTAACTGGTCTGATTTCAATGTTAACCAGTTGCCCAGTCTCAAAGCTGTGCCGGTAAAACAGAGCGGAGTGCAGCTTACGCCAGCGGAATTTAACGCCAGTATGACGATGGTGGTGGATTACCAATGAAAAAAATCACGTTCTTTATACTCTGCGCGTATGGTGGCATGGCTCTGGCAGCAAATGAAGACATCACCTTCCACGGTACGCTGGTGTCACCTCCAGCCTGTACCATTAGCGAGGGAAAGACCATTGAAGTGGAATTTCGCGATCTTATCATCGACAGCATCAACGGGGATTATGGTCGCAGGGAAGTGAACTATGACCTGAGCTGTGACTCCGCAGTACGCGATCCCGACTGGATTATGACACTTACCTGGACGGGGACGCAGACCTCGTACAATGACGCGGCTATCGAAACAGATGTCCCTGGCTTTGGTATTGAGCTTCAGCACGATGGTCAGCGTTTTAAGCTGAATACGCCGCTTGCCATTAACGCCACCGATTTTACGCAAAAGCCGAAGCTGGAGGCTGTGCCAGTGAAGTCGGCTGATGCGGTGTTGAGTGATACCACGTTTTCGGCCTATGCAACATTGCGGGTGGATTATCAATGAAGACAGGACGCATTTATTCGTTCGGCTACGCGCTGTTAGCGGGGCTGCTGTTGACCGGTGGCACTTGTGCCCTGGCCGTGGATAACAACCTGCATTTTTCAGGCAACTTATTAAGCCGTTCCTGCACGCTGGTGGTTGATGGCGGAAATCTGGCAGAAGTGCATTTTCCTGCCATCAGCCGTCAGGATCTTATGGTCGCCGGGGAATCCCCGCGCGTTCCGGTGGTGTTTAAGCTGAAAGATTGTAAAGGGCCAGCGAGTTACCAGGTGCAGGTGACCCTTACCGGTACGGAAGACAGTGAGCAGCCGGGTTTCCTCGCGCTGGATACCACCTCAACCGCTCAGGGCGTCGGGATTGGAATGGAAACGACCGATGGTGTGCGGGTGGCGATTAACAACCCGACCGGGGCGAAATTTACGCTCAGCGATGGCAGCAATGATATTCATTTCAGGGCCTGGCTGCAGGCGAAAAGCGGTCGCGATGTCACGCTCGGTGATTTTACCGCCAGCCTGACGGCAACTTTTGAGTATATATAAGATGAAAAAAATACGATTACTGTTTTGCGCCATGCTGGTGCTGTGTTTTAGCCAGGGCGTTCAGGCGAAACTGGGGGCAGTCTATAATAATGTGCCAGTCTATTATGGTACGCTTGGTGCCACTGCAACGCTTCGTTTTTACCTTGATTTACTCACCACCACTGGGGTTTATCATGGGGAGTATTATCAGGATCGATCATATGGCGTCCATTATGGGGATCTTCCGAATAAATCATGGACGGGGCCAGGAAACATTCCTGCACCAAAAATAACGGTAATGTCAAGTGGTGATGGTGTCGTAGCAGATTCTTATTGTCCGGGCGTTAAAGAGATTGACCCAGATTTCGACTGGGAATGCTTAAAAATATTACTGACGATTGAGGTCAATGGTTCGGCGGAGACGTGCCCGTGGATGGTGGGGATGACGGCGAATAGTACTGTAAAGGTATTCATTAATTATCAATCGAAGTTCGAATACTATAGGGGGCCGACGACCTATACAACAACCTGCCCAGGTGAGCCATTAACAAATTATGATATCTCCTGGAGTGACAGCCGCGTTGAACACAGTAAGGTTTTGAATCTGAAATCAACAGGGTCAGTGATTGAACAAAACTTATCGACCTACCTGATGAAAGATGGTCAGCTCTGCGATGGCAGTAAAATGGATGAACGCGGCGCGTATTGTCGCTTTGTAAATCAGTTGATTACCTTTACTGCTGAAGGATGTGATGACGCTAAAGTGACGGTAGCGCCAACGCAACACCCTATTACCGATCGACAACTGCACGATATGTTAGTGCGTGTGGATACCAGTAGCAGGCAGCCCATAGACTCCACCTGCCGATTCCAGTATGTATTGAATATGCTGTAGCGCCCAGGCAGGATATGGCGTTTACGCCGCATCCGGCACTATTTGTCGGATGCGATGCTGACGCATCTTATCCGACCTGCAAATTCCATATCGGTTGCTGCCATTCAGTCGTGCGTAGGCTGGATAAGGCGTTTACGCCGCATCCGGCACTTTTTGTCGGATGCGATGCTGACGCATCTTATCCGACCTGCAAATTCTATATCCGGTTGTTGTCATTCAGGGCAATTCTGGCGGCAGCCACTCTTCCACTTCAATCAACACCAGCAACGCCGCGTCGCCACCATACTCTTTCGGTGCCTGGTGAAACGCCATGACATGCGGATGTTGCGCCAGCCACAGCGGCGTTTGCTGCTTCAAAATATGCTTCCCGTGACCATGCATCACACAGGCGCAAAACACATGCTCACGGCGGCAGGCGGCAATCAACGCGCCTAACTCTTGTTTGGCCTGAAGTTGCGTCAGACCATGCAGATCCAAAAACAGCTCCGGCGAATAATCGCCACGGCGCAGTTTCTTCGCCTCAAAATGACTCACATCCGGGCGAACATATTTCACCGGACCTTCGGTATTTAATAACGGCTGAAACTCATCAGAGAAATAATGGCTGGCATCAGCCTGCTCCTGAATCAACCGCTTGACCGGCACTTCGCTGACTTTCTTTCGTTGTGGACGATGGACAATCGTGTCCTGCTTAATTTTGCGAGTACCCGCCATCAACTGGCGAAACAGTGCCTGATCCTCCTCGCTGAGTGTTGTTTTCTTTTTCATTTATGTATCTCTGTTTTAATTTTCCTACAGTTTACCCGACTCGCAGCACAATCGATCGGTCAAAACATAATTTTCCTGCGTCATCGCCGCGTGAATGCTGATTTATCGTCATCTTCATGGCAAACTAGCCGCCGAAATTAATGCGACCATGCCCTGGAGGAATACGTGGATAAAATTTTCGTCGATGAAGCAGTAAATGAGCTGCAAACCATTCAGGACATGTTGCGCTGGTCGGTTAGCCGCTTCAGCGCGGCAAATATCTGGTACGGTCACGGCACAGACAACCCGTGGGACGAAGCAGTGCAACTGGTATTGCCATCGCTCTATCTGCCGCTGGATATTCCGGAAGATATGCGTAACGCCCGCCTGACCTCCAGCGAAAAACATCGTATTGTTGAGCGCGTGATCCGCCGCGTCAACGAACGTATTCCGGTGGCCTATCTGACCAACAAAGCCTGGTTCTGCGGTCACGAATTTTACGTCGATGAACGCGTACTGGTGCCTCGTTCGCCGATTGGTGAACTGATCAACAATAAATTTGCCGGGCTTATCAGCAAACAACCGCAGCATATTCTGGATATGTGCACTGGCAGCGGATGCATTGCCATTGCCTGCGCTTATGCCTTCCCGGAAGCGGAAGTTGATGCGGTGGATATCTCTCCCGACGCGCTGGCGGTTGCCGAACAGAACATCGAAGAACACGGTTTGATCCATAACGTCATTCCGATTCGATCCGATCTGTTCCGTGACTTGCCGAAAGTGCAGTACGACCTGATCGTCACCAACCCGCCGTATGTCGATGCGGAAGATATGTCCGACCTGCCAAACGAATATCGTCACGAGCCGGAACTGGGCCTGGCATCTGGCACTGACGGCCTGAAACTGACGCGCCGCATTCTCGGTAACGCGGCAGATTACCTTGCTGATGATGGCGTGCTGATTTGTGAAGTGGGCAACAGCATGGTACATCTTATGGAACAATATCCGGATGTTCCGTTCACCTGGCTGGAGTTTGATAACGGCGGCGACGGTGTGTTTATGCTCACCAAAGCGCAGCTTGTTGCGGCGCGGGAACATTTTGGAATTTATAAAGATTAAGTAAACACGCAAACACAACAATAACGGAGCCGTGATGGCTGGAAACACAATAGGACAACTCTTTCGCGTAACCACCTTCGGCGAATCGCACGGGCTGGCGCTCGGCTGTATCGTCGATGGTGTGCCGCCAGGCATCCCGCTCACGGAAGCGGATCTGCAACACGATCTCGACCGTCGTCGCCCAGGGACATCGCGCTATACCACCCAGCGCCGCGAGCCGGATCAGGTCAAAATTCTCTCCGGCGTTTTTGAAGGCGTCACCACCGGCACCAGCATTGGCTTGTTGATCGAAAACACCGATCAGCGTTCTCAGGATTACAGCGCGATTAAGGACGTTTTCCGCCCAGGCCATGCCGATTACACCTACGAACAAAAATACGGCTTGCGCGATTATCGCGGCGGCGGTCGTTCTTCCGCTCGTGAAACCGCCATGCGCGTTGCGGCAGGGGCGATTGCCAAAAAATATCTCGCTGAGAAATTTGGCATTGAAATTCGCGGCTGCCTGACCCAGATGGGCGATATTCCGCTGGAAATCAAAGACTGGTCGCAGGTTGAGCAAAATCCGTTCTTCTGCCCGGATCCGGACAAAATCGAAGCCTTAGATGAACTGATGCGTGCGCTGAAAAAAGAGGGCGACTCCATCGGTGCGAAAGTCACCGTTGTTGCCAGTGGCGTTCCTGCCGGACTTGGCGAGCCGGTCTTTGACCGCCTGGATGCCGACATCGCCCACGCGCTGATGAGCATCAACGCGGTGAAAGGCGTGGAAATTGGCGATGGTTTTGACGTGGTGGCGCTGCGCGGCAGCCAGAACCGCGACGAAATCACCAAAGACGGTTTCCAGAGCAACCATGCGGGCGGCATTCTCGGCGGTATCAGCAGCGGGCAGCAAATCATTGCCCATATGGCGCTGAAACCGACCTCCAGCATTACTGTGCCGGGGCGTACCATTAACCGCTTTGGCGAAGAAGTTGAGATGATCACCAAAGGCCGTCACGATCCCTGTGTCGGGATCCGCGCGGTGCCGATCGCTGAAGCGATGCTGGCGATCGTTTTAATGGATCACCTGCTACGGCAGCGGGCGCAAAATGCCGATGTGAAGACTGATATTCCACGCTGGTAAAAAATGAACAAAACCGCGATTGCGCTGCTGGCTCTGCTTGCCAGTAGCGCCAGCCTGGCAGCGACGCCGTGGCAAAAAATAACCCAACCTGTGCCGGGTAGCGCACAATCGATAGGCAGTTTTTCCAATGGCTGTATCGTCGGTGCTGACACGCTGCCGATACACTCCGAACATTATCAGGTGATGCGTACCGACCAGCGTCGCTATTTCGGACACCCGGATCTGGTGATGTTTATTCAGCGTCTGAGTAGCCAGGTGAACAATCTGGGCATGGGTACGGTGCTGATTGGCGATATGGGGATGCCCGCTGGTGGGCGTTTCAACGGCGGTCACGCCAGCCACCAGACCGGACTGGATGTTGATATCTTCCTGCAACTGCCAAAAATACGCTGGACTTCCGCGCAGCTCTTGCGTCCGCAAGCACTAAACTTAGTTTCCCGCGACGGTAAACACGTTGTTCCGACGCTGTGGAAGCCAGAAATTTTCAGCTTGATCAAACTCGCCGCCCAGGACAAAGACGTCACGCGCATTTTTGTTAATCCGGCGATTAAACAACAACTTTGCCTTGATGCGGGCACCGATCGCGACTGGTTGCGCAAAGTGCGACCCTGGTTCCAGCATCGCGCGCATATGCATGTACGATTACGTTGTCCTGCCGATAGTCTGGAGTGTGAAGATCAACCTTTACCGCCGCCGGGCGATGGCTGCGGGGCAGAACTGCAAAGCTGGTTTGAACCACCGAAACCAGGAACAACCAAGCCTGAGAAGAAGACACCGCCTCCGTTGCCGCCTTCCTGCCAGGCGCTACTGGATGAGCACGTGATCTAATGGAAACGTTTAATAGCCTGTTTATGGTCTCCCCGCTATTGCTGGGCGTTCTCTTTTTTGTCGCCATGCTGGCGGGATTTATTGACTCGATTGCCGGTGGCGGTGGGTTACTTACCATTCCGGCGTTAATGGCGGCGGGGATGTCTCCCGCTAACGCGCTGGCAACCAATAAACTGCAAGCCTGCGGCGGCTCTATTTCCGCCACTATCTACTTTATTCGCCGCAAAGTGGTTAGTTTAAGCGATCAGAAACTCAATATCGCCATGACCTTTGTCGGCTCAATGAGCGGCGCACTGCTGGTGCAATACGTTCAGGCTGATGTCTTACGGCAGATTTTGCCCATTCTGGTAATTTGTATCGGTCTCTATTTCTTGCTGATGCCCAAACTGGGAGAAGAAGATCGCCAGCGCCGGATGTACGGCCTACCTTTCGCGTTAATTGCTGGTGGTTGTGTCGGTTTTTACGATGGATTCTTTGGCCCGGCTGCCGGATCGTTTTACGCGCTGGCCTTCGTTACGCTGTGCGGATTCAACCTCGCCAAAGCCACGGCTCACGCTAAATTACTTAACGCAACGTCAAACATAGGCGGTTTGCTGCTGTTTATTCTCGGCGGCAAAGTGATTTGGGCGACAGGATTCGTGATGCTGGTGGGGCAGTTTCTCGGCGCGCGCATGGGTTCAAGACTGGTGTTGAGCAAAGGACAAAAGCTGATCCGCCCGATGATCGTTATTGTATCGGCGGTGATGAGTGCCAAATTACTTTATGATAGCCACGGACAGGAGATCCTCCACTGGTTGGGGATGAACTAATGAACAGTACACACCACTATGAGCAGTTGATTGAAATTTTTAATAGCTGCTTTGCCGATGAATTTAATACCCGTCTGATTAAAGGCGACGACGAACCGATCTATCTTCCTGCTGATGCGGAAATACCGTTTAACCGAATCGTCTTTGCTCATGGTTTTTATGCCAGCGCAATTCATGAGATTTCGCACTGGTGTATTGCCGGGAAAGCGCGCCGTGAACTGGTTGATTTCGGCTACTGGTATTGCCCGGACGGACGCGATGCCCAAACGCAAAGCCAGTTTGAAGATGTTGAAGTTAAGCCGCAGGCGCTGGACTGGTTGTTCTGCGTGGCGGCGGGATATCCGTTTAACGTTAGCTGCGACAATCTGGAAGGCGACTTCGAACCGGATCGCGTGGTGTTCCAGCGACGCGTACATGCGCAGGTGATGGATTATCTGGCAAACGGTATTCCCGAACGTCCGGCACGCTTCATAAACGCATTACAAAATTATTATCACACGCCGGAAATTACGGCGGAACAGTTCCCGTGGCCGGAAGAGCTCAACTGAAGCCAGCGCCACGTTTTACAATGAGGAAAGAAGATGATCGCGGAGTTTGAATCACGCATTCTGGCATTAATCGACGGTATGGTTGACCATGCCAGTGATGATGAGTTGTTTGCCAGTGGATATTTGCGTGGCCACCTGACGTTAGCCATCGCAGAACTGGAAAGTGGTGATGACCACTCCGCCCAGGCTGTGCATACAACCGTTAGCCAGAGTCTGGAAAAAGCCATTGGCGCCGGTGAATTGTCGCCGCGTGACCAGGCGCTGGTTACCGATATGTGGGAAAAACTGTTTCAGCAGGCGTCACAGCAGTAAGTTGTTGGCGTCTGGAGCACCATGCCTGATGCGACGCTTGCCGCGTCTTATCAGGCCTACATGTTACCGTAGGTCGGATAAGGCGTTCACGCCGCATCCGACAAACAATGCCAAAGCTGATTACCCGGCCTTCACCATTTTACCTTTCAACAATTTCCGTACCCATAACCGATTCGGATTTAACGCCGCCAGCGTACTGGCATCCATCGGAATCGGTTCGTCGCTCATCTGCGCCGCCAGAATTTCGGCACACAGCGGGGCAGAACACAAACCACGCGAACCCAAAGCTGCAAGCATAAACAGATCGTCATAAACCGGCGCGCTTACCGCCTCATCTTTCTGTTCCGCCAGCGAGGCATATTCCGCGAGCGTTGCGTCATAATCGGGAACATTGCCCACCATTGGCAGATGATCGCGGGTGGCACAACGTACACCGCAACGCGCCTCTTTATCACTGACATCGACTTCTGTCGTCCATTTCGCCTGCGGGAAACAATCAATCAACCGCTGGCGATTCTGCTGCTGATCATCTTCACTGTACGTCGTATCTTCACTACCGCGATGGTAACTGGCGCCAATACAATGATGCTGATTTGCCGGATTTTGCGGCGTGAGATAACCGTCATAACACAGCACCTGCTTCAGTTTCGCCAGTTCCGGTGTTGTCGGAATATGGCTAACCTGACCGGCAACTGAATACACCGGCAGAGGCGATGTTTGGCTGAAACGGCTAATTTGATGCCCGTTCGCCAGTACCACCACACTATGCGTCGCTTGCTTATCACCTGCAAAATTCAGCAACCAACAGTCATCCTTATGGGATAAGTCCTGTAACTGGTGTTGATAACGAATCTGTAAGCCTTGCTGTTGCGCCAGTTCCAGCACATTACGGGTCAGTTCTGCCGGGCACAACCAGCCACCTTGCGGATATGTAATACCGCCGCAATTTGTTACTACACCTGTAACGCCTTCAACCTCATTCGCCCCGACTGCAACAGCCAGATCTGCGGGTAAATCCATCGACAGCATCTGCGTGATTTTATGCTGGCTTTTCTCATCCCAGCCTAACTGCGTGACGCCGCACCAGTCATGATCAAATTTAACGGGCAATAAATCGTAAAGCCGACGAGCAAAAGTAAACGCATTAGAGAAAAAGCGGTTCAGCGCCTCATCATGTTTGCTTAATAACGGATACAGCGCCCCCTGACGATTGCCGGAAGCACCCAGCGCGGGGGCTTCATCCGCGCAATAAAGCGTTACCTGCCAGCCGCGACGCAACAGCGCCAGAGACAATAACGCGCTGGCGATACCGCCGCCGATAACTGCGGCTTCCCGTTTGCTGCTGCCTGTACGGTTAAACCACGGCGTGGAGGAGGGGAGTGGTAATGTCTGTTCCATTACGCCGCAAAGCATTTCCCGTTTTCGCCCAAAGCCCTTACGCTTTTGCATTGTGAATCCGGCTTCCTGCAAACCGCGACGGACAAATCCGGCAGAAGTGAAGGTCGCCAGCGTGCCGCCAGGACGCGCCAGACGCGCCATGGCATTAAACAGGTTTTGCGTCCACATATCCGGGTTTTTCGCGGGCGCAAAGCCGTCCAGAAACCAGGCATCCACTTTTTGATTCAGCGAATCGTCCAGTTGGCTGGTCAGTTCGTTAATGTCGCCAAACCATAAATCCAGCGTTACGCGTCCTTCATCGAGCAATAAACGATGGCAACCGGGTAAGGGTAAAGGCCACTGCGCCTGGAGTTGTTCCGCCCAAGGCGCCAGTTCCGGCCAGTGTTGATGCGCTAACGCTAAATCAGCACGGGTGAGGGGAAATTTCTCAAAACTAATGAAATGTAAGCGTTGTAATTGCGCCTGCGGATGCACTTCGCGAAACTGATCAAATGCCTGCCATAGCGTCAGGAAGTTTAATCCGGTGCCGAAGCCGCTCTCGGCTACCACAAACAGAGGATGTGGATGAGCAGGAAAACGTGCCTCTAATTGGTTACCTCCCAGAAAGACATAACGCGTCTCTTCCAGTCCGTTATCGTTGGAAAAATATACATCGTCAAAATCTTGGGAAACAGGTGTACCCTCAGCATTAAATTCGAGGTTGGCAGGTTGTATTGCGTAGTGTTTCACGTAAGTTACTCGTCTTACAGGCGGTGGCTCGATCTTAGCGATGTGTGTCAGGCTGCGCAAATTTCTCTATAAATTGTCTGATCGGACTTGTTCGGCGTACAAGTGTACGCTATTGTGCATTCGAAACTTACTCTATGTGCGACTTACAGAGGTATTGAATGAAACGTGCAGTGATTACTGGCCTGGGCATTGTTTCCAGCATCGGTAATAACCAGCAGGAAGTCCTGGCATCTCTGCGTGAAGGACGTTCAGGGATCACTTTCTCTCAGGAGCTGAAGGATTCCGGCATGCGTAGCCACGTCTGGGGCAACGTAAAACTGGATACCACTGGCCTCATTGACCGCAAAGTTGTGCGCTTTATGAGCGACGCATCCATCTATGCATTCCTTTCTATGGAGCAGGCAATTGCAGATGCTGGCCTCTCTCCGGAAGCTTACCAGAATAACCCGCGCGTTGGCCTGATTGCAGGTTCCGGCGGCGGTTCCCCGCGTTTCCAGGTGTTCGGCGCTGACGCAATGCGTGGCCCGCGCGGCCTGAAAGCGGTTGGCCCGTATGTGGTCACCAAAGCGATGGCATCTGGCGTTTCTGCCTGCCTCGCCACACCGTTTAAAATTCACGGTGTTAACTACTCCATCAGCTCCGCGTGTGCGACTTCCGCACACTGTATCGGTAACGCAGTCGAGCAGATCCAACTGGGCAAACAAGATATCGTGTTTGCTGGCGGCGGCGAAGAACTGTGCTGGGAAATGGCGTGCGAATTTGACGCAATGGGCGCGCTGTCTACCAAATACAACGACACCCCGGAAAAAGCCTCCCGTACTTATGACGCTCATCGTGATGGTTTCGTTATCGCTGGCGGCGGTGGTATGGTCGTGGTGGAAGAGCTGGAACACGCTCTGGCACGTGGCGCCCACATCTACGCTGAAATCGTTGGCTACGGCGCAACGTCTGATGGCGCAGATATGGTTGCTCCGTCTGGTGAAGGTGCGGTTCGCTGCATGAAGATGGCGATGCACGGCGTTGATACCCCAATCGACTACCTGAACTCTCACGGTACTTCAACTCCGGTTGGCGACGTGAAAGAGCTGGCGGCTATCCGTGAAGTGTTCGGCGATAAGAGCCCGGCGATTTCTGCAACCAAAGCAATGACCGGTCACTCACTGGGCGCGGCGGGTGTGCAGGAAGCTATCTACTCTCTGCTGATGCTGGAACACGGCTTTATCGCCCCGAGCATCAACAT
The DNA here is from genome assembly GCF_002965765.1 of Escherichia sp. MOD1-EC6819. Taxonomy (NCBI): domain Bacteria; kingdom Pseudomonadati; phylum Pseudomonadota; class Gammaproteobacteria; order Enterobacterales; family Enterobacteriaceae; genus Escherichia; species Escherichia sp. MOD1-EC6819. The sequence continues at coordinate 76,833 of NZ_PTRG01000006.1, read as the reverse complement.
TGAAGAGCTGGACGAACAGGCGGCGGGTCTGAACATCGTGACCGAAACAACCGATCGCGAACTGACTACCGTTATGTCTAACAGCTTCGGCTTCGGCGGCACCAACGCCACGCTGGTAATGCGTAAGCTGAAAGATTAATAGATAGAGTCGGTCGGATAAAACGCGTCAGCGTCGCATCCGACACTAACGCAAAAGGGAGCCTGATGGTTCCCTTTTTCACATCATTGACAATTGCCGCCTGTTCCAGGCAAACTTCCCGCTTTGTCGATTTCCTTCTGAAAAGACGTAAGCGTTAAATCCTGCCAACGCACCGTAACCCTGAAACCAGAGAGATGAGACGGGGAAATTCCTCGCCTTGCGCTGCATTCTGGAGTAATGCATGACTGCTGTAAGCCAAACAGAAACACGATCTTCTGCCAATTTTTCACTCTTTCGTATCGCCTTTGCGGTTTTTCTAACTTACATGACCGTAGGGTTACCGTTGCCGGTTATCCCGCTGTTTGTTCATCATGAACTGGGCTATGGCAACACCATGGTCGGGATTGCCGTCGGCATTCAGTTTCTGGCTACGGTGCTGACGCGTGGCTACGCCGGGCGGCTGGCCGATCAATATGGCGCAAAACGTTCGGCGCTTCAGGGGATGTTAGCTTGTGGTCTGGCTGGCGGCGCGCTGCTGCTGGCGGCGCTGTTACCCGTCTCCGCACCGTTCAAATTTGCCCTGTTGGTCGTCGGGCGTTTGATTCTTGGCTTTGGTGAAAGCCAGTTACTGACGGGCGCTCTGACCTGGGGATTAGGCATCGTTGGGCCAAAACATTCCGGCAAAGTGATGTCATGGAACGGAATGGCGATTTACGGTGCCCTCGCTGTTGGTGCGCCGCTTGGCCTGTTGATTCATAGCCATTACGGTTTTGCCGCACTGGCGCTCACCACAATGGCATTACCCTTACTGGCGTGGGCCTGTAACGGCACAGTGCGCAAAGTACCGGCCCTGGCGGGAGAACGTCCATCGCTGTGGAGCGTTATCAGGCTTATCTGGAAACCAGGGTTAGGTTTGGCACTACAAGGCGTTGGTTTTGCGGTTATCGGGACTTTCGTTTCGCTCTACTTTGCCAGCAAAGGATGGGCGATGGCGGGCTTTACTCTTACCGCGTTTGGCGGCGCATTTGTCGTGATGCGCGTCATGTTTGGCTGGATGCCGGATCGTTTTGGCGGCGTAAAAGTGGCGATTGTCTCTCTGCTGGTGGAAACGATAGGCTTGTTGTTGCTCTGGCAGGCGCCGGCCGCGTGGGTCGCATTAGCAGGTGCGGCGTTAACCGGAGCAGGGTGTTCGCTTATTTTCCCTGCGCTGGGTGTGGAAGTGGTTAAACGTGTTCCTTCCCAGGTTCGCGGTACTGCGCTCGGCGGCTATGCCGCGTTTCAGGATATCGCCCTCGGCGTTTCCGGGCCGCTGGCGGGAGTGCTGGCGACCTCGTTTGGCTACTCTTCGGTATTTCTTGCTGGGGCGATATCGGCGGTGCTGGGGATTATCGTGACGATACTGTCGTTTCGCCGGTGTTAACTCACCAGCCAAACCAACATCACAACGATGACGACGAATAATATCCACAAGCTGGGGCGCATTGACATTTTTTGTATCGTGTCAATGAATGGGGTAAAGGGATTGAACAGCGGTTGAATATTACGCGGTTCAATGCCTTTCACCCGCCGCTGATAGAGCTGGTTAAGGATATCCTCGGCCTGTGCAGAAGTCAGGGCTGAATGCGTAGAAAGGCCATACTTTTGCTCAACATAGGTCGATAATACCGTCAGCTCGCTGGCATCCAGTGGCTGTTTTAGCGCCATCTGGAGCGACTCCAGCGTCGGTGTGTGTTGCTGACTTAACGCCTGACGCGCCTGTAACCAGGTGACGAGATGGTTAAACTGTTTCGCCGGAATCAACTCGCCATCTTTCACCCCTGAAAGTTCCAGCATCGATTGCCAGATCTGTTTACTGGGTTCCCCCGTGGCTGCCGCGAGTTTTGTGACCAGTTGCTTGAGCGTATTGTGCTCTGCTGGTAATAAAGGTCGCTCGGTCGCCTGGCGCTGTTGCGGCTGTGGGATAACCATCTTCCCTTCTTGTAGCAGAGTCAGGACGGTTTTTAATTGCTCCGGTGAGAGTTGATTCAGAGGTGTCTGGCCAAAATTATGCCGGATATAATCCGTGACGGCCTGACGATTATTCCCCAGACGTAAATATTCCCCCAATTGAGCCAGAAGTTGGCGGACAGAATAACTTTTTTGCGCAGATAGCAGACGTTGCGCAAGGTTTTGTTCTGCGGCCGGGAAGTGGCGTGAAAGCAAAGGTGAATCACCCGGCAGACCGATGTCGTGCTTTATATTGGCCCACAATTCCGCTCTCTGCTGTTGCGTCAGCGAAGTTATTTTGGTCATCAAACTTTCCAACGCGGTACGTTGCAAGCTGGATAAAGGTTGATTGCCTGCGCCAGACGACAGGTTATCCCCCTGCCCTGGTGGTTGCGCAGGAGGAAGGCCTGAAAGAGGTTGTATCATTATGTATCCTTATACCTGAAATCATCGCAAGTATGCCTGGCCGCGAGATTATGGCACACTTATCCGGTTAACTCTCGTTCTCATACAGGTAGCACAAACGTGAAAATCCTTGTTGATGAAAATATGCCTTATGCCCGCGAATTATTTAGCCGTCTGGGTGAGGTGAAAGCGGTTCCGGGGCGTCCAATTCCAGTCGCTGAACTGGATGATGCAGATGCGCTGATGGTGCGTTCAGTCACAAAAGTGAACGCGTCGCTGCTGACGGGGAAACCGATAAAATTTGTTGGCACTGCCACGGCAGGGACAGACCATGTTGATGAGGCATGGTTGAAGCAGGTGGGGATTGGTTTTTCTGCGGCACCTGGCTGTAATGCGATTGCGGTAGTGGAATACGTTTTCTCGTCATTGCTGATGCTTGCCGAACGCGATGGATTTTCACTGCATGACCGTACCGTGGGGATCGTGGGCGTCGGTAATGTCGGTCGTCGATTACAGGCGCGGCTGGAGGCGTTGGGGATTAAAACTTTGCTTTGCGATCCGCCACGCGCCGATCGTGGGGATGAGGGGGATTTCCGTTCTCTTGATGAGCTGGTTCAGCACGCGGATATTCTGACTTTCCATACGCCACTCTTCAAAGACGGACAGTACAAAACGCTACATCTGGCGGATGAAAAACTGATCCGTAGCCTTAAACCTGGAGCGATCCTGATTAACGCCTGCCGTGGCGCAGTCGTCGATAATACCGCCCTGCTGACCTGTCTGAACGAAGGTCAGAAATTAAGCGTGGTGCTGGATGTCTGGGAAGGCGAACCGGAACTCAACGTGGAACTGTTGAAGAAAGTGGATATCGGCACGCCGCATATTGCCGGTTATACCCTGGAAGGAAAAGCGCGCGGTACTACGCAAGTGTTTGAAGCCTATAGCAAGTTTATTGGTCATGAACAACACGTTGCGCTGGATACATTGCTGCCAACGCCAGAGTTTGGTCGCATTACGCTGCATGGCTCGCTCGATCAGCCAACGCTGAAAAGGCTGGTGCATTTGGTGTATGATGTGCGCCGCGATGACGCACCGCTGCGTAAAGTCGCCGGAATACCGGGTGAGTTTGATAAACTGCGCAAAAACTACCTTGAGCGCCGTGAATGGTCGTCTCTGTATGTGATCTGTGATGACGCCAGCGCGGCGGCATTACTGTGTAAACTGGGTTTTAACGCCGTTCATCATCCGGCACGTTAATCTCTTCTTCATGCTCTCTGCTGTAATATTGGCAGGGAGTTTTGCTATTTCTGGAGTAAACCACCATGTCTGAAGGCTGGAACATTGCCGTCCTGGGCGCAACTGGCGCTGTGGGCGAAGCCCTGCTTGAAACGCTGGCTGAACGTCAGTTCCCGGTTGGGGAAATTTATGCACTGGCACGTAACGAAAGCGCAGGCGAACAACTGCGCTTTGGTGGTAAGACAATCACCGTGCAGGATGCCGCTGAATTCGACTGGACGCAGGCGCAACTGGCATTTTTTGTCGCAGGCAAAGAAGCGACCGCTGCCTGGGTTGAAGAAGCGACTAACGCGGGTTGTCTGGTGATCGACAGCAGCGGATTGTTTGCTCTCGAACCCGACGTACCGCTGGTGGTGCCGGAAGTAAACCCGTTTGTACTGACCGATTACCGCAACCGGAATGTCATCGCCGTACCGGATAGCCTGACCAGCCAGTTACTGGCGGCACTGAAACCGTTAATCGATCAAGGCGGTTTGTCTCGTATCAGCGTCACCAGCCTGATTTCTGCCTCCGCCCAGGGTAAAAAAGCGGTCGATGCGTTAGCGGGGCAGAGCGCGAAACTGCTGAACGGTATTCCGATTGATGAAGAAGATTTCTTTGGGCGTCAGCTGGCGTTCAACATGCTGCCCTTATTGCCGGATCGCGAAGGTAGCGTGCGCGAAGAACGCCGTATCGTCGATGAAGTGCGCAAAATCATGCAGGACGAAGGACTGATGATCTCGGCAAGTGTTGTTCAGGCACCGGTATTTTACGGTCATGCCCAGATGGTCAATTTTGAAGCACTGCGTCCGCTGGCGGCAGAAGAAGCGCGTGATGCGTTTGCTCAAAGCGAAGATATTGAGCTTTCTGAAGAGAATGAATTTCCAACGCAGGTGGGCGATGCTTCCGGGTCGCCGCATCTTTCTGTTGGTTGCGTGCGTAATGACTATGGTATGCCGGAGCAAATTCAGTTCTGGTCGGTGGCTGATAACGTTCGCTTTGGCGGCGCATTGATGGCAGTGAAGATCGCTGAAAAACTGGTGCAGGAGTACCTGTACTAATGTCCGACCAGCAACAACCGCCAGTTTATAAAATTGCGCTGGGCATTGAGTACGACGGCAGCAGATATTACGGCTGGCAACGGCAGAACGAAGTTCGCAGCGTGCAGGAGAAGCTGGAAAAGGCGCTCTCGCAGGTGGCGAACGAACCGATCACCGTCTTCTGCGCCGGGCGTACCGACGCAGGCGTACACGGCACCGGGCAGGTTGTGCATTTCGAAACGACCGCGCAGCGCAAAGACGCTGCGTGGACGTTGGGCGTAAATGCGAATTTACCTGGTGACATCGCCGTGCGTTGGGTTAAAGCTGTACCCGATGATTTTCATGCCAGATTTAGCGCCACGGCTCGCCGTTATCGCTACATCATCTACAATCATCGCCTGCGCCCGGCAGTGCTGAGTAAAGGGGTAACCCACTTTTACGAACCGCTGGACGCCGAACGGATGCATCGGGCTGCACAATGTCTGCTGGGCGAGAATGATTTCACCTCGTTTCGCGCGGTGCAATGTCAGTCCCGAACGCCGTGGCGCAACGTTATGCATATCAACGTCACGCGTCACGGTCCTTATGTGGTGGTGGATATCAAAGCGAATGCCTTTGTACACCATATGGTGAGGAATATTGTAGGCAGCCTGATGGAAGTCGGTGCCCACAACCAGCCAGAGAGCTGGATAGCAGAGCTGTTGGCGGCAAAGGACAGAACGCTGGCGGCAGCAACGGCGAAAGCGGAAGGTCTATATCTGGTTGCGGTGGATTACCCTGACCGGTTTGATCTTCCAAAGCCGCCAATGGGCCCGCTATTTCTGGCGGACTAACGAGAATAATGCTCTGAACATTTCAGGCCGTAGCCAACGCAGTTACGGCCTGAAAGAGTAAGAGCAAAAGGCATAGGCAATTATGGACCTGATTTATTTCCTCATCGATTTTATCCTGCACATTGATGTGCATCTGGCGGAGCTGGTCGCAGAGTATGGCGTCTGGGTTTATGCCATCCTGTTTTTGATTTTGTTCTGTGAAACCGGTCTGGTGGTGACACCGTTTCTGCCGGGAGATTCGCTGCTGTTTGTCGCTGGAGCACTGGCTTCGCTTGAAACCAACGATCTCAATGTTCATATGATGGTCGTACTGATGTTAATTGCCGCGATTGTTGGTGATGCGGTCAACTACACCATCGGGCGATTGTTCGGCGAGAAATTATTCAGTAATCCGAACTCGAAAATTTTCCGCCGTAGTTATCTCGACAAAACGCATCAGTTTTATGAGAAACACGGTGGCAAAACCATTATTCTTGCCCGTTTTGTGCCAATCGTCAGAACGTTCGCCCCGTTCGTTGCGGGGATGGGCCACATGTCGTACCGTCATTTCGCCGCTTACAATGTGATCGGCGCGCTGTTATGGGTGCTGCTTTTTACCTACGCAGGCTATTTCTTCGGTACAATCCCAATGGTTCAGGATAACCTTAAGCTGCTGATCGTCGGGATTATTGTGGTTTCCATATTGCCGGGCGTCATCGAAATTATCCGTCACAAACGCGCTGCGGCACGCGCCGCAAAATAAAGTAACTCGGCGGTTCGACCACTTTTTTATCCAAAGTTTCGGGCTGTTATGTTTTAATGTGCAACATTGATGGTCTGTTGGGGGCAAAAATGGCATTATGCGTCCCCAAAGATAAAACTGGCATCGAACCAGGTTCAGACAGAAAGGTCCCTAATGAGCTGGATTGAACGAATTAAAAGCAACATTACTCCCACCCGCAAGGCAAGCATTCCTGAAGGTGTGTGGACTAAGTGTGATAGCTGCGGTCAGGTTTTATACCGTGCAGAGCTGGAACGTAATCTTGAGGTCTGTCCGAAGTGTGACCATCACATGCGTATGACGGCGCGTAATCGCCTGCATAGCCTGTTAGATGAAGGAAGCCTTGTGGAGCTGGGTAGCGAGCTTGAGCCGAAAGATGTGCTGAAGTTCCGTGACTCCAAAAAGTATAAAGATCGTCTGGCATCAGCACAGAAAGAAACCGGCGAAAAAGACGCGCTGGTCGTAATGAAAGGCACCCTGTATGGAATGCCGGTCGTTGCTGCTGCCTTCGAATTTGCCTTTATGGGCGGTTCAATGGGATCCGTAGTGGGTGCTCGTTTTGTGCGTGCCGTTGAGCAGGCGCTGGAAGACAACTGCCCGCTTATCTGCTTTTCCGCCTCTGGTGGCGCACGTATGCAAGAGGCGCTGATGTCGCTGATGCAGATGGCGAAAACCTCTGCGGCGCTGGCGAAAATGCAAGAGCGCGGTCTGCCGTACATTTCCGTGCTGACCGATCCGACCATGGGCGGTGTTTCTGCAAGTTTCGCGATGCTTGGCGATCTCAATATTGCTGAACCGAAAGCGTTGATCGGCTTTGCCGGCCCGCGTGTGATTGAACAGACCGTTCGCGAAAAACTGCCGCCGGGATTCCAGCGCAGTGAGTTCCTGATCGAAAAAGGCGCGATCGACATGATCGTCCGTCGTCCGGAAATGCGCCTGAAACTGGCGAGCATTCTGGCGAAGCTGATGAATCTGCCAGCGCCAAATCCTGAAGCGCCACGTGAAGGCGAAGTGGTGCCACCAGCACCGGATCAGGAACCTGAGGCCTGATAACTGATAAGGGCAGGGCCGCTGGCTCTGCCCTTTTGCTATTATCCCCGTAATGAATCAGCGGATACCATGATTATCAAACGCACACCTCAAGCCGCGTCGCCTTTGGCTTCGTGGCTTTCTTATCTGGAAAACCTGCACAGTAAGACTATCGATCTCGGCCTTGAGCGCGTAAGCCAGGTGGCAGCGCGTCTCGGCGTTCTGAAACCAGCACCGTTTGTGTTTACCGTCGCGGGTACTAATGGCAAAGGCACAACCTGCCGCACGCTGGAATCGATACTCATGGCGGCAGGGTACAAAGTGGGTGTTTACAGTTCGCCGCATCTGGTGCGTTATACCGAGCGCGTTCGTGTGCAGGGTCAGGAACTACCAGAATCGGCCCACACCGCCTCTTTTGCTGAGATTGAATCGGCACGCGGTGATATTTCCCTGACCTATTTTGAATACGGCACGTTGTCGGCGCTGTGGCTGTTTAAACAGGCGCAACTTGATGTGGTAATTCTGGAAGTGGGGCTGGGTGGTCGTCTGGATGCCACCAATATTGTCGATGCTGATGTGGCTGTGGTGACCAGCATTGCGCTGGATCATACCGACTGGCTGGGGCCAGATCGCGAAAGCATTGGTCGCGAGAAAGCGGGGATCTTCCGCAGTGAAAGACCGGCGATCGTTGGTGAACCTGAAATGCCGTACACCATCGCCGATGTAGCGCATGAGAAGGGCGCACTGTTGCGACGTCGAGGCGTAGAGTGGAATTATTTCGTCAGCGACCATGGCTGGTCGTTTACTGACGCAAACGGTACGCTGGAAAACCTGCCGTTACCGCTTGTCCCACAACCGAATGCCGCAACGGCGCTGGCTGCGCTGCGTGCCAGCGGTCTGGAGGTCAGTGAACAGGCAATTCGCGATGGCATTGCCAGCGCAATTTTGCCGGGACGTTTCCAGATTGTGAGCGAGTCGCCACGCGTCATTTTTGATGTCGCCCATAATCCCCATGCGGCAGAATATCTTACCGGGCGTATGAAAGCGTTACCGAAAAAGGGGCGCGTACTGGCAGTAATCGGTATGCTACATGATAAAGATATTGCTGGTACATTGGCCTGGTTGAAAAGCGTGGTGGATGACTGGTATTGTGCGCCACTGGAAGGGCCGCGCGGTGCCACGGCAGAACAACTGCTTGAGCATTTGGGTAACGGCAAATCATTTGATAGCGTTGCGCAGGCATGGGATGCCGCAATGGCAGACGCTAAACCGGAAGATACCGTGCTGGTGTGTGGTTCATTCCACACGGTCGCACATGTCATGGAAGTGATTGACGCGAGGAGAAGCGGTGGCGAGTAAGTTTCAGAATCGGTTAGTTGGCACAATAGTGCTGGTGGCGCTGGGAGTGATTGTGCTGCCAGGGCTGCTGGACGGGCAGAAAAAACATTATCAGGATGAGTTCGCGGCAATCCCGCTGGTGCCTAAAGCGGGCGATCGTGATGAGCCTGATATGATGCCAGCCGCTACCCAGGCATTGCCGACACAGCCGCCGGAAGGGGCTGCAGAGGAGGTGCGTGCGGGCGATGCTGCGGCACCTTCGCTCGATCCGGCAATCATTGCAGCCAATAATACCGAGTTTGAACCGGAACCTGCACTGGTCGCTCCGCCGAAGCCGAAACCGGTGGAACCGCCTAAACCGAAAGTGGAAGCACCTGCGCCGAAGCCAGAACCGAAACCGGTCGTGGAGGAAAAAGCTGCACCGACGGGTAAAGCGTATGTTGTGCAACTGGGTGCGCTGAAAAATGCCGACAAAGTGAATGAGATTGTTGGTAAATTGCGCGGTGCGGGATACCGGGTTTATACGTCGCCGTCAACGCCAGTACAGGGTAAAATTACCCGTATTCTGGTTGGGCCGGATGCCTCGAAAGAGAAGCTGAAAGGCTCGCTGGGTGAGCTGAAGCAACTTTCTGGCTTAAGCGGCGTGGTAATGGGCTATACGCCGAATTAATACGGTTTTGCCTGATGCGACGCTGGCGCGTCTTATCAGGCCTACGCAGGGGTAGAACCGTAGGTCGGATAAGGCGTTCACGCCGCATCCGACATGTATTGCCCGATGCCGCAAAGGCAAAAAAAAACGATGGCGTTGAATGTTTTTTCAGCGCCATTTTTATTGATGCACGGGAAGGAAATCCCTACGCAAACGTTTTCTTTTTCTGTTAGAATGCGCCCCGAACAGGATGACAGGGCGTAAAATCGTGGGACACATATGGTCTGGATTGATTACGCCATAATCGCGGTGATTGCTTTTTCCTCTCTGGTTAGCCTGATCCGTGGCTTTGTTCGTGAAGCGTTATCGCTGGTGACATGGGGTTGTGCTTTCTTTGTCGCCAGTCATTACTACACTTACCTGTCAGTCTGGTTTACGGGCTTTGAAGACGAACTGGTTCGAAATGGGATTGCCATCGCGGTACTGTTTATTGCCACACTTATCGTTGGCGCTATCGTGAACTTCGTGATAGGCCAGCTAGTGGAGAAAACAGGGTTGTCAGGCACCGATCGGGTGCTGGGCGTCTGTTTCGGTGCGTTGCGTGGTGTGCTGATTGTTGCTGCCATTCTTTTCTTTCTTGACTCCTTTACCGGAGTGTCGAAAAGCGAAGACTGGAGCAAATCACAGCTGATTCCACAGTTCAGTTTTATCATCAGATGGTTTTTTGATTATCTGCAAAGCTCGTCAAGTTTCTTGCCCAGAGCGTAAGTGCTCTGAGATGTGGCTTAACGAGGAAAAAGACGTATGTGCGGTATTGTCGGTATCGCCGGTGTTATGCCGGTTAACCAATCGATTTATGATGCCTTAACGGTGCTTCAGCATCGCGGTCAGGATGCCGCCGGCATCATCACCATTGATGCCAATAACTGCTTCCGTTTGCGTAAAGCGAACGGGCTGGTGAGCGATGTATTTGAAGCTCGCCATATGCAGCGTTTACAGGGCAATATGGGCATTGGTCATGTGCGTTACCCTACGGCTGGCAGCTCCAGCGCCTCTGAAGCACAGCCGTTTTACGTTAACTCCCCGTATGGCATCACGCTTGCCCATAATGGCAATCTGACTAATGCTCACGAGTTGCGTAAAAAGCTGTTTGAAGAAAAACGCCGCCACATCAACACCACTTCCGACTCGGAAATTCTGCTCAATATCTTCGCCAGCGAACTGGACAACTTTCGCCATTATCCGCTGGAAGCCGACAACATTTTTGCTGCCATTGCCGCCACAAACCGCCTGATCCGTGGCGCGTATGCCTGTGTGGCGATGATTATCGGTCACGGTATGGTTGCTTTCCGCGATCCTAACGGCATTCGTCCGCTGGTGTTAGGAAAACGCGATATTGATGAGAATCGCACAGAATATATGGTCGCTTCTGAAAGCGTTGCGCTCGACACCCTGGGCTTTGAGTTCCTGCGTGATGTCGCACCGGGTGAAGCGATTTACATCACTGAAGATGGTCAGTTGTTTACCCGCCAGTGTGCCGATAATCCAGTCAGCAATCCATGCCTGTTTGAGTATGTTTACTTTGCCCGCCCGGACTCGTTCATCGACAAAATTTCCGTTTACAGCGCGCGTGTGAATATGGGAACGAAGCTTGGCGAAAAAATTGCCCGTGAATGGGAAGATCTGGATATCGACGTGGTTATTCCGATCCCGGAAACTTCCTGCGATATCGCACTGGAAATTGCTCGTATTCTGGGTAAACCGTACCGTCAGGGGTTTGTCAAAAATCGTTACGTTGGTCGCACCTTTATCATGCCGGGTCAGCAACTGCGTCGTAAGTCCGTGCGGCGTAAACTGAACGCTAACCGCGCCGAGTTCCGCGATAAAAACGTCCTGCTGGTCGATGACTCTATCGTCCGTGGCACCACCTCTGAGCAAATTATCGAGATGGCGCGTGAAGCCGGAGCGAAGAAAGTGTACCTCGCTTCTGCGGCACCGGAAATCCGCTTCCCGAACGTTTACGGTATTGATATGCCGAGCGCCACGGAGCTTATCGCCCACGGTCGTGAAGTAGATGAAATTCGCCAGATCATCGGTGCTGACGGTCTGATTTTCCAGGATCTGAACGATCTGATCGAAGCCGTTCGCGCTGAAAACCCGGATATCCAGCAGTTTGAATGCTCGGTGTTCAACGGCGTCTACGTCACCAAAGATGTTGATCAGGGCTATCTCGATTTCCTCGATACTTTACGTAATGACGACGCCAAAGCAGTGCAACGTCAGAACGAAGTGGAAAATCTCGAAATGCATAACGAAGGATGATGCCTTCACGCAGGGTGCCAGTCTGGCACCCTGACTTGCAACTCTCGCCGAAATCCTGCAAAGTCTGCCTGCAAGTCTGACAGGGCAACTCTTTATGAAACGACTCATTGTGGGCATCAGCGGTGCCAGCGGCGCGATTTATGGCGTGCGCTTATTACAGGTTCTGCGTGATGTCGCAGATATCGAAACGCATCTGGTGATGAGCCAGGCAGCGCGCCAGACCTTATCCCTCGAAACGGATTTTTCCCTGCGCGAAGTGCAGGCATTAGCCGATGTCACGCACGATGCGCGCGATATTGCCGCCAGCATCTCTTCCGGTTCTTTCCAGACACTGGGGATGGTGATTTTACCCTGTTCAATCAAAACACTGTCCGGTATTGTCCATAGCTATACTGATGGCTTACTGACCCGTGCGGCAGATGTGGTGCTGAAAGAGCGTCGTCCGTTGGTGCTCTGCGTGCGTGAAACTCCGTTGCACTTAGGCCACCTGCGTTTAATGACTCAGGCGGCAGAAATCGGTGCGGTGATTATGCCTCCCGTTCCGGCGTTTTATCATCGCCCGCAATCCCTTGATGATGTGATAAATCAGACGGTTAACCGTGTTCTTGACCAGTTTGCGATAACCCTTCCTGAAGATCTCTTTGCCCGCTGGCAGGGCGCATAATTCCGCTGTTGCCCTGTTTCAGGGCAATTTTGCAACCGCGATCAAATCCTCGACATTTTGTTCCTGCCATTCAATCGAAACGCTGCGATTCAACCGCCATACCTGCTATCTTCAACTTTAGGACAATAATGCAACGTCTTATTAACATATTTAACGTTGAATGTTAATGTTGCCGTCAAGATGGCATAAGACCTGCATGAAAGAGCCTGCAAACACACAACACAATACACAACATAAAAAAGCCATTTCACTTGAGGGTTATGTATGAAGAAGTCGATTCTCGCTCTGTCTTTGTTAGTCGGTATTTCCGCAGCGGCCTCCAGCTATGCGGCGCTACCGGAGACGGTACGTATCGGAACGGATACCACCTATGCACCGTTCTCATCGAAAGATGCCAAAGGTGACTTTGTTGGCTTTGATATCGATCTCGGTAACGAGATGTGCAAACGGATGCAGGTGAAATGTACCTGGGTTGCCAGTGACTTTGATGCGCTGATCCCCTCACTGAAAGCGAAAAAAATCGACGCCATTATTTCGTCGCTCTCCATTACTGATAAACGTCAGCAGGAGATTGCCTTCTCTGACAAGTTGTACGCCGCAGATTCTCGTTTGATTGCCGCCAAAGGTTCGCCGATCCAGCCGACGCTGGATTCACTGAAAGGTAAACATGTTGGCGTGCTGCAAGGCTCTACCCAGGAAGCGTATGCCAATGATAACTGGCGTAGTAAAGGCGTCGATGTGGTGGCCTATGCTAACCAGGATTTGGTCTATTCCGATCTGGATGCAGGCCGTCTGGATGCCGCTTTGCAGGACGAAGTCGCGGCCAGCGAAGGATTCCTCAAGCAACCTGCCGGTAAAGAGTTCGCCTTTGCTGGCTCATCAGTGAAAGACAAAAAATACTTCGGTGATGGTACAGGCGTAGGGCTACGTAAAGATGATGCCGAACTGAAAGCCGCTTTTGATAAGGCGCTTGGCGAACTGCGTCAGGACGGCACTTACGACAAGATGGCGAAAAAGTATTTCGACTTTAATGTCTACGGTGACTGATATGTCGCAGGGAAGCTGTACCTGATGGAATGATCATCATGGTGCACGCCAGGTTTGTTGCACTATCGTGGTGCATTAAAATGCATACTTAAGCATTTTTAATGGAAAATAATACGTCTAACGGGGCGGGATATTTTGCCTTGATGGTCAATTTTATGGCACGATAAGTGTAACAAACCTGTAAATATTCCCTATAAAAAGACTGTCAGTTGAGGACATTATGAAAAAACTGGTGCTATCGCTCTCTCTGGTTCTGGCCTTCTCCAGCGCAACTGCAGCGTTTGCTGCGATCCCGCAAAACATCCGCATCGGCACCGATCCGACCTATGCGCCGTTTGAATCAAAAAATTCACAAGGCGAACTGGTTGGCTTTGACATCGATTTGGCGAAGGAGCTATGTAAACGCATCAATACGCAATGTACGTTTGTTGAGAATCCGCTGGATGCGTTAATCCCGTCCTTAAAAGCGAAGAAGATTGACGCCATCATGTCATCGCTTTCCATTACGGAAAAACGTCAGCAAGAAATTGCCTTCACCGACAAACTGTACGCTGCCGATTCTCGTCTGGTGGTGGCGAAAAATTCCGACATTCAGCCGACAGTCGAGTCGCTGAAAGGCAAGCGGGTAGGCGTATTGCAGGGCACCACCCAGGAGACATTTGGTAATGAACACTGGGCGCCCAAAGGCATTGAAATCGTCTCTTATCAGGGGCAGGACAACATTTATTCTGACCTGACTGCCGGACGTATTGATGCCGCGTTCCAGGATGAGGTCGCCGCCAGCGAAGGTTTTCTCAAACAACCCGTCGGTAAAGATTACAAATTCGGTGGCCCGTCTGTTAAAGATGAAAAACTGTTTGGCGTAGGCACCGGCATGGGTCTGCGCAAAGAAGATAACGAACTGCGCGAGGCACTGAACAAAGCCTTTGCCGAAATGCGCGCTGACGGTACTTACGAGAAACTGGCGAAAAAGTACTTCGATTTTGATGTTTATGGTGGTTAATCACCATCGGTGAAAGAAAGTCCGCTCCCTTCGGGTAACCGGAGGGAGACAAGAGGCGGTAATTCACCACACATAACAGGACAGGCAGCATGTTGTATGGGTTTTCAGGTGTTATTTTACAGGGTGCGCTCGTCACGCTGGAGCTGGCTATCAGCTCTGTAGTGCTCGCTGTAATCATCGGTTTAATTGGCGCTGGCGGTAAGCTCTCGCAAAATCGGCTTTCGGGGCTGATTTTCGAAGGATACACCACGCTGATTCGTGGCGTGCCGGACTTGGTGTTGATGCTGCTGATTTTCTATGGTTTGCAGATTGCGTTAAACACGGTGACGGAGGCGATGGGCGTCGGGCAGATTGATATCGACCCGATGGTCGCCGGCATTATCACTCTCGGTTTTATCTACGGTGCTTATTTTACCGAAACGTTCCGTGGCGCGTTTATGGCAGTGCCGAAAGGACATATAGAGGCGGCGACGGCGTTCGGTTTTACTCGTGGGCAAGTGTTTCGGCGGATCATGTTTCCGGCGATGATGCGTTACGCCCTGCCGGGGATTGGCAACAACTGGCAGGTAATCCTCAAATCTACAGCCCTGGTTTCGTTACTCGGCCTGGAAGATGTGGTCAAAGCCACGCAGTTGGCAGGAAAAAGTACCTGGGAACCGTTCTATTTCGCCATCGTCTGTGGCGTGATTTATCTGGTTTTCACCACCGTTTCCAATGGTGTGCTGCTGTTCCTTGAGCGCCGCTATTCCGTGGGTGTGAAGAGGGCTGACCTGTGATCGAAATCTTACATGAATACTGGAAACCACTGCTGTGGACCGATGGTTATCGTTTTACCGGCGTGGCGATCACCCTGTGGCTGCTGATTTTGTCGGTAGTGATAGGCGGAATTCTGGCGCTGTTTCTGGCGATTGGTCGCGTCTCAAGTAATAAATACATCCAGTTTCCAATCTGGTTATTTACCTATATTTTTCGCGGTACGCCGCTGTATGTTCAGCTGCTGGTGTTCTATTCTGGCATGTACACGCTGGAGATTGTTAAGGGCACCGAGTTCCTTAATGCCTTTTTCCGCAGTGGCCTGAACTGTACCGTGCTGGCGCTGACGCTCAACACCTGTGCTTACACCACTGAGATTTTTGCCGGGGCGATCCGTTCGGTGCCGCACGGGGAAATCGAAGCCGCCAGAGCCTACGGTTTCTCAAGCTTTAAAATGTATCGCTGCATTATTTTGCCATCGGCGCTGCGTATTGCGTTACCGGCCTACAGCAACGAAGTGATCCTGATGTTGCATTCTACTGCGCTGGCTTTTACCGCCACAGTGCCGGATCTGCTGAAAATTGCCCGCGATATCAACGCCGCCACGTATCAACCATTTACCGCCTTCGGCATTGCCGCTGTGCTCTATTTAATTATCTCTTATGTCCTGATAAGCCTGTTCCGTAAAGCGGAAAAACGCTGGTTGCAGCATGTGAAACCTTCTTCAACGCACTGAGAATACGATGTCCGAGAATAAATTAAACGTTATCGATTTGCACAAACGCTACGGTGAACACGAAGTGCTGAAAGGGGTCTCTCTGCAAGCGAACGCCGGAGATGTGATAAGCATCATCGGATCGTCGGGATCGGGGAAAAGTACCTTTCTGCGTTGCATTAACTTCCTCGAAAAACCGAGCGAAGGATCGATCGTGGTTAACGGTCAGACCATCAATCTGGTGCGTGATAAAGACGGCCAACTCAAAGTCGCCGATAAAAATCAGCTGCGCTTACTGCGCACACGCCTGACGATGGTGTTCCAGCACTTCAATCTCTGGAGCCACATGACGGTACTGGAAAACGTCATGGAAGCGCCGATTCAGGTGCTGGGTCTGAGTAAGCACGAAGCACGCGAGCGGGCGGTGAAGTATCTGGCGAAAGTCGGCATAGACGAACGTGCGCAGGGGAAATACCCGGTGCATCTTTCCGGCGGTCAGCAACAGCGTGTTTCCATCGCAAGGGCGCTGGCAATGGAACCGGAGGTTCTGCTGTTTGATGAACCTACCTCGGCGCTCGATCCTGAACTGGTAGGCGAAGTGTTGCGTATTATGCAGCAGCTCGCAGAAGAGGGAAAAACGATGGTTGTAGTGACCCACGAAATGGGCTTTGCCCGCCACGTCTCCACGCATGTAATTTTTCTTCATCAAGGGAAAATTGAAGAAGAGGGGGCGCCAGAACAGTTATTCGGCAACCCGCAAAGTCCGCGTCTGCAACAGTTCCTTAAAGGTTCGCTGAAATAATTACCTCTCCGGTGGCTAATGCTGCCGGAGTATTTTCAGGGGGAATTTGCGAGTCAGCTTCCGCTGAAATGTAAAAGTTGCAGTCCGCTAAAAATACTTCTGAATTCGCTGTCCAAAGATAAAAACTGCCTGCTGCATTAGCTATTAAGGATGGGTATTGTCACGTCATCTTAAATTTGAGGGGTGACGGAACGCCATGACAATATCGACAACTTCCACGCCGCATGATGCGGTATTTAAATCTTTTTTACGCCATCCAGACACCGCGCGGGATTTTATTGATATTCATCTTCCCGCACCGCTGCGCAAACTGTGTGATTTAACGACGCTCAAACTGGAACCTAACAGTTTTATTGATGAAGACCTGCGGCAATATTATTCCGACCTCTTGTGGTCTGTGAAAATGCAGGAGGGCGCGGGCTATATTTATGTAGTGATAGAGCACCAAAGTAAGCCAGAAGAATTAATGGCTTTTCGCATGATGCGCTATTCCATCGCGGCAATGCAAAACCATCTTGATGCGGGCTATAAAGAGCTTCCGTTGGTGATCCCGATGCTGTTTTATCATGGTTGCAGGAGTCCTTACCCTTATTCTCTCTGCTGGCTTGATGAATTTGCGGAGCCAGCTATAGCCCGCAAAATTTATTCATCGGCTTTTCCGCTGGTGGATATTACCGTAGTGCCGGATGACGAGATTATGCAACATCGCAAAATGGCGTTGTTGGAATTAATTCAGAAACATATCCGTCAGCGCGATCTGTTGGGATTAGTCGATCAAATTGTTTCGCTGCTAGTTACAGGGAACACTAATGACAGACAGCTAAAAGCTCTGTTTAATTACGTATTACAAACAGGGGATGCCCAGCGTTTCCGAGCATTTATTGGTGAGATAGCGGAACGTGCACCACAAGAAAAGGAGAAACTGATGACCATTGCTGACAGATTACGTGAAGAAGGGCGGAATGATGGATTAATTCTGGGCAAACGTGAAGAAGCCCTGCGTATTGCTCAGGAGATGTTGGAGAGAGGTTTAGACAGAGAGTTAGTTCTGATGCTGACCCGACTTTCGCCAGACGATCTTATCGCGCAAAGCCACTAATCCTGTAACACCGGGAATTAACTGGCGGATGTTTGCAATAGACCACATCAGCGAACGACATCCGCCAGCGCCTCTTCTAAATCGTACCAGCGAAACGCAAAACCCGCTTCTTCCAGCCGTTTTGGCAACGCACGTTGTCCGCCCAAGACCAGAACCGATGATTCCCCCATCAGCAAGCGAATAGCTGTGGCAGGGACGCGCAAAATCGCCGGGCGATGCAGCGCATGACCAAGCGCATGGGCAAATTGTTCATTGTGTACCGGATATGGCGAGACCATATTAAATGGCCCGCGCAGATCGTTATCCAGCAGCCAGAGAATACCGTTGACCATATCATCAATATGAATCCAGGCCAGATACTGCCGACCGGAGCCAATCGGACCGCCCAGGCCAAGGCGAAACGGAGGCAGCATTTTACCGAGGATACCGCCATCCGAAGCCAGTACTACGCCGGTACGCAGCAGGCACACTCGTGTTTTGTCGCTTTGCGCCCGACAGGCAATTTCCTCCCAACGGGCGCAGAGTTTATGGGTAAATTCGTTATGTGGCGGTTCTTCTTCGGTGACCACGACTTCACCTAAGTCACCATAATATCCCGCCGCCGAGCCGGAAATGAGCACTGACGGCGGCGTGTCGCTGGCGTTAATCAAATCCACCAGTTTTTGCGTTATATTCCAGCGGCTTTGGCAGAGGCGATCTTTTTGCTCGCGAGTCCAGCGTTTATCGGCTATTGGTTCACCGGCCAGATTGATCACCGCATCAACGCCGTTGAGGTTGCTTTGATCGGCAAGCTCTTGCCATAGTGTCACCTGGGAGCCGAGAACTGAGCTGGCTTTCTGCGGGTTACGTGTTACAACCGTGACCTGATGACCCAGTTCCAACAAACGTGGGATTAAATGACGACCAATTAATCCCGTTCCTCCAGTGATCACTATGTTCATGCAGCCTCCCGATATGGCGGTTAACGCTGCCAGCGTAAGGTCATGGATACCGAATCGGCGTAGCGCAGCGCGTGCAGTTTATCGATCTCCACTTCAGCATACGTCACCCAGTGATGTTCACGTGCGATATCGAGCACATCCTGAGTTAATTTTTCCAGCAAAGAGAAACGGTTATTCTCTACATGCTGAATAATGTTTTTCGTTACGGTGCGATAATTCAGCGCATCGTTGATATCTTCACTGGTTCGCGCTTTATCGGCGGGGTAGTGGATCGTCACATTGATAACAATATCCTGACGGTTGTTAATCTCTTCGTCCTTAATGCCAATAAATGTTCGTAAACGAAGGTTCTTTATCCGAATAATCGCGGCAGGTTGTGCCATTGCAGGTTCTCCGTTGTTTTATTTAGGATTAAATAATACACGAGAACCAGGTTCTGTTAACTATTCGAAATCTCATCATTTACTTGTGCTTTTAGTAGCGCCTGCCCGGTAGCAGGACGTGAGCGGATTCGTTCATACCAGTTTTTTACTGCCGGATACATTGCGAGTTCAATTCGCTGGCGAGTCCAGGCATTAACCCACGGCCAACAGGCAATATCTGCAATGCTGTAGTTTTCACCGCCCAGCCAGGGCGAGTTTTCCAGGCGCTTATTCAATACATGATACAGACGCTGAGTTTCAACCTGATAACGCTCAATTGCATAGGGAATAGTCTGTGGCGCTGCATGATTAAAATGGTGATTTTGCCCGAGCATCGGCCCCAGGCCTCCAACCTGCCAGAATAACCACTGTAATGTAGTGGCGCGCTCACGCGGTTGATGACCTAAAAATAGCCCTGTTTTTTCCGCCAGATACAACAAAATCGCACCTGATTCAAAGAGGCTTAATGGTTCTCCGCCGTCAGTCGGGGCATGATCAACAATCGCCGGAATTTTATTGTTGGGCGAAATGCGCAAAAACTCCGGGCGAAACTGACCACCTTTACCGAGGTCAACTTTGATTAAGCGATAATCCAGTCCCGCCTCTTCGAGAAACAACGTAATTTTGTGACCATTCGGCGTTGGGGCGAAATAGAGATCGATCATTGCAGCTCCGGTTATCTAATAATCTGAACACATCAAGTATAGAAAGCGCAGCGACTTGTGTAAGTTTTCATCAAGTCACCGTGACAAAAAGGCTCTATAGTTTGATAGCAAGCCCATTTATCGCTGAGGACATAATGAGTAAACCTGCTATCACGCTGTGGTCAGATGCCCATTTTTTCTCCCCTTATGTGTTATCCGCCTGGGTGGCGTTGCAGGAGAAAGGCCTGCCTTTTCATATAAAAACCATCAACCTCGACAGCGGTGAACATTTGCGGCCGACGTGGCAAGGTTACGGACAGACACGGCGCGTGCCGTTGTTACAAATTGATGATTTTGAGTTGAGTGAATCCTCTGCCATTGCAGAATATCTGGAGGATCGTTTTGCGCCGCCGACCTGGGAGCGCATTTATCCGCTTGATTTACAAAATCGGGCGCGAGCACGGCAGATTCAGGCCTGGTTACGCAGCGATCTGATGCCCATCCGCGAAGAACGTTCGACGGATGTTGTCTTTGCTGGTGCGAAAAAAGCGCCACTAACGGCGGAGGGAAAAGCCAGTGTAGAGAAACTGTTCGCGATGGCAGAACATTTACTGGCACATAACCAGCCGAATCTGTTTGGTGAGTGGTGTATTGCGGATACTGATTTGGCGTTAATGATTAACCGCCTGGTATTACAGGGTGATGAGGTGCCGGAACGTCTGGTGGATTATGCAGCATTCCAGTGGCAGAGGGCTTCAGTTCAGCGTTTTATTGCACTTTCGGCGAAGCAATCTGGCTGATAGAGGCGATAGAATCCAGTATCATAGCTTACGTTTTTTCGACGAGGAGTGAGTGATGAAACTGATGTTTGCATCGGACATTCATGGGTCGTTACCGGCGACGGAACGTGTTCTGGATTTGTTTGCCCAGAGCGGAGCTCAGTGGCTGGTGATTCTTGGCGACGTGCTGAATCATGGCCCGAGAAACGCCCTGCCTGAAGGGTATGCGCCAGCCAAAGTAGCCGAACGGCTGAATGAGGTGGCGCATAAAGTTATCGCCGTGCGCGGCAACTGCGATAGCGAAGTGGATCAGATGCTGCTGCACTTCCCGATAACCGCACCGTGGCAACAGGTATTACTGGAAAAACAACGTCTGTTTCTGACGCATGGTCATCTGTTTGGCCCGGATAATCTGCCGACTTTAAACCAGAACGACGTGTTGGTGTACGGTCATACCCATCTACCAGTGGCGGAACAGCGGGGTGAAATCTTCCACTTTAACCCCGGTTCGGTAAGCATCCCGAAAGGCGGTTATCCGGCGAGCTATGGCATGTTGGATGATGACGTACTAAGCGTAATCGCACTCAATGATCAAAGTATCATTGCGCAGATCGCGATTAATCCGTAATTTACCCACAACTCAAAATGCGCCGTAAGAGCGCCAGAAAAAGAAGGTTTCCTGATAATGGAACAGCGTCGTTTGGCAAGTACTGAATGGGTGGATATTGTCAATGAAGAGAACGAAGTCATTGCACAAGCCAGCCGGGAACAAATGCGGGCACAGTGTCTGCGTCATCGTGCAACTTATATTGTCGTGCATGATGGCATGGGCAAAATTCTTGTGCAGCGTCGTACCGAGACAAAAGACTTTTTACCCGGCATGTTAGATGCGACCGCTGGTGGTGTGGTCCAGGCCGATGAGCAACTGCTGGAATCCGCACGTCGCGAAGCGGAAGAAGAGTTGGGCATTGCCGGTGTCCCCTTTGCCGAGCACGGGCAGTTCTATTTCGAAGATAAAAATTGCCGTGTCTGGGGCGCGCTGTTCAGTTGTGTCTCTCACGGTCCATTCGCCCTCCAGGAAGATGAAGTCAGTGAAGTTTGCTGGCTAACGCCGGAAGAAATCACCGCACGTTGCGATGAGTTTACTCCAGACTCGCTGAAAGCACTGGCGTTGTGGATGAAGCGCAATGCCAAAAATGAAGCCGTAGAGACTGAAACGGCAGAATAAAAAAGAGCCGCAATTGCGGCTCTTAACATTTTTAATGGTAGCCCATTAACTGAGCGCCTATCACCACCACGCTGGACATAATAAACAGCAGTCCAAGCAGTGTCGCACCCACTTTCACCCAGTTACGGAAGTCCACCCGGCAAACACCGAGCGTGGCCATTAACGACGCCGAGGTCGGGTAAATGATGTGACTGAAGCCATCGCCGAACTGGAATGCCAGCACGGTAACCTGGCGGTTAACACCGACCAGATCGCCAAGCGGTGCCAGTAATGGCATGGTTAGCGCAGCCTGACCAGAACCGGATGTCACGAAGAAATTAAATACCGCCTGGAAGAGCAACATAAACCAGGCCGCGACCGCGTTATCCAGACCGCTAATGGCATTGGCAATGCTGTTGAGGATAGTATTCAGCACGCTGGCCTCACCGGCTTCACCGTTACCCACCAGCAGCAAAATCCCTTTGGCGAAACCTACCAGCAGGGCAGGGGCGATCATCATTCGCGCGCCTTCGGTAAAGGATGAAGCCATGGTATTTACCGTCATGCCGTTAAGACGGAAGACAACGCCGATGATGCCAATCACCAGCCCCATAGTGAAGAACTGGCTGGCGATTTCTGGAATAAACCATGCATTAACGATCACGCCCCAAATTACCCAGACCATCACGGCGGTCAGGACAATCAATACCAGCCAGTCACCAAAGGTAAACGGACGTTGTTCAACATCAGCCTGCTTTTCACGAAAGAAGCGGTCGGACTCATGCACGCGTGACAGAAGAGGATTCTTTTTCACTCGTGAGGCATAAACCATGGTAAAGATCAGGCCAATCAGAGTCGCGATAACCCACACCACAATGCGCAGGCCGGAGCCGGAAAGCACCGGAACGCCAGCAATCCCCTGGGCGACAACCACGCAGAACGGGTTCATCCACGAGCTGGCAAAACCGATTTGCGTGGCGATATAGGTCACCAGGACGGTAGTAATACTGTCATAACCCAGTCGTACCATTAGCGGGGCAATGATGATGGCAAAGGCGACAGCCTCTTCTCCCATGCCGAACACCGCACCACCGAGCGAAAAGAGAATAAACAGCGCCGGAATAAAGAGTATTTCATTCCCTCGTGTATGGCGGATAAGCGCCAGGATGCCGTTATCGATGGTTCCTGTACGCATCACGATGCCAAATGCACCGCCAATCACCAGCATAAACATGATGATGCCAACGGCTGTCCCGTATTTCGATCCGGAGGTTAACCCTTCAAACGGGAAGTTCATCAGGCCTGGACGTTCATCTCCGGTCGTGAACAGTTGTACGCGATGATACTCAGGTTCGCCGGCCTCGTTGGTCAGAATGCGAAATGAGTGAGGGTCTACGACTTTGCGTGTTTTCGTCTGACCATCAACCTGGTACTGCACTTCCTGACTGTCAAACATCCCCACCGGAACAACCCATGTGGCGAGGCTGGTTAAAATAGCGACAAAAAAGATAATCACCAGCGTATCGGGCATTGCCCATCTTCTGGTTGGTTTGGATTCAGTTATTGCGGACATAGCGCAAATTTTCCCTTGCACAAGACAAAGTGGTAAGTATGCAAAGTGATATGGCGCAATTCATTGATGCAGCGCAGTTAAGCAAGATAATCAGAAAGGAGTAATGCAAATTAAGAGAATAAAAAACCGGAAATAGTGACTATTTCCGGTTCAGATATCCGCAGCGTAAGGCTGCGGATGATGACGAGATTACTGCTGCTGTGCAGACTGAATCGCAGTCAGCGCGATGGTATAGACGATGTCGTCAACCAGAGCGCCACGGGACAGGTCGTTAACTGGCTTGCGCATACCCTGCAGCATCGGCCCGATGGAGATCAGGTCGGCAGAACGCTGTACCGCTTTGTAGGTGGTGTTACCGGTGTTCAGATCCGGGAAGATGAACACGGTAGCGCGACCTGCAACCGGAGAGTTCGGTGCTTTAGATTTCGCAACGTCAGCCATTACCGCAGCGTCGTACTGCAGCGGACCGTCGATCATCAGGTCAGGACGTTTTTCCTGCGCCAGACGAGTTGCTTCGCGAACTTTTTCTACGTCGCTACCTGCACCAGAAGTACCGGTGGAGTAGGAGAGCATAGCAACACGCGGTTCGATACCGAAGGCAGCGGCGGAATCTGCGGACTGAATCGCAATTTCTGCCAGCTGTTCTGCGGTCGGATCCGGGTTGATCGCACAGTCACCGTAAACGTAAACCTGTTCCGGCAGCAGCATGAAGAACACGGAAGATACCAGAGAGCTGCCCGGTGCAGTTTTGATCAGCTGCAGTGGCGGACGGATGGTGTTTGCGGTGGTGTGGACAGCACCGGAAACCAGACCATCAACTTCATCCTGTTCCAGCATCAGCGTACCGAGAACCACGTTGTCTTCCAGCTGTTCGCGGGCAACGGTTTCGGTCATGCCTTTGTTCTTACGCAGCTCGACCAGACGAGCAACATAGCTTTCGCGAACCACTTCTGGATCAACGATTTCAATGCCTGCGCCCAGTTCTACGCCCTGAGACGCGGCAACGCGGTTGATCTCTGCCGGGTTACCCAGCAGTACGCAAGTTGCGATACCACGTTCAGCACAGATAGCGGCTGCTTTAACGGTACGCGGTTCGTCGCCTTCCGGCAGAACGATACGTTTGCCCGCTTTGCGCGCCAGTTCGGTCAGCTGATAACGGAACGCCGGCGGAGACAGACGACGGCTGCGCTCGGAAGTGGCAGTCAGAGAATCGATCCAGTCAGCGTTGATGTAGTTAGCAACATATTCCTGAACTTTCTCGATACGCTCGTGATCGTCAACCGGAACTTCCAGGTTGAAGCTCTGCAGGCTCAGAGAAGTCTGCCAGGTGTTGGTGTTCACCATAAATACCGGCAGGCCGGTAGCGAAAGCACGTTCGCACAGTTTAGAAATGCGCGCGTCCATTTCGTAGCCGCCAGTCAGCAGCAGGGCACCGATCTCTACGCCGTTCATTGCAGCCAGGCAAGCGGCAACCAGCACGTCAGGACGGTCTGCGGAAGTCACCAGCAGAGAACCAGCACGGAAGTGCTCCAGCATGTGCGGAATGCTGCGTGCGCAGAAAGTGACGGATTTAACGCGGCGAGTGTTGATGTCGCCTTCGTTGATGATGGTCGCATTCAGGTGACGCGCCATATCGATCGCACGGGTTGCGATCAGATCAAAGCTCCACGGCACAGCGCCGAGAACCGGTAGCGGGCTGGATTCTTGCAGCTTCGCCGGATCGACGTTGTTGACTTTAGCTTTGGAAGAGTCGTCGAAAATCTCGGACAGATCCGGGCGAGTACGACCCTGTTCATCAACTGGTGCATTCAGTTTGTTAACGATAACGCCGGTGATGTTGGTGTTTTTGGCACCGCCGAAGCTGTTGCGGGTCAGTTCGATACGCTCTTTCAGCTGTTCCGGGGTGTCAGTGCCCTGAGACATGACGAAGACGATTTCCGCGTTCAGCGTTTTAGCGATTTCGTAGTTCAGAGACTGGGCAAATTGGTGCTTACGTGTCGGGACCAGACCTTCAACCAGAACCACTTCAGCGTCTTTGGTGTTAGCGTGGTAGTTCGCGACGATCTCTTCCATCAGCACATCTTTTTTATTGCTGGAAAGCAGACCTTCAACGTAACTCATTTTCAGCGGTTCAGCGGCTGTCGTGGTGGAAGAATTCGCACGCACAATAGTCGTTGTCTGATCGGGCGCATCGCCACCGGTACGCGGCTGAGCGATAGGTTTGAAAACGCTCAGACGAACGCCTTTGCGTTCCATTGCACGGATCACGCCAAGACTGACGCTGGTCAGACCGACGCTGGTTCCGGTAGGGATCAGCATAATAATACGGGACACGGTTTATCCTCTTTCGTTACCGCCGGTTTGGCGGGTTACAAAACAGCACCGCCAGCAGGGCTGGCGGTGTGGAATTAGGCGGTCAGGCGGCAGGCGTCTTGCGCGATAACCAGCTCTTCGTTGGTTGGGATCACAACAGCAGGGCGGGTGCCTTCTTTGTTGATGAAACCAGATTTGCCGAAACGTGCAGCCAGGTTGCGTTCATGATCAACTTCAAAGTCCAGCACGCCCAGTTTGCCCAGAGACAGTTCACGAACCATCGCGGCATTTTCACCGATACCACCGGTGAATACAACAGCGTCCAGACGGCCATCCATCAGTGCAGTGTATGCACCGATGTATTTCGCCAGACGGTGGCAGTAAACGTCCATTGCGCGCTTCGCGTCTTCTTTAGTCGCGTAGTTGTCTTCAACATAGCGGCAGTCGCTGGTGACTTCAGTCAGACCCAGCAGGCCAGACTCTTTGGTCAGCATTTTGTTGATTGCGTCAACGCTCATGCCCAGGGTGTCGTGCAGGTGGAAGATGATAGCCGGGTCGATATCGCCAGAGCGAGTACCCATTACCAGACCTTCCAGCGGGGTCAGACCCATAGAGGTGTCAACGCATTTACCGTTGCGGATAGCAGAAACGGAACCACCGTTGCCCAGGTGGCAGGTGATGATGTTCAGCTCTTCTACCGGTTTGTTCAGCATTTTTGCCGCTTCCTGGGTTACATAGAAGTGGCTGGTGCCGTGCGCGCCGTAACGACGGATGCCGTGCTCTTTGTACAGGTTGTACGGCAGGGCGTAGAGGTAAGACTCTTCCGGCATAGTCTGGTGGAACGCAGTGTCAAATACAGCAACGTTTTTGTCTTTCAGCTGCGGGAAAGATTTCAGAGCTTCTTCGATACCGATCAGGTGAGCCGGGTTGTGCAGCGGTGCAAAAGAAGCCGCATCTTTGATACCCTGAATAACAGACTCATCGATCACTACGGAGCTGGTATACTTCTCGCCGCCGTGTACGATACGGTGACCGATAGCGGTTAGCTGCGCAGAAAGTTCTGGTTTTTGTGCCAGAATATTATTAACGATAAAGTTGAGCGCTTCGCTGTGAGCGGCGCCTGCACCTAAAGCCGCTTCTTGTTTATTGCCGTCCATTTTCCATTTGATGCGTGCTTCGGGCAGGTGGAAACATTCGGCTAAACCAGAAAGGTACTCTTCACCATTTACAGCATCGATGATTGCAAATTTCAGTGAAGAACTACCGCAGTTCAGAACCAGTACTAACTTACTCGACATGGAAGTACCTATAATTGATACGTGGCTAAAAAAACGTCAGGGAGCCATAGAGCGTAGCGCATGATGACACCGACATTTATGATTAACATCATGCACTGCAAATTTTTTTTGCATGATGGAATAAATATCTTGAGTCTATGCCATTTTGCGTAATTTTCAGCCAATGGCATAATGTATATGAATTTGACGACTCAATGAATATGTACTACTTAGGCCTTCAGGCTGCTAAAGGATACCTGATAGTGGGTATGGAAGACAAAATGTTTTGAACGTTGTCCCGCTGAGTTGTGAATTTGCACAAATTTTTGAATCTTTATATGTGAAGTTGAGGTGAAGCATGTCAACGCCGGATAATCGTTCTGTTAATTTTTTTAGCTTGTTTCGCCGGGGACAGCATTACTCAAAGACGTGGCCGCTGGAAAAACGCCTTGCCCCGGTCTTTGTTGAAAATCGCGTCATCAAGATGACGCGCTATGCGATTCGTTTTATGCCGCCGATTGCTGTGTTCACTCTCTGCTGGCAAATTGCACTAGGCGGTCAGCTTGGGCCGGCTGTTGCTACTGCACTGTTCGCCCTGAGTTTGCCGATGCAGGGGCTGTGGTGGCTGGGCAAACGTTCTATTACGCCATTACCGCCGGCGATCCTGAGTTGGTTTTATGAGGTTCGTGGTAAATTGCAGGAGGCCGGGCAAGCATTAGCACCCGTAGAAGGCAAGCCTGACTATCAGGCATTAGCTGACACGCTTAAGCGCGCCTTCAAACAACTGGATAAAACTTTCCTTGATGATTTGTAATTGACCCCTGATTACGCATATAAAAGAAGGCAGACATCGGCCTTCTTTTTTTTCACCGTAGTAAAGTGATACAGGAGTCAACAATGGAAATGACCAACGCGCAACGTCTTATTTTGTCTAACCAGTACAAAATGATGACAATGCTCGATCCGGCAAATGCTGAACGTTACCGTCGCCTGCAAACAATCATTGAGCGTGGTTATGGATTGCAGATGCGCGAACTGGATCGTGAGTTTGGCGAGCTGAAAGAAGAAACTTGCCGCACTATCATCGACATTATGGAGATGTATCACGCACTGCATGTTTCCTGGTCTAATTTGCAGGATCAACAAGCTATCGATGAACGCCGTGTCACCTTCCTCGGCTTCGACGCCGCTACTGAAGCGCGTTATCTCGGTTATGTACGCTTTATGGTTAATGTTGAAGGGCGTTACACCCATTTTGATGCCGGGACTCATGGCTTTAATGCTCAGACGCCAATGTGGGAGAAATATCAACGCATGTTGAACGTCTGGCATTCTTGCCCGCGTCAGTATCATCTGAGCACTAACGAAATTAATCAAATCATTAATGCCTGAGGAGGCTAGCGTGCGGTGCAAAGGTTTTCTGTTTGATCTTGATGGTACGCTGGTGGACTCCCTGCCTGCGGTAGAGCGGGCGTGGAGCAACTGGGCGAGACGCCATGGATTAACGCCGGAAGAAGTGCTGGCTTTTATTCACGGTAAACAGGCAATAACGTCTCTGCGCCATTTTATGGTGGGGAAATCGGAGGCGGAAATTGCTGCAGAGTTTACGCGTCTGGAGCAAATCGAGGCTACGGAAACCGAAGGGATCTCCGCACTACCTGGGGCGATAGCTTTGCTCAATCATTTGAATAAAGCGGGTATTCCATGGGCAATTGTCACTTCTGGTTCTATGCCAGTTGCACGAGCCCGCCACAAAATAGCCGGACTTCCCGCACCGGAAGTATTTGTTACTGCGGAGCGGGTGAAACGTGGAAAACCAGAGCCTGATGCATATCTGTTAGGCGCGCAACTGCTGGGGCTTGCACCACACGAATGCGTGGTGGTGGAAGATGCTCCCGCAGGTGTGCTTTCAGGCCTGGCGGCGGGATGCCATGTTATTGCGGTTAATGCCCCGGCAGACACTCCACGTCTGAATGAGGTAGATTTGGTTCTCCATAGTCTGGAGCAAATTTCTGTGACCAAACAGCCAAATGGCGATGTTATTATTTCGTGAAACACCTAATCATGATTTAGCCCCGTCTCGTCGGGGCTTTTTTGTGGCAGAATCAAGCCATCCCCCTCAATTAACAAGGATAAGTTGTGAACGGTGAATTGATCTGGGTTCTCTCATTACTGGCCGTTGCCATAGTCCTGTTCGCTACAGGCAGAGTGCGTATGGATGCGGTCGCTTTGTTTGTTATTGTCGCGTTTGCATTAAGCGGAACGCTGACGGTTCCCGAAGTTTTTTCCGGCTTTTCCGATCCCAACGTTGTGCTGATCGCCGCCCTGTTTATTATTGGCGATGGTTTAGTCCGTACCGGCGTTGCAACCGCGATGGGGACATGGCTGGTTAAAGTAGCAGGCAACAGTGAAATCAAAATGCTGGTTTTACTGATGTTAACTGTTGCGGGTCTTGGCGCATTTATGAGTTCAACTGGCGTCGTCGCTATCTTTATCCCCGTGGTATTAAGCGTTGCCATGCGTATGCAAACGTCGCCGTCGCGCCTGATGATGCCGCTGAGTTTTGCCGGGTTGATTAGCGGCATGATGACGCTGGTGGCGACGCCACCTAACCTGGTGGTGAACAGTGAACTGCTACGCGAAGGTTATCACGGGTTTAGTTTCTTTAGCGTAACGCCTATCGGCCTGGTCGTATTGGTACTCGGCATCTTATACATGCTGGTGATGCGTTTTATGCTGAAAGGGGATTCCCAGACCCCGCAGCGCGAAGGCTGGACGCGTCGCACCTTCCGCGATCTTATTCGTGAATACCGTCTTACCGGACGTGCGCGCCGTCTGGCTATTCGCCCCGGTTCGCCGATGATTGGGCAACGACTGGACGACCTTAAATTGCGTGAACGCTATGGCGCAAATGTCATTGGTGTTGAACGCTGGCGTCGTTTTCGTCGTGTTATTGTGAATGTGAACGGGGTTTCTGAATTTCGTGCGCGTGACGTTTTGCTAATCGATATGTCAGCGGCTGATGTCGATCTCCGGCAATTTTGCAGTGAGCAATTGCTGGAGCCGATGGTTTTGCGCGGTGAGTATTTTTCCGATCAGGCTCTTGATGTCGGCATGGCGGAGATTTCATTAATTCCTGAGTCAGAGCTTATTGGTAAATCGGTGCGCGAAATTGGCTTTCGTACTCGCTACGGGCTGAATGTCGTGGGGCTGAAACGCAATGGCGTGGCGCTGGAAGGTTCGCTGGCGGATGAGCCTCTGCTGCTGGGCGATATCATTCTGGTGGTCGGTAACTGGAAACTGATCGGTATGCTGGCAAAACAGGGGCGCGATTTTGTGGCGCTGAATTTACCGGAAGAAGTGAGTGAGGCATCGCCCGCACACAGCCAGGCACCCCATGCCATTTTTTGTCTGGTGTTGATGGTGGCCTTAATGCTAACCGATGAAATTCCTAACCCTGTTGCCGCTATCATTGCCTGCCTGCTAATGGGGAAATTCCGCTGTATCGATGCCGAAAGCGCCTATAAATCCATTCACTGGCCGAGCATTATTTTGATCGTTGGGATGATGCCGTTTGCTGTAGCATTACAGAAAACCGGAGGTGTTGCGCTGGCGGTAAAAGGACTGATGGACATCGGCGGCGGTTACGGACCGCATATGATGCTGGTCTGTTTGTTTGTCTTGTCGGCGGTTATTGGGTTATTTATCTCTAATACCGCGACGGCGGTGTTGATGGCTCCGATTGCGCTGGCTGCCGCAAAAACAATGGGCGTATCACCTTATCCGTTCGCAATGGTCGTGGCGATGGCTGCATCCGCCGCTTTTATGACGCCCGTTTCTTCGCCCGTTAACACACTGGTTTTAGGTCCGGGGAATTACAGCTTCAGTGACTTTGTGAAGCTGGGTGTACCGTTCACCATTATCGTGATGGCGGTTTGTGTGGTGATGATCCCGATGCTGTTTCCATTTTGACGAGAGCCTGATGTCGCATCCGTCGCTTATTGCCTGATGCGACGCTGGCGCGTCTTATCAGGCTGTGTCGGCTGGTATCTGGCTGCTTACAGCGGTGAATCCTGGCTAATCTCATCGAGCGAAAGATGGAAGCTGGGAACAAATACTTCCATGAAGTAGTCCATCTCCTGGCTGCGGCGCGCTTCAAGCGTCGCTTCCAGCCGCGTTTTTGCCAGCAAAAATTCATTATTTCCGGCTGCGAGTTCTTCAAGGCATTTCAGATACGCACACAGCGCATCCGCCTGTTTAACCAGTGACTTTTCTTCATCGCTATACGCATTCTCATCGATTAAAGGCGCAAAGATATCCCGCAACTCCTCAGGAACCATATCGACAAGTTTTTGCTGAGCGATTTTCTCAATGGCTTTATATTCCTGGGCGATTTGCGAGTTGAAGTATTTCACCGGAGTAGGAAGATCGCCAGTGAGCACTTCAGAGGCATCGTGGTACATCGCCAGCAGTGCGATGCGTTCTGCATTCACCTGTCCGCCAAATTTGCGATTCTTGATGGCTGCCAGCGCATGGGCGACCATCGCTACCTGCAAACTGTGTTCGGACACATTTTCCGTCCGCACGTTGCGCATTAGCGGCCAGCGGTTAATGAGTTTCAGGCGGGAGAGGTGGGCAAAAAAATGGCTCTGTTTCATAGTGACCTTACGAGTGATGACATCCTGAGGCCATTGTGGAGGGATAACACTGCCGGATGCAATCTCCGGCAGTGAATTTAAGATTACAACTGATGATAACCGGAAAGGAAACGAGCGAACTTGCTCAAGGACAGTTCGATATCATCAACACGCGGCAGCGTGACAATGCGGAAGTGATCCGGCCACGGCCAGTTAAATGCAGTTCCTTGTACCAGCAGAACTTTTTCCTGTAACAGGAAATCCAGTACCATCTTCTGATCGTCGTGAATATTAAAGCGTTTGGCGTCGATTTTCGGGAACATGTACAGTGCGCCGCGCGGCTTCACACAGGAAACGCCTGGAATGTCGTTAATCAATTCCCAGGCGCGATTACGCTGCTCGTAAAGACGTCCACCCGGCATGATAAACTCGCTGATACTCTGATAGCCGCCGAGTGCGGTTTGTATTGCGTGTTGCGCGGGAACGTTGGCGCACAGTCGCATTGAGGCCAGCATTTCCAGACCTTCGATGTAGCCTTTGGCGTGTTTTTTCGGCCCGTTCAGCACCATCCAGCCCTGACGGAAGCCAGCGACGCGATACGTTTTCGACAGCCCGTTAAAGGTAATGGTCAGCAGGTCAGGAGCTAACGGCGCAATCGAGTGATGCTCTGCGTCGTCATAGAGGATTTTGTCGTAAATTTCATCGGCGAAGATAATGAGATTATGTTGACGCGCAATCTCCACAATCTCCATCAAAAGCTCTTTGGAATATACTGCGCCGGTTGGGTTGTTCGGGTTGATAATAACAATGCCGCGCGTGCGTGGCGTAATTTTGGCGCGAATGTCATCGAGATCCGGGAACCAGTCAGAGGATTCATCGCAAAGATAGTGCACTGCTTTACCGCCGGAGAGCGAAACTGCCGCTGTCCATAGAGGGTAATCAGGCGCAGGAACCAACATTTCGTCCCCACTGTTCAGCAATGCCTGCATTGCCTGAACGATAAGCTCTGATACACCATTGCCAATGTAAATATCTTCCACGGTAACATCACGCATACCACGAGCCTGGTAGTGCTGCATGATGGCTTTACGCGCGGAATAAAGGCCTTTGGAATCGCAATAGCCCTGAGCTGTCGGGAGGTTGCGTATCACGTCAACCAGGATCTCATCGGGTGCGTCAAAACCGAACGGCGCTGGATTGCCGATGTTCAGTTTCAGTACTTTGTTACCTTCTTCTTCCAGGCGTTTTGCTTCTTTCAGCACCGGACCACGGATGTCGTAACAGACATTCTCTAATTTGCTGGATTTTTCAATGGGGGACATGAATCTTGACCTTTTTGCTGTTATCGCCACTCCCTGCCGTGGAAGTCAGCTTAGAACAATGTACTCTCCCAGGGCGGCGTTTTGAAGTTCTGCAGAACAAGATTTTGCTAGCAGAGAAAGAGGAATTGTGCTGTTAATAACTTAATTATCGCAAAATAATAAGATGCATATACTTAATAAGCGATGTTTTGTAGTGATTTATTCTGAATATTAATTCGCTGTATGGTTTTTTTGTCTGGCAGATAAATGCGTAAAATTTCTTCGGCTTAAGAAATCACGAACATAAAGTGTTGATGATATTTTCGTTATAAGTGAAAAATTAACGAGTAGTGATTGCCGATGTGTCGTATAGGTGATGACGGGGGTAATTATTGTTAAGAGGAATTAATGAATGCGGGTGATGCTAATTAATTATTATTTAATATTCAAAAAGGTTTTGTTGTGCATATTAATAATAGAAGATTACTTTGCCTAACATAACATAACTTTGCATCAGATAATTCGCAATGACCCTTATAAATAAAAGGGTTTTAGGGTAAAATGCCTGCTTTAATGACGGAACACCTGCTTTTGATGCGGTCTCATCCTTGCTGTTTGTACGCGTATACGTATTAGCCGCGCTGCTGCGAGGAAGAGGAGCAGGGAGCAACATTTACATTTACACAAACTCGCGCATGTCATAAATAGAAAAGAGTGAGTAACTTAATAGATATGCGATCCCTGAAGATATATTCTGTGATCTACTTCAGGCATTATAACGGAACAATGTGAGCCACATTTTTAGTGCAACTCATATGCATTTTTACTTTCATCCGGGTTCCGGATGAAACTGCCAGGGAGGCACATTACAAATGGAATTGCTTGTTTGTGTGTGCACAGCATTAACCAGCTCAGTATGAGCCGCCAGTAAGTGATAATATATGATAAGTGCAAATCGTCCGATAATTAACCTCGACCTCGATCTGCTGAGAACATTTGTTGCTGTTGCCGATCTGAACACTTTTGCTGCTGCAGCTGCCGCTGTGTGTCGTACTCAGTCCGCTGTTAGCCAGCAAATGCAACGTCTGGAACAACTCGTTGGGAAAGAACTGTTCGCTCGGCATGGTCGCAACAAACTGTTAACTGAACATGGCATTCAGCTTCTTGGTTACGCCAGGAAAATCCTGCGTTTTAATGATGAGGCTTGCTCATCATTGATGTTCAGTAATCTTCAGGGCGTGTTAACTATCGGTGCTTCAGATGAATCTGCTGATACGATCTTACCTTTCCTGCTTAATCGCGTAAGTTCGGTTTATCCGAAACTTGCGCTGGATGTCCGCGTTAAGCGCAATGCCTATATGGCAGAAATGCTGAAGTCCCAGGAAGTGGATTTAATGGTTACCACTCATCGTCCTGATACCTTTAAGGCGTTGAACCTGCGTACTTCTCCTACGCACTGGTATTGCGCTGCGGAATATGTGTTGCAAAAAGGCGAGCCGATCCCACTTGTGCTCCTGGATGATCCTAGTCCGTTCCGTGACATGGTTCTGGCAACGCTCAATAAAGCGGATATTCCATGGCGCCTGGCGTATGTTGCCTCCACATTACCGGCTGTTCGTGCTGCAGTAAAAGCGGGTCTTGGCGTGACGGCAAGACCGGTTGAGATGATGAGTCCGGATCTGCGCGTTTTGAGCGCGGTAGACGGTTTACCTCCACTACCAGATACCGAATATTTGCTGTGCTATGATCCATCCAGCAATAATGAGTTGGCGCAGGTGATATACCTGGCGATGGAGAGTTATCACAACCCATGGCAATACAGCCCGCTGACTACCCAGGAGGGGGACGATTCCCTGTTGATAGAAGGGGATTACGAATAATCGTCCGGCAATAACAATTTCTGATGACAAGTTTGTAAAAATAAGCCACTGGTGACGAATAAAACGTCAGTGGCTTTTTTTACAATAAATCCTTAAGAATTTTCCTCACGACGAACAAAATCGTTCATTTTTCAATCATCAGCCATTCTCCTCGCTGACGAACAAAAAATCGCCTGAAAAAAATCTCCTGCTACAATGATGTTAAAAAATGCGTAAAATTTTTGCTGTATTTTTGTTATGGATTAACAAAAGCGTGTCACAGATCAAGAAAATACTCTCTTTTGGGGGGAGGAATCGACACAAATTCCTGTCAAAATAGACCCGTATTTTTTCCATTGCTTCACAACGGACACGATTCAACAACATCTAATTTTCCTGGAGTTGTCAACAATCTGGGGCTAAAGGGCATTAAATGCAAAAGTTGTTGATATCATGTAAATTAATGTGAAGAAACCTTTGTTAAAGTTGACAAAAGGTTATAGAAAGGAGTAAAAGACCACATCAATTAGCTGTATAAAATAGTTTCTACAGTGATTGTAAGGTTTTTTTTATTCCTCCCCATGAATCGATGTGGCGTCCATCTGCCGTGAAGAGCAGTGAATCTGGCGCTACTTTTGATGAGTAAGCAATGAGTATGTCAACATCCACTGAAGTCATCGCTCATCACTGGGCATTCGCTATCTTTCTTATCGTTGCCATTGGCCTGTGTTGCCTGATGCTGGTAGGCGGTTGGTTTTTAGGCGGTCGCGCACGCGCGAGGTCGAAAAACGTGCCGTTTGAATCAGGTATCGACTCGGTCGGCTCCGCCCGCTTACGCCTGTCTGCCAAGTTTTATCTGGTGGCCATGTTCTTCGTTATCTTCGACGTTGAGGCGCTGTATCTGTTCGCATGGTCAACCTCCATTCGCGAGAGCGGCTGGATTGGCTTTGTAGAAGCGGCAATTTTTATTTTTGTGTTACTGGCTGGTCTGGTTTATCTGGTGCGTATTGGCGCGCTGGACTGGACGCCCGCGCGTTCTCGCCGCGAGCGTATGAACCCGGAAACGAACAGTATCGCTAATCGTCAACGCTAACCGCGAGGCATTAAGATGGATTATACGCTCACCCGCATAGATCCCAACGGTGAGAATGACCGTTACCCCCTGCAAAAGCAGGAGATCGTAACCGACCCTCTGGAGCAAGAAGTTAACAAAAACGTGTTTATGGGCAAGCTCAATGACATGGTTAACTGGGGTCGTAAAAACTCAATTTGGCCGTATAACTTCGGTCTTTCCTGCTGTTACGTTGAGATGGTGACCTCGTTTACTGCGGTGCATGACGTGGCGCGTTTTGGCGCAGAAGTATTACGTGCTTCGCCGCGTCAGGCTGACCTGATGGTGGTGGCAGGAACCTGCTTTACCAAGATGGCACCGGTTATTCAGCGTCTGTATGACCAGATGCTGGAGCCGAAATGGGTTATCTCTATGGGAGCCTGTGCCAACTCCGGTGGTATGTACGACATTTATTCCGTTGTACAGGGCGTTGATAAATTCATTCCGGTTGATGTGTATATCCCGGGGTGTCCGCCGCGTCCGGAAGCGTATATGCAGGCACTGATGTTGTTGCAGGAATCTATTGGTAAAGAACGTCGCCCGCTCTCCTGGGTCGTTGGCGATCAGGGCGTTTATCGCGCCAATATGCAATCAGAGCGCGAACGCAAGCGCGGTGAACGCATTGCCGTTACCAACCTGCGCACCCCTGACGAGATTTAATTTGCGCCTGTCGGCAAAGGCATTTTTCTTCGCTTATTCCTAAATCTATTGCGCGAAGCCACGCCGACAGTCACCACGGACCATATGCAATGGTGAACAATATGACCGACTTAACCGCGCAAGAACCCGCCTGGCAGACCCGCGATCATCTTGATGATCCGGTGATAGGCGAACTGCGCAACCGTTTTGGGCCGGATGCCTTTACTGTTCAGGCGACTCGCACCGGGGTTCCCGTTGTGTGGATCAAGCGTGAACAATTACTGGAAGTTGGCGATTTCTTAAAGAAACTGCCGAAACCTTACGTCATGCTGTTTGATTTACACGGCATGGACGAACGTCTACGCACCCACCGCGAAGGGCTACCTGCTGCGGATTTTTCTGTTTTCTACCATCTGATTTCCATCGATCGTAACCGCGACATCATGCTGAAGGTGGCGCTGGCTGAAAACGACCTGCACGTACCGACCTTTACCAAATTGTTCCCGAACGCCAACTGGTATGAGCGTGAAACCTGGGATCTGTTTGGCATTACTTTCGATGGTCACCCGAACCTGCGCCGCATCATGATGCCGCAAACCTGGAAAGGTCACCCGCTGCGTAAAGATTACCCGGCGCGCGCTACCGAATTCTCGCCGTTTGAGCTGACCAAAGCCAAACAGGATCTGGAGATGGAAGCCCTGACCTTCAAACCGGAAGAGTGGGGGATGAAGCGCGGCACCGAAAACGAAGACTTCATGTTCCTCAACCTCGGCCCGAACCACCCGTCGGCGCACGGGGCTTTCCGTATCGTTTTGCAACTCGACGGCGAAGAGATTGTCGACTGCGTACCAGACATCGGCTACCACCACCGTGGCGCTGAGAAAATGGGCGAACGCCAGTCCTGGCACAGCTATATTCCTTACACCGACCGTATCGAATACCTCGGCGGCTGCGTTAACGAAATGCCTTACGTACTGGCTGTAGAGAAACTGGCCGGAATTACCGTGCCGGATCGCGTTAACGTGATTCGCGTAATGCTTTCCGAACTGTTCCGTATCAATAGCCACCTGCTGTACATTTCCACCTTTATTCAGGACGTCGGCGCGATGACGCCTGTGTTCTTCGCCTTTACGGATCGGCAGAAAATCTACGATCTGGTAGAAGCGATAACCGGTTTCCGTATGCACCCGGCGTGGTTCCGCATTGGCGGCGTAGCGCACGACCTGCCGCGTGGCTGGGATCGTCTGCTGCGTGAGTTCCTCGACTGGATGCCGAAACGTCTGGCGTCTTACGAGAAAGCGGCGCTGCAAAACACCATTCTGAAAGGCCGTTCCCAGGGCGTTGCCGCCTACGGCGCGAAAGAGGCGCTGGAGTGGGGCACCACCGGTGCTGGCCTGCGAGCCACCGGGATCGACTTCGACGTGCGTAAGGCGCGTCCTTATTCTGGCTATGAAAACTTCGACTTTGAAATCCCGGTGGGCGGTGGCGTTTCTGACTGCTACACCCGCGTAATGCTGAAAGTGGAAGAGCTGCGTCAGAGTCTGCGCATTCTTGAGCAGTGCCTCAACAACATGCCGGAAGGCCCGTTCAAAGCGGATCACCCGCTGACTACGCCGCCGCCGAAAGAGCGCACGCTGCAACATATCGAAACCCTGATCACCCACTTCCTGCAAGTGTCATGGGGGCCTGTGATGCCTGCCAATGAATCCTTCCAGATGATTGAGGCGACTAAAGGGATCAACAGTTACTACTTGACCAGCGACGGCAGCACCATGAGTTATCGCACCCGTATCCGCACGCCGAGTTATGCGCATTTGCAGCAAATTCCGGCGGCGATCCGTGGCAGCCTTGTGTCTGACCTGATTGTTTATCTGGGCAGTATCGATTTTGTTATGTCAGATGTGGACCGCTAATTATGCACGAGAATCAACAACCACAAACTGAGGCTTTTGAGCTGAGTGCGGCAGAGCGTGAAGCGATTGAGCACGAGATGCACCACTACGAAGACCCGCGTGCGGCGTCCATTGAAGCCCTGAAGATCGTTCAGAAACAGCGTGGCTGGGTGCCGGACGGTGCGATCCACGCGATCGCTGACGTTCTGGGTATTCCGGCGAGCGATGTCGAAGGCGTGGCAACATTCTACAGCCAGATCTTCCGCCAGCCGGTTGGTCGCCATGTGATCCGTTATTGCGACAGCGTGGTCTGTCACATCAACGGTTACCAGGGCATTCAGGCGGCGCTGGAGAAAAAACTGAACATCAAACCAGGGCAAACGACGTTTGACGGCCGCTTTACGCTGCTGCCAACCTGCTGCCTGGGGAACTGTGATAAAGGGCCAAACATGATGATCGATGAGGACACTCACGCGCATCTGACCCCGGAAGCGATCCCTGAACTGCTGGAGCGGTATAAATGAAAAACATTATCCGTACTCCCGAAACGCATCCGCTGACCTGGCGTCTGCGCGATGACAAACAGCCAGTGTGGCTGGATGAATACCGCAGTAAAAACGGTTACGAAGGGGCGCGTAAGGCGCTGACCGGACTTTCTCCGGACGAAATCGTTACTCAGGTAAAAGACTCCGGCCTGAAAGGGCGCGGCGGTGCAGGCTTTTCTACTGGCCTGAAGTGGAGCCTGATGCCGAAAGACGAATCCATGAACATCCGTTACCTGCTGTGTAACGCCGATGAAATGGAGCCGGGCACCTATAAAGACCGCCTGCTGATGGAACAACTGCCGCACCTGCTGGTGGAAGGCATGCTCATCTCCGCGTTTGCGCTGAAAGCTTACCGTGGCTATATCTTCCTGCGCGGCGAATATATCGAAGCGGCAGTGAATCTACGCCGTGCCATTGCCGAAGCCACCGAAGCGGGTCTGCTTGGCAAAAACATTATGGGAACAGGTTTTGATTTTGAACTGTTTGTCCATACCGGGGCAGGGCGCTACATCTGCGGTGAAGAAACAGCGTTAATCAACTCCCTGGAAGGGCGTCGCGCTAACCCGCGTTCAAAACCGCCATTCCCGGCAACCTCCGGCGCATGGGGTAAACCGACCTGCGTCAACAACGTCGAAACCCTGTGTAACGTTCCGGCAATCCTTGCTAACGGCGTGGAGTGGTATCAGAACATCTCGAAAAGTAAAGATGCTGGCACCAAGCTGATGGGCTTCTCCGGTCGGGTGAAAAATCCGGGTCTGTGGGAACTGCCGTTCGGCACCACCGCACGCGAGATCCTCGAAGATTACGCCGGTGGTATGCGTGACGGCCTGAAATTCAAAGCCTGGCAGCCAGGCGGCGCGGGCACCGACTTCCTGACCGAAGCGCACCTTGACCTGCCGATGGAATTCGAAAGCATCGGTAAAGCGGGCAGCCGTCTGGGTACGGCGCTGGCGATGGCGGTTGACCATGAGATCAACATGGTGTCGCTGGTGCGTAACCTGGAAGAGTTTTTCGCCCGTGAATCCTGCGGCTGGTGTACACCGTGCCGTGACGGTCTACCGTGGAGCGTGAAAATTCTGCGTGCGCTGGAGCGGGGCGAAGGTCAGCCGGGAGATATCGAAACACTTGAGCAACTGTGTCGATTCTTAGGCCCGGGTAAAACCTTCTGTGCCCACGCACCTGGTGCGGTGGAGCCGTTACAGAGCGCCATCAAATATTTCCGCGAAGAATTTGAAGCGGGAATCAAACAGCCGTTCAGCAATACCCATTTGATTAATGGGATTCAGCCGAACCTGCTGAAAGAGCGCTGGTAAGGACCTTTTACCCCTCACCCTAACCCTCTCCCCGGAGGGGAGAGGGGATGATCCTGAGCCGCTTTTCTCCCTCGCCCCTTAGGGGAGAGGGCCGGGGTGAGGGGAATGATTTCGATTAACGCTCAGTCTCTGACTGAGAAAACTGGAAGCATGCTAATGGCTACAATTCATGTAGACGGCAAAGAATACGAGGTCAACGGAGCGGACAATCTGCTGGAAGCTTGTCTGTCTCTGGGTCTTGATATTCCTTACTTTTGCTGGCATCCGGCGCTGGGAAGCGTCGGTGCTTGCCGCCAGTGTGCGGTGAAGCAGTACCAAAACGCGGAAGACACGCGTGGTCGCCTGGTGATGTCCTGTATGACACCGGCTTCCGATGGCACCTTTATTTCCATTGACGACGAAGAAGCGAAACAGTTCCGTGAAAGTGTGGTCGAGTGGTTAATGACTAACCACCCGCACGACTGTCCGGTATGTGAAGAGGGCGGTAACTGCCATCTTCAGGATATGACCGTGATGACCGGACACAGCTTCCGTCGCTACCGTTTCACCAAACGTACCCACCGCAATCAGGATCTGGGGCCGTTCATCTCCCACGAAATGAACCGCTGCATCGCCTGTTACCGCTGTGTGCGTTACTACAAAGATTACGCTGACGGTACGGATCTGGGCGTTTATGGCGCACACGACAACGTCTACTTCGGTCGCCCTGAAGACGGCACCCTGGAAAGCGAATTTTCCGGTAACCTGGTCGAAATTTGCCCGACTGGCGTATTTACCGACAAAACGCACTCCGAGCGTTACAACCGTAAATGGGATATGCAGTTTGCGCCGAGCATCTGCCAGCAATGTTCCATCGGCTGTAACATCAGCCCCGGCGAACGTTACGGCGAACTGCGTCGTATCGAAAACCGTTACAACGGTACGGTAAACCACTACTTCCTCTGCGACCGTGGTCGTTTCGGTTACGGCTACGTCAACCTGAAAGATCGTCCGCGTCAGCCAGTACAGCGTCGTGGCGATGATTTCATCACCCTTAACGCCGAACAGGCAATGCAGGGCGCAGCAGATATTCTGCGTCAGTCGAAGAAAGTGATCGGCATCGGTTCTCCGCGAGCCAGCGTAGAAAGCAACTTTGCGCTGCGTGAGCTGGTGGGCGAAGAAAACTTCTATACCGGTATCGCTCACGGTGAGCAGGAACGTCTGCAACTGGCGCTGAAAGTGCTGCGTGAAGGCGGCATTTATACGCCGGCACTGCGCGAAATCGAATCTTACGATGCGGTACTGGTACTGGGCGAAGACGTTACCCAGACCGGCGCACGCGTCGCGCTGGCGGTGCGTCAGGCGGTGAAAGGTAAAGCGCGCGAAATGGCGGCAGCACAGAAAGTGGCTGACTGGCAGATTGCGGCAATCCTCAACATCGGTCAACGTGCGAAGCATCCGCTGTTTGTTACCAACGTTGATGACACTCGTCTGGATGATATTGCGGCGTGGACTTACCGCGCACCGGTTGAAGATCAGGCGCGTTTAGGTTTTGCCATCGCCCATGCGCTGGATAACTCCGCGCCAGCGGTTGACGGTATCGAGCCTGAGCTGCAAAGCAAAATCGACGTCATCGTGCAGGCACTGGCTGGGGCGAAGAAACCGTTGATTATCTCCGGGACGAACGCCGGTAGCACAGAAGTGATTCAGGCGGCGGCTAACGTGGCGAAAGCCCTGAAAGGTCGCGGCGCTGACGTAGGTATCACCATGATTGCCCGTTCCGTCAACAGCATGGGGCTGGGCATTATGGGGGGCGGTTCGCTGGAAGAAGCGTTAACCGAACTGGAAACCGGACGCGCCGACGCGGTGGTGGTGCTGGAAAACGATCTGCATCGTCACGCTTCCGCTACCCGCGTGAATGCTGCGCTGGCGAAAGCGCCGCTGGTGATGGTGGTTGACCATCAACGCACAGCGATTATGGAAAACGCCCATCTGGTACTTTCCGCCGCCAGCTTTGCTGAAAGCGACGGTACGGTAATTAATAATGAAGGTCGCGCCCAACGTTTCTTCCAGGTTTACGACCCGTCCTATTACGACAGCAAAACTGTCATGCTGGAAAGCTGGCGCTGGTTACACTCGCTGCACAGCACCCTGCTGAGCCGTGAAGTGGACTGGACGCAGCTCGACCATGTGATTGACGCCGTTGTGGCGAAAATCCCGGAACTGGCGGGTATCAAAGATGCCGCGCCGGATGCGACATTCCGCATTCGCGGGCAGAAACTGGCTCGTGAACCGCACCGTTACAGCGGTCGTACCGCCATGCGCGCCAACATCAGCGTTCATGAGCCGCGTCAGCCGCAGGATATTGACACCATGTTCACCTTCTCGATGGAAGGTAACAACCAGCCGACCGCGCACCGTTCGCAAGTGCCGTTTGCCTGGGCGCCGGGCTGGAACTCCCCGCAGGCATGGAACAAGTTCCAGGATGAAGTGGGCGGCAAACTGCGCTTTGGCGATCCGGGTGTGCGTCTGTTTGAAACCAGCGAAAACGGTCTGGATTACTTCACCAGCGTACCGGCTCGCTTCCAGCCG
Source organism: Escherichia sp. MOD1-EC6819 (assembly GCF_002965765.1). Lineage (NCBI taxonomy): Bacteria > Pseudomonadati > Pseudomonadota > Gammaproteobacteria > Enterobacterales > Enterobacteriaceae > Escherichia > Escherichia sp. MOD1-EC6819. The sequence continues at coordinate 33,950 of NZ_PTRG01000006.1, read as the reverse complement.
CAGGAAGGGAAATGGCGTATCGCGCCGTACTACCACCTGTTTGGCAGCGATGAACTGTCACAGCGTGCTCCGGTCTTCCAGAGCCGTATGCCGCAGCCGTACATCAAACTTAACCCGGCAGATGCCGCGAAGTTGGGTGTGAACGCGGGTACACGCGTCTCCTTTAGTTACGATGGCAACACGGTCACGTTGCCGGTTGAAATCGCCGAAGGGCTGACGGCAGGGCAGGTGGGCTTGCCGATGGGTATGTCCGGCATTGCTCCAGTGCTGGCTGGCGCGCATCTTGAGGATCTCAAGGAGGCACAACAATGAGTTGGTTATCACCGGAACTGATTGAGATCCTGCTGACCATCCTCAAAGCGGTGGTGATCCTGCTGGTGGTTGTCACCTGCGGGGCATTCATGAGCTTTGGCGAACGTCGCCTGCTGGGTCTGTTCCAGAACCGTTACGGACCTAACCGTGTTGGCTGGGGCGGTTCGCTCCAGCTGGTCGCGGACATGATCAAAATGTTCTTTAAAGAAGACTGGATCCCGAAATTCTCGGATCGCGTCATCTTTACTCTGGCGCCAATGATTGCCTTTACCTCGCTGCTGCTGGCCTTTGCGATTGTGCCAGTCAGTCCGGGTTGGGTGGTTGCCGACCTGAACATCGGGATTTTGTTCTTCCTGATGATGGCTGGTCTGGCGGTTTACGCGGTGCTGTTTGCGGGCTGGTCAAGTAACAACAAATACTCTCTGCTGGGTGCGATGCGTGCTTCTGCACAGACTCTGAGCTACGAAGTGTTCCTTGGGCTTTCCCTGATGGGCGTGGTGGCGCAGGCCGGTTCATTCAACATGACCGACATCGTCAACAGCCAGGCGCATGTGTGGAACGTCATCCCGCAATTCTTTGGTTTTATTACCTTTGCCATCGCGGGCGTGGCGGTGTGTCACCGTCACCCGTTTGACCAGCCGGAAGCCGAGCAGGAACTGGCGGATGGTTACCACATTGAATATTCCGGTATGAAATTCGGTCTGTTCTTCGTGGGTGAATACATCGGGATTGTGACCATCTCTGCACTGATGGTGACGCTGTTCTTCGGTGGCTGGCAAGGCCCGTTGTTACCGCCATTCATCTGGTTCGCGCTGAAAACCGCGTTCTTTATGATGATGTTCATTTTGATTCGTGCGTCGTTACCGCGTCCGCGTTATGACCAGGTAATGTCCTTCGGCTGGAAAATCTGCCTGCCGCTGACGCTGATCAACTTGCTGGTAACGGCGGCTGTCATTCTCTGGCAGGCGCAATAAGGGGCACTAAGACCATGACCTTAAAAGAATTGTTAGTAGGTTTCGGCACCCAGGTTCGTAGTATCTGGATGATCGGCCTGCACGCGTTCGCCAAACGCGAAACGCGAATGTACCCGGAAGAGCCGGTCTATCTGCCGCCCCGTTATCGTGGTCGTATCGTTCTGACCCGCGACCCGGACGGCGAAGAGCGTTGCGTAGCCTGTAACCTCTGCGCGGTAGCCTGCCCGGTCGGCTGTATCTCGCTGCAAAAAGCAGAAACCAAAGACGGTCGCTGGTATCCGGAATTTTTCCGCATCAACTTCTCACGCTGCATTTTCTGTGGCCTGTGCGAAGAAGCCTGTCCGACCACGGCGATCCAGTTAACCCCGGATTTCGAAATGGGGGAATACAAGCGCCAGGATCTGGTTTACGAGAAAGAGGATCTGCTGATCTCCGGTCCGGGCAAATACCCGGAATATAACTTCTACCGGATGGCAGGTATGGCAATCGACGGCAAAGATAAGGGCGAAGCAGAGAACGAAGCCAAGCCTATCGACGTCAAGAGCCTGTTACCGTAAGGAGAGGGGCAATGGAGTTCGCTTTTTATATCTGTGGCCTGATAGCCATACTTGCGACCTTGCGAGTGATCACCCATACCAATCCGGTACACGCACTGCTGTACCTGATTATTTCGCTGCTGGCGATTTCCGGGGTGTTCTTCTCACTGGGCGCTTATTTCGCTGGTGCGCTGGAAATTATCGTCTACGCGGGTGCCATTATGGTGCTGTTCGTGTTCGTGGTGATGATGCTCAACCTGGGCGGTTCAGAAATCGAACAGGAACGCCAGTGGCTGAAACCGCAGGTGTGGATTGGTCCGGCAATTTTGTCGGCCATCATGCTGGTGGTGATTGTTTACGCCATCCTTGGTGTTAACGATCAGGGTATCGACGGTACGCCAATCAGTGCTAAAGCAGTGGGTATTACGCTGTTTGGGCCTTACGTACTGGCGGTGGAACTGGCTTCTATGCTGCTGCTGGCTGGTCTGGTTGTGGCCTTCCACGTCGGTCGTGAAGAGCGTGCGGGTGAAGTGCTGAGCAATCGTAAAGACGACAGCGCGAAAAGAAAAACGGAGGAGCGCGCATGATCCCCTTACAACATGGACTGATCCTCGCGGCAATCTTATTCGTTCTTGGCTTAACCGGTCTGGTTATCCGTCGCAATCTGCTGTTTATGCTGATTGGTCTGGAAATCATGATTAACGCCTCCGCGCTGGCCTTTGTGGTCGCCGGTAGCTACTGGGGCCAGACCGACGGTCAGGTGATGTACATTCTCGCCATCAGCCTCGCGGCGGCAGAAGCGAGTATCGGCCTTGCGCTGCTGCTGCAACTTCACCGTCGTCGCCAGAACCTGAACATCGATTCAGTAAGTGAGATGCGCGGATGAACATGCTTGCCTTAACCATTATTTTGCCATTGATTGGCTTCGTCCTGCTGGCGTTCTCCCGTGGACGCTGGTCTGAAAACGTCTCTGCGATCGTTGGCGTTGGCTCTGTGGGCCTGGCGGCGCTGGTGACCGCTTTTATCGGCGTCGATTTCTTCGCTAACGGCGAGCAGGCTTACAGCCAGCCGCTGTGGACGTGGATGTCGGTAGGCGACTTTAACATTGGTTTCAACCTGGTGCTGGACGGCCTGTCGCTGACTATGCTCTCGGTGGTTACCGGTGTGGGTTTCCTGATCCACATGTACGCTTCCTGGTATATGCGCGGTGAAGAGGGATACTCTCGCTTCTTCGCCTACACCAACCTGTTCATCGCCAGCATGGTGGTTCTGGTTCTCGCCGACAACCTGCTGCTGATGTACCTCGGCTGGGAAGGCGTGGGTCTGTGCTCCTATCTGCTGATCGGTTTCTATTACACCGATCCGAAGAATGGCGCAGCGGCAATGAAAGCGTTCGTCGTGACCCGTGTGGGTGACGTGTTCCTCGCTTTCGCGCTGTTCATTCTTTACAACGAACTGGGCACCCTGAACTTCCGCGAAATGGTGGAACTGGCACCAGCGCACTTTGCTGACGGCAATAACATGCTGATGTGGGCGACGCTGATGCTGCTGGGCGGTGCGGTCGGTAAATCTGCGCAGTTGCCGTTGCAGACATGGCTTGCCGACGCGATGGCTGGCCCGACGCCAGTCTCCGCGCTGATCCACGCCGCAACGATGGTAACAGCCGGTGTCTACCTGATCGCCCGTACCCACGGCCTGTTCCTGATGACCCCGGAAGTTCTGCATCTGGTGGGTATCGTGGGTGCGGTTACGCTGCTGCTGGCAGGCTTTGCCGCTCTGGTACAAACTGACATCAAACGTGTTCTCGCTTACTCCACCATGAGCCAGATTGGTTACATGTTCCTCGCGCTTGGCGTACAGGCATGGGATGCGGCGATTTTCCACTTGATGACCCACGCGTTCTTTAAAGCGCTGCTGTTCCTGGCATCCGGTTCCGTCATTCTGGCCTGCCATCACGAACAGAACATCTTCAAGATGGGCGGTCTGCGTAAATCTATTCCACTGGTTTATCTCTGCTTCCTGGTGGGCGGCGCGGCACTGTCGGCACTGCCGCTGGTCACTGCGGGCTTCTTCAGTAAGGATGAGATCCTCGCGGGTGCGATGGCTAATGGTCATATCAATCTGATGGTGGCAGGTCTGGTCGGTGCGTTTATGACCTCGCTTTACACCTTCCGTATGATTTTCATCGTCTTCCACGGAAAAGAACAAATTCACGCTCACGCCGTGAAAGGGGTAACTCACAGCCTGCCGCTGATTGTGCTGCTGATCCTTTCCACCTTCGTTGGCGCACTGATTGTACCGCCGCTGCAGGGCGTGCTTCCGCAAACGACGGAACTGGCGCACGGCAGTATGTTGACCCTGGAAATTACCTCTGGCGTGGTTGCGGTCGTCGGCATTCTGCTGGCTGCCTGGCTGTGGCTGGGTAAACGTACTCTGGTGACCTCCATCGCCAACAGTGCGCCGGGTCGCCTGCTGGGAACCTGGTGGTACAACGCCTGGGGCTTTGACTGGCTGTACGACAAAGTGTTCGTCAAGCCGTTCCTGGGTATCGCCTGGTTGCTGAAACGCGATCCGCTGAACTCAATGATGAACATCCCGGCTGTCCTTTCCCGCTTTGCAGGTAAAGGCCTGCTGTTAAGCGAGAACGGCTACCTGCGCTGGTATGTGGCATCCATGAGCATCGGTGCGGTCGTGGTGCTGGCACTGTTGATGGTACTGCGTTGAGTTGTTGGCTGAGTGAATATACCCGGCGTTGCGCCGGGTCTGTGAACTAAGAATAAATTTTAGGTAACTGTTCCTGAAGTACAGGCGTCATCGGCGAAGTCAGACCGGATACCGCCAGCGCACAGCAACCGGAGCGTACTTAAGTACGTGAGGATTGCGAGCACTGCCGGGATTCGGGCTGGCGAGTGAGATAGCCTGAGCAGGAGTAAATATAAGGGACATACTTAGCTATGTTATTACCCTGGTTAATACTAATCCCCTTTATCGGCGGCTTCCTGTGCTGGCAGACCGAACGCTTTGGCGTCAAGGTGCCGCGCTGGATCGCGCTGATCACCATGGGATTGACGCTGGCGCTGTCGCTGCAACTGTGGTTGCAGGGCGGTTATTCACTGACGCAATCCGCCGGAATTCCACAGTGGCAGTCTGAATTCGACATGCCGTGGATCCCGCGTTTTGGAATCTCTATCCATCTCGCCATTGATGGTCTGTCGCTGCTGATGGTCGTCCTGACCGGTCTGCTCGGCGTGCTGGCGGTACTTTGCTCGTGGAATGAGATCGAAAAATATCAGGGCTTCTTCCACCTCAACCTGATGTGGATCCTGGGCGGCGTTATCGGCGTGTTCCTTGCCATCGACATGTTCCTGTTCTTCTTCTTCTGGGAAATGATGCTGGTGCCGATGTACTTCCTGATCGCACTGTGGGGGCATAAAGCCTCTGACGGTAAAACGCGTATCACGGCGGCAACCAAGTTCTTCATTTACACCCAGGCGAGTGGTCTGGTGATGTTGATCGCCATCCTGGCGCTGGTTTTTGTTCACTACAATGCGACTGGCGTCTGGACCTTCAACTATGAAGAGTTGCTGAATACGCCAATGTCCAGCGGTGTGGAATATCTGCTGATGCTGGGCTTCTTCATCGCCTTTGCGGTGAAAATGCCGGTGGTTCCACTGCACGGCTGGCTGCCGGATGCGCACTCCCAGGCACCGACTGCCGGTTCCGTTGACCTCGCGGGGATCTTGCTGAAAACCGCCGCTTACGGTCTGCTGCGTTTCTCCCTGCCGCTGTTCCCGAACGCGTCGGCAGAGTTCGCGCCAATCGCTATGTGGCTGGGTGTTATCGGCATCTTCTACGGTGCGTGGATGGCCTTCGCTCAGACCGATATCAAACGTCTGATCGCCTACACCTCGGTTTCCCACATGGGCTTCGTGCTGATTGCTATCTACACCGGCAGCCAGTTGGCCTACCAGGGCGCGGTAATTCAGATGATTGCGCACGGCTTGTCGGCGGCGGGTCTGTTTATTCTCTGCGGTCAGCTCTATGAACGTATCCATACCCGCGACATGCGCATGATGGGCGGTCTGTGGAGCAAGATGAAATGGCTGCCAGCACTGTCGCTGTTCTTTGCGGTGGCAACGCTTGGGATGCCAGGCACCGGTAACTTCGTCGGCGAATTTATGATTCTGTTCGGCAGCTTCCAGGTTGTGCCGGTGATTACCGTTATCTCTACCTTTGGGCTGGTCTTTGCATCTGTTTATTCGCTGGCGATGTTGCATCGCGCTTACTTCGGTAAAGCGAAAAGCCAGATTGCCAGCCAGGAACTGCCAGGGATGTCGCTGCGTGAGCTGTTTATGATCCTGTTGCTGGTGGTGCTGCTGGTACTGCTGGGCTTCTATCCGCAGCCGATTCTGGATACCTCGCACTCCGCGATTGGCAATATCCAGCAGTGGTTTGTTAATTCCGTTACTACTACAAGGCCGTAAATCGCCATGACAATAACTCCACAAAACCTGATCGCACTGCTACCGTTGCTGATCGTCGGCTTGACGGTGGTGGTTGTGATGCTCTCCATTGCGTGGCGACGCAATCATTTCCTCAACGCTACGCTCTCGGTTATTGGGCTTAACGCGGCGCTGGTTTCGCTCTGGTTTGTCGGCCAGGCTGGCGCTATGGACGTTACGCCGCTGATGCGCGTTGATGGTTTCGCCATGCTTTATACCGGGCTGGTCCTGCTGGCGAGCCTCGCCACCTGTACTTTCGCCTACCCGTGGCTTGAAGGCTATAACGACAACAAGGACGAGTTCTACCTGTTGGTGTTAATTGCCGCGCTGGGCGGGATCTTGCTGGCGAATGCCAACCATCTGGCGTCTCTGTTCCTCGGTATCGAACTGATCTCTTTGCCGCTGTTTGGCCTGGTCGGTTACGCTTTCCGTCAGAAACGTTCGCTGGAAGCCAGTATCAAATACACCATCCTTTCTGCCGCAGCATCTTCTTTCCTGCTGTTCGGTATGGCGCTGGTGTATGCACAGTCTGGTGACCTGTCGTTTGTCGCGCTGGGTAAAAACCTCGGCGACGGTATGCTCAACGAGCCGCTGTTGCTGGCAGGTTTTGGCCTGATGATTGTCGGCCTCGGCTTCAAACTCTCTCTGGTTCCGTTCCACCTGTGGACGCCAGACGTATACCAGGGCGCGCCTGCGCCGGTTTCCACTTTCCTGGCGACGGCGAGTAAAATCGCTATCTTCGGTGTGGTGATGCGTCTGTTCCTTTACGCACCGGTGGGTGACAGCGAAGCGATTCGCGTGGTGCTGGCGATTATCGCCTTTGCCTCCATCATCTTCGGTAACCTGATGGCGCTGAGCCAGACCAACATCAAACGTCTGCTCGGTTACTCGTCTATCTCTCACCTCGGCTATCTGCTGGTGGCGCTGATTGCGCTGCAAACCGGCGAGATGTCGATGGAAGCGGTAGGGGTTTACCTGGCCGGTTATCTGTTCAGCAGCCTCGGTGCGTTCGGTGTGGTCAGCCTGATGTCCAGCCCGTACCGTGGCCCGGATGCTGATTCCCTGTTCTCTTACCGTGGTCTGTTCTGGCATCGCCCGATACTCGCGGCAGTGATGACGGTGATGATGCTGTCGCTGGCAGGTATTCCGATGACGCTGGGCTTTATCGGTAAGTTCTATGTGCTGGCTGTCGGTGTCCAGGCACACCTGTGGTGGCTGGTGGGCGCCGTGGTTGTCGGTTCGGCAATCGGCCTCTACTACTACCTGCGCGTGGCGGTGAGCCTGTACCTTCATGGTTCAGAACAGCCAAACCGTGATGCGCCGTCAGACTGGCAGTACACAGCAGGTGGTATCGTGGTGCTGATCTCTGCCCTGCTGGTTCTGGTGCTGGGTGTATGGCCGCAACCGCTGATTAGCATTGTGCGTTTGGCAATGCCGATGATGTGAGTCGTCAGTCAGTAAGCTGAGAAAGCCGCCGACATGTTCGGCGGTTTTTTTATGGTGCCCTGACACCATCACCCAACAATAACCGTCAGCGCATGATTCCCTTGCCGCAGCATACGTCGATACGCACTAATCAGTTTTTCCATATCAAGCATGATCGAAGCAAAGAGTTGCCCCTCTAACTCCTCTGAAAAGGTCACTCCCGGATAAATATCCATTTCATTGAGTCGCTTAATGGAAAACTGTTTACGCAGTTCATTTCGGTCGAGTGCCTCCAGTCGGTCAATAGTGGCGGCTAACTCCTGATTCCAGGTCAATCCCAGGAAACCATCGATGCCATCTTCGAGACTATGTTCACCGAGCACCGCACGACTCAGCGGATCATTCTTCGCTGGATCAAAAGCAGAGGTGCCCGTCAGGCCAAAATGTAAAAAGTCCCAGCGTTTATCAATATCCAGTCGCCTTGAGCCTGAAATCGTTTCATGAATATCGTCCATTAAAGATTTCTCATTAGACTCAATCAACTTGTTGGCCTTTTCTGAGTTAATTTCCGCAAAATACGCAATCATTCCCATCTTATTTCTCCCGTCAGATTTCCTTTTGCGCATCTTAAAACAGACGGGGGGAAATAAAATATACAAGCTGCTTTTTCTGGAGCCGCTTCGAGAAAATTTTATTATTTACTGTTGTACAACAAGGTTATAACACCATCCACCACCTGCGCCATTTTCTGATAGTTCAGTCTGTCTGCGGTATCACCGGGCAGGTGATATTGTTTATTACGATAAAAAGCGGTGTCTGTAATCATGACGGCGGGGATATCTTGCTGCCAGTAATTAAGATGGTCAGAGAAATCGACACCGGGAATAAAACCAGGACATAGGCGAGTCTGTTATTTATCACTATTAATGATAAATATCATGCTCAAATATATTGTTGGCTTGATAGATTTATATAAAAGTAGCCTGAGTCATTGGCTGATGAAACAGGGCGATTTTGCCCTGTTATCAATTAATTAAAAATTATACGTGAAACACCGCGAAATCGCTCGCCAGTTCTGTTGCCGGGAAAATTGCCCGGCACTCGCGTAATAAATGCTGACAGCCTTTATCATCATAGCGTGAGCTGACGTGAGTAATGATCAATTTGCCGACACCCGCCTCACGAGCCAGAGTCGCCGCCTGACGGCTTGAACTGTGCCCACGACTGTTGGCTTTGGCTTCCATCTCCATATCCAGCGTTGTTTCGTGAACCATTATGTCGACACCTTTAGCAAGATCGATTGCGGCATCGCAAGGGCCGGTATCACCGAAAATGGCGATTGATTTACCCGGTGTAGGCGCGGATAAGTAATCAGCGCCGTTAATCTGCCGACCGTCTTCCAGCGTGACTGTTTTGCCTTTTTTCAAATCCTGGAACAGCGGACCCGGTTGTACGCCGGCATCTTTTAACGCCTGGGCATTCAGCGCGCCTGGTTTATCATGTTCTTCAATACGATAGCCGTAACACTCCAGTGGATGTTCCATTGGATATGCCGTTACCTTGCGCAGGCCATCATCAACTATTTCTCCTGCCGTAATTTCAACAATTTCCAGCGGATAATCGGTCCATGAGCCGCTAATGCGTAACGCTGTCTCAACAAATTCGCGGATACCTTTCGGACCATAAATCGTTAATGGTTGCACAATGCCTGACATGGAACGACTGCATAGCAACCCGGGCAAGCCAAAAAGGTGATCGCCATGAAGATGGCTTATAAAAATCTTGTCCAGTTTTCCAGGGTTAAATGCCGTGTGCAACATCTGGTGTTGTGTACCTTCACCACAGTCAAATAACCAAAGCCCGGCTTGCGTCGGATGTTGCAGATTAAGCAATATGGCTGTGACATTACGTGTCCGGGTCGGAACACCTGCTGAAGTGCCTAAAAAAATTAATTCCATGAGTTCATCACGCTGCTGAAAATATTCCGGCTAGTATAAAGCAAACAGCACAAAGGAGCCTTCCATGATCGACTGGCAAGATCTGCATCATTCTGATTTATCCGTTTCTCAGCTTTATGCCTTATTACAACTGCGTTGTGCGGTATTTGTAGTGGAACAAAACTGTCCTTACCAGGATATCGATGGTGACGATCTGGAGGGAGAAAATCGCCACATTCTCGGTTGGCATAACGGGACACTGGTGGCGTATGCGAGGATTCTGAAAAGTGACGACGAACTGCAACCCGTCGTGATTGGTCGGGTGATTGTCAGCGAAGACTTACGCGGCGAAAAAATCGGTCAACAATTGATGAGTAAGGCGCTGGAATCGTGTACTCGCCACTGGCCGGAGAAGCCGATTTATCTGGGGGCGCAGGCGCATTTACAAAACTTTTATGGGCAATTTGGTTTCATCCCTGTGACCGATATTTATGAGGAAGATGGTATTCCGCATATCGGGATGGCGCGCGAGGTTATTCAGGCGTAATCGATAACCGTTGTCTATAGTTAGTGGCAGGTTTTACGCAAATGGAGAACGATAATGTCTAATCAGTTTGGTGATACACGTATCGATGACGACCTGACGTTGCTGAGTGAAACACTTGAAGAGGTACTACGTTCCTCTGGCGATCCCGCCGATCAAAAATATGTTGAGTTAAAGGCGCGTGCAGAAAAGGCGCTGGATGATGTGAAAAAAAGGGTAAGCCAGGCTTCTGACAGTTATTACTATCGGGCGAAGCAGGCGGTTTATCGCGCCGATGACTACGTCCACGAAAAACCCTGGCAGGGAATTGGCGTTGGCGCGGCTGTTGGACTGGTATTAGGACTGTTGCTGGCTCGCCGTTAAAACCTCCCTACACTGGGGTACTGCATTTTTTCTGTAGTACCCCGTATAATGTGAGGCTTTTAACAGGGAGAGGTCCGCGTGCAATCACTTACTACGGCGCTGGAAAATCTACTGCGCCATTTGTCGCAAGAGATTCCGGCGACACCCGGCATTCGGGTTTTCGACATTCCTTTCCCTCTCAATGACGCTTTTGATGCCTTAAGCTGGCAGGCCAGTCAGCAAACGTATCCGCAATTTTACTGGCAACAACGTAATGGCGATGAAGAAGCTGCCGTGCTGGGCGCAATCACCCGCTTTACGTCGTTGGATCAGGCGCAACGTTTTCTTCGTCAGTATCCGGAACACACCGACTTACGCATCTGGGGATTGAATGCGTTTGACCCGTCGCAGGGTAATCTACTTTTACCACGTCTGGAATGGCGACGCTGTGGCGGTAAAGCCACGCTACGGCTGACGCTATTCAGTGAAAATTCCCTTCAGCACGATGCAGTTAAGGCAAAAGAATTTATCGCCACACTGGCGAATATTAAACCTTTGCCCGCGTTACGTTTAACCACCACGAAAGAACAACACTGGCCGGACAAAACTGGCTGGACGCGATTAATCGAACTGGCAACGAAAACCATCGCTGAAGGTGAGCTCGACAAAGTGGTTCTTGCTCGGGCGACTGACCTGCATTTCGCAAGTCCGGTCAATGCGGCGGCGATGATGGCTGCCAGTCGTCGGCTCAATCTGAACTGCTATCATTTTTACATGGCCTTTGATGGCGAAAATGCTTTTCTTGGCTCAACGCCTGAGCGGCTATGGCGGCGGCGAGACAAAGCTCTGCGTACCGAAGCCCTGGCGGGAACGGTAGCAAATCATTCTGATGATAAGCAGGCGCAACAGTTGGGTGAGTGGCTGATGGCGGATGATAAAAACCAGCGCGAGAACATGCTGGTGGTGGAAGATATCTGCCAACGATTGCAGGCCGATACCCAGACGCTGGATGTGTTACCGCCGCAGGTACTGCGCCTGCGTAAAGTGCAGCATCTGCGCCGCTGTATCTGGACTTCACTCAACAAAGCGGATGATGTGATCTGTTTACATCAGTTGCAGCCAACGGCAGCCGTTGCTGGCTTACCGCGCGATCTGGCGCGGCAGTTCATCGCCCGGCACGAACCGTTCACCCGTGAATGGTATGCCGGTTCTGCGGGTTATCTCTCATTACAACAAAGCGAATTCTGCGTTTCCCTGCGCTCGGCGAAAATCAGTGACAATGTGGTGCGATTATATGCCGGAGCAGGCATTGTCCGAGGCTCAGACCCCGAGCAGGAGTGGCAGGAAATCGACAACAAAGCAGCAGGGTTGCGAACATTATTACAAATGGAATAGTAATGAGTCGCATCATTACCGATTCATATCAATAATCTATTTTTGTAGCTCCTTATACTTAGCCGCAATATTGATACCGGACAAACTCATGTCAGTAAGCGCATTTAACCGACGCTGGGCGGCGGTCATTCTGGAAGCATTAACGCGTCATGGCGTCAGACACGTCTGCATTGCCCCTGGCTCTCGTTCTACGCCGTTAACGTTAGCGGCGGCGGAAAATTCTGCATTCATCCACCACACCCATTTTGATGAGCGTGGGCTGGGGCATCTGGCACTGGGGCTGGCGAAGGTCAGCAAACAGCCGGTGGCGGTGATAGTGACTTCCGGCACGGCGGTGGCAAATCTCTACCCGGCACTGATTGAAGCGGGGTTAACCGGAGAGAAACTGATCCTCTTAACCGCCGATCGCCCGCCGGAACTGATTGACTGCGGCGCGAATCAGGCGATTCGCCAGCCGGGAATGTTCGCCTCTCACCCCATGCATAGCATTTCACTACCGCGTCCGACCCAGGATATTCCCGCTCGCTGGCTGGTATCCACCATCGACCATGCTCTCGGTACTTTGCATACTGGCGGAGTCCATATCAACTGCCCGTTTGCTGAACCGTTGTATGGCGAGATGGACGACACCGGGCTTAGCTGGCAACAACGTCTGGGCGACTGGTGGCAGGACGATAAACCGTGGCTGCGTGAAGCGCCTCGTCTGGAAAGTGAAAAACAGCGCGACTGGTTCTTCTGGCGGCAAAAGCGCGGTGTGGTCGTTGCGGGTCGCATGAGTGCGGAAGAGGGCAAAAAAGTCGCCCTGTGGGCGCAAACTCTTGGCTGGCCGCTGATTGGCGACGTACTGTCGCAAACCGGGCAGCCGCTGCCGTGTGCCGATCTCTGGTTAGGCAATGCCAAAGCGATCAGCGAGTTACAGCAGGCGCAGATTGTGGTGCAACTGGGGAGCAGCCTGACCGGCAAACGGTTACTGCAATGGCAGGCAAGTTGTGAGCCGGAAGAGTACTGGATTGTTGATAATATCGAAGGGCGACTCGACCCGGCGCACCATCGTGGACGTCGGCTGATTGCTAATATCGCCGACTGGCTGGAACTGCATCCGGCAGAAAAACGCCAGCCCTGGTGCGTTGATATCCCGCGTCTGGCTGAACAGGCAATGCAGGCGGTTGTGGCGCGCCGAGATGCATTTGGTGAAGCGCAACTGGCGCACCGCATCAGCGACTATCTGCCGGAACAGGGGCAACTGTTTGTCGGTAACAGCCTGGTGGTGCGTCTGATTGATGCGCTCTCGCAACTTCCGGCAGGTTATCCGGTTTACAGCAACCGTGGAGCCAGCGGTATTGACGGACTGCTCTCTACCGTCGCAGGTGTTCAGCGGGCGAGCGGTAAACCCACGCTGGCGATTGTTGGCGATCTTTCCGCACTTTACGACCTGAACGCACTGGCGTTACTGCGTCAGGTTTCCGCGCCGCTGGTATTAATTGTGGTAAACAACAACGGCGGGCAAATTTTCTCGCTGCTACCAACGCCGACAAGCGAGCGCGAGCGTTTCTATCTGATGCCGCAAAACGTCCATTTTGATCATGCTGCCGCGATGTTTGAGCTGAAATATCATCGCCCGCAAAACTGGCAGGAACTTGAAGCGGCGCTTGCCGACGCCTGGCGCACCCCGACCACCACCGTGATTGAGATGGTGGTTAACGACACCGATGGCGCACAGACCCTCCAGCAATTGCTGGCGCAGGTAAGCCATTTATGATCCTGCACGCGAAGGAAAAACACGGCAAGCCAGGTTTACCCTGGCTGGTTTTTCTGCACGGTTTTTCCGGTGATTGCCACGAATGGCAGGAAGTCGGCGAAGCGTTTGCCGACTACTCGCGGTTGTATGTTGATCTCCCAGGTCACGGCGGTTCGGCGGAAATTAGCGTCGATGGTTTTGATGATGTCACCGACTTACTGCGTAAAACCCTTGTTAGTTACAACATACTTAACTGCTGGCTGGTGGGGTACTCGCTTGGTGGACGCGTGACGATGATGGCGGCTTGTCAGGGGATGCCGGGGCTGAGTGGGGTTGTTGTGGAAGGCGGTCATCCGGGGTTGCAAAATGCTGAACAACGCACGGAACGTCAGCGTTCCGATCACCGTTGGGCGCAGCGTTTTCGCACAGAACCATTAACGGCAGTATTTGCCGACTGGTATCAACAACCAGTTTTTGCCTCGCTTAACGACGAGCAGCGCCGGGAACTGGTGACGCTGCGTAGCAACAATAATGGCGCAACCCTTGCCGCCATGCTGGAAGCAACCTCATTGTCCGTCCAGCCTGATTTACGTGCTAACCTTAGCGCCCGCACATTTGCGTTTTATTATTTATGTGGTGAACGTGACAGCAAATTCCGCGCTCTGGCGGCGGAACTGGCTGCTGACTGCCATGTCATTCCTCGCGCCGGACATAACGCGCACCGGGAAAATCCCGCTGGCGTAATCGCAAGTCTGGCGCAGATCTTGCGTTTCTGACTAAAGGACACAATATGATTTATCCTGATGAAGCAATGCTTTACGCACCGGTTGAATGGCACGACTGCTCCGAAGGTTTCGAGGACATTCGTTATGAAAAATCCACCGACGGTATCGCAAAAATCACCATTAATCGTCCGCAGGTGCGCAATGCCTTCCGTCCCCTGACGGTAAAAGAGATGATCCAGGCGCTGGCGGATGCGCGTTATGACGATAACATCGGCGTGATCATTCTGACTGGCGCAGGCGATAAAGCGTTCTGCTCTGGCGGCGATCAAAAAGTCCGTGGTGACTACGGTGGTTATAAAGATGACTCCGGCGTACATCACCTGAACGTTCTGGACTTCCAGCGCCAGATCCGCACCTGTCCGAAACCGGTTGTCGCGATGGTCGCTGGCTACTCTATCGGCGGCGGTCACGTTCTGCACATGATGTGCGATCTGACCATTGCGGCAGAAAACGCCATCTTCGGTCAGACTGGCCCGAAAGTCGGTTCCTTCGACGGCGGCTGGGGCGCTTCCTATATGGCGCGTATTGTCGGGCAGAAAAAAGCGCGTGAAATCTGGTTCCTGTGCCGTCAGTACGACGCAAAACAGGCGCTGGACATGGGCCTTGTGAACACCGTTGTGCCACTGGCGGATCTGGAAAAAGAAACCGTCCGCTGGTGCCGCGAAATGCTGCAAAACAGCCCGATGGCGCTGCGCTGCCTGAAAGCTGCGCTGAACGCCGACTGCGACGGTCAGGCAGGGCTGCAAGAGCTGGCGGGTAACGCCACCATGCTGTTCTACATGACGGAAGAAGGTCAGGAAGGTCGTAATGCTTTCAACCAGAAACGTCAGCCTGATTTCAGCAAATTTAAACGGAATCCGTAATGCGTAGCGCGCAGGTATACCGCTGGCAGATCCCCATGGACGCGGGGGTGGTTCTGCGCGACAGGCGGTTAAAAACCCGCGACGGGCTGTACGTTTGCCTGCGCGATGGCGGGCGCGAAGGGTGGGGAGAGATCTCCCCACTGCCGGGCTTCAGTCAGGAAACCTGGGAAGAGGCGCAAAGCGTGCTGCTTGCCTGGGTAAATGACTGGCTGGCAGGCGATTGCGAATTACCGCAAATGCCTTCCGTCGCCTTTGGCGTGAGCTGCGCGCTGGCAGAGCTTACTGATACGTTGCCGCAAGCAGCCAATTACCGTGCGGCACCGCTGTGTAACGGCGATCCGGACGATCTGATCCTCAAACTTGCCGATATGCCTGGCGAGAAAGTGGCGAAGGTCAAAGTGGGATTGTACGAAGCCGTGCGCGATGGCATGGTAGTGAATCTGTTGCTGGAAGCGGTTCCGGATCTGCATTTGCGTCTTGACGCGAATCGCGCCTGGACGCCGCTGAAGAGCCAGCAGTTTGCCAAATATGTCAATCCGGATTATCGCGACCGCATCGCTTTTCTCGAAGAACCGTGCAAAACACGCGATGATTCCCGCGCCTTTGCCCGTGAAACTGGCATTGCCATTGCCTGGGATGAAAGCCTGCGCGAGCCGGATTTTGCCTTTGTGGCGGAAGAGGGCGTGCGCGCGGTGGTGATCAAACCTACGCTCACGGGCAGCCTGGAGAAAGTACGCGAGCAGGTGCAGACGGCGCACGCGCTGGGGCTGACGGCGGTGATCAGTTCTTCCATCGAGTCGAGCTTAGGCTTAACGCAACTGGCGCGGATTGCGGCCTGGTTAACGCCAGACACCATTCCGGGTCTGGACACGCTGGATCTGATGCAGGCGCAGCAGGTTCGTCGCTGGCCGGGTAGCCCGCTACCGTTAGTGGAAGTAGATGCACTGGAGCGGCTGCTATGATCTTCTCTGACTGGCCGTGGCGTCACTGGCGGCAGGTGCGGGGAGATGCCATCGCCTTGCGTCTCAATGACGAGCAACTCAACTGGCGCGAGCTTTGTGCTCGCGTCGATGAATTAGCGTCGGGCTTTGCGGCGCAGGGCGTGGTTGAGGGCAGCGGCGTGATGCTGCGGGCGTGGAATACACCGCAAACGCTGCTGGCCTGGCTGGCGTTGCTGCAATGCGGTGCGCGGGTGCTTCCCGTCAACCCACAGCTTCCGCAGCCGTTGCTTGAGGAGTTGCTGCCCAATCTTACGCTGCAATTTGCGCTGGTGCCGGAAGGGGAGAACACCTTTCCGGCGTTAACGTCGCTGCAAATTCAGGCTGGAGAGGGCGCATATGCAGCTATGTGGCAGCCGACACGCCTGTGCTCAATGACGTTGACCTCTGGTTCTACCGGGTTGCCGAAAGCCGCTGTCCATACGTATCAGGCTCATCTTGCCAGCGCCGAAGGGGTGTTATCGCTGATTCCGTTTGGCGAGCACGATGACTGGCTGCTCTCTTTACCGCTATTTCACGTTTCCGGGCAGGGAATTATGTGGCGCTGGTTGTATGCTGGCGCGCGGATGACGGTACGCGATAAACAGCCGCTGGAGCAAATGCTGGCAGGCTGTACTCACGCTTCGCTGGTGCCGACGCAGCTCTGGCGTTTGCTGGTTAACCGTAGTTCCGTTTCCCTGAAAGCGGTATTGCTTGGCGGCGCGGCAATCCCGGTCGAATTGACGGAACAGGCACGCGAGCAGGGTATTCGTTGCTTTTGCGGCTATGGTCTGACCGAGTTTGCCTCCACGGTGTGTGCGAAAGAAGCCGACGGTCTGGCAGACGTCGGTTCGCCGCTGCCCGGTCGGGAAGTGAAAGTTGTTAACGATGAGGTATGGTTGCGCGCTGCCAGTATGGCAGAAGGTTACTGGCGTAACGGGCAACTGGTGTCGCTGCTCAATGATGAAGGCTGGTACGCTACGCGCGATCGCGGCGAGATGCATAACGGTAAACTGACCATTGTCGGGCGCTTGGATAATCTGTTCTTTAGCGGTGGCGAAGGTATTCAGCCGGAAGAGGTGGAGCGGGTTATTGCTGCGCATCCTGCGGTTTTGCAGGTGTTTATCGTCCCCGTTGCAGACAAGGAGTTTGGTCATCGCCCGGTAGCTGTGGTGGAGTATGACCAGGACAGCGTGGATCTTAGCGAATGGGTGAAAGATAAGCTGGCCCGTTTTCAGCAACCGGTGCGTTGGCTGACGTTGCCATCAGAACTGAAAAACGGCGGCATTAAAATTTCACGCCAGGCGTTGAAAGAGTGGGTTCAACGCCAGCAGTAATGGAACATCCGTTTCACTTCTCATTTTTGCCATTCCATTGCCGTTGATAAAGAGTTTATCTGTTAATCTGTAACTTAATGTGAAAACTCTTAGTTAACAGGATAATGCAATGGAATGGCTGGTCAAAAAATCGTGTTGCGATAAACAAGATAAGAGACATGTAATTATGCTCTGCGATGCTGGCGGCGCGATAAAAATGATCGCTGAAGTGAAGAGTGACTTCGCCGTGAAAGTGGGGGATTTACTCTCGCCTTTGCAGAATGCGCTTTACTGTATTAATCGTGAAAAGTTGCACACGGTGAAAGTCCTCTCGGCAAGCAGTTACAGCCCCGATGAGTGGGAACGGCAGTGTAAATCGGCTGGGAAAATTCAGTAACGTTGTTTTGTCGTGGGAAGGAAAATCAGCATTAATCCGCTCGCAATACAGGTTACGCCCAGCAGCGCCTTCAGTGAAAAAGTCCCTTCCCAACCAGGAAGCACCATTGAAGCAATCCATACCAGTACATAACTCATACTCAGTAAGGCATAGGCTTTGCTGAGTGCCAGTTGATGTAACGCTTTATACCAGCAAAAAACTGAGATCAGATAACCAAGCAATCCGACCAGCAGAATCTGAGCACCGGTATCAAAAGCAAAAAACGCCGCGATAAAATCCCGCCACCGCGTCATCGATGGCAGATGACTTGCCGCATAACCCAGACTTAATTGTGCTGCAGAAGCAATCATGACGCTGAACAATCCCCACATCAGCCCCATTACACCGTACTCCCCAGGATCACAATGCCGCCAATAATGAATGCTACCCCGCACCAGTGACGCAGCGATACCGGCTCGTGCCACAGTTTTACTGCCGCCAGCGTCACCCAGACAAAATTCAGACTCAACATCGGGTAGGCAATGCCTACCGGAACGCTCTGCAAGACCAGTAGCCAGAGCACCATGGCAAGGCCAAGACAAGCCAGCGCCAGTCCCAGCCACAGTACGATATGTTTGCGCCGCTTTTTTATTGCCACAAAGCCGGTTGCCTGTTTCTGACACAACTGCCCGGCTACGCTAAGCAGACTGGCAAAGACTAAAATCATCCAGATCATTTGGGGCGATACTGAATGAGCACCAGACGTCCCTGATGATCGATGGCATCAGCGGGCGGAATGGCGAGACTGTTGATGTCTTCATCGCGGTCAACCGAAAGCACGAGTGTAATCATCCCCTCCTGACGATGTTGATTAAGCCAGTTTGCGAACTCATCACCGCTGACAAATCTCCCTTGCGCATCCGGATAATTAAGGCCGTATTTCAATTCACCCGTCTGGCGATACATGATGATGTCATCGCGTTGCAGGCTCCATGCCAGACCAGCGGCAACGCCGACGCTGTCGGTAAGAATATAGCGGCTTGGCTGCAGTGATTCTTGTGTCATCTCGACAAAAAATTGCGGATGTTTTCCTTCCATAACTCTGTCAGGAATTGAAAATCCTACCAGCAACGCCATCCCCAGCGGGCAAAGCGCGGCATAAGGCCAGGTTTTATCCACGTTTGTTAAGGTATACCAGCCGAAAAATGCCCATAGCGAAAAAATCGACCATGCACAGAAGACTTTATAGCTCTCGAAGGTTTGCCACACTGGAGTGTTCATTGCTCCCCAGGGGGAGACTACAAACGTGGCAATAATGCCAGTGACACCAAAAGCGATGTTAATCCAGCCATTCATCCGCAACGCCAGAGGATTATTTTTTGCTGCCAGCAAAGCGTAATGCGCCATCAGCATTGCCAGAGGTGCAAAGCAGGAAAGAATATAGGTAGGTAATTTGCCTTTCGCGACGGAGAAAAACAGCAGCGGCATTATCGTCCAGCTCAACAAATAGACGGTTGCGGAATGCTTGCGGTTTTTCCAGCCTGTGTACAGTGCACCGGGGAGTAACCCCAGCCACGGCAGGCTACCGGCGATAATGACCGGCAAGTAGTACCAGAACGGGGCTTTATGCTGGGCATCATCCATCGCAAAGCGTTGAATATGCTCAACCCAGAAAAAATAATGCCAGAAGTCAGACTCCCGCTGCGCTATCGCCAGTCCCCAGGGGAGAACCGTCAGTACGCAACTGATAACCGCCAGCCAGCCGTAAATAAAGAGATCTTTCCAGCGTTTTTGCGTCGCTACCCACGGCAGCACGCTTAATACCGGGACGGCGAGGGCGAGAAAACCTTTAGTCATCACCCCCATGCCGCAGGTGATCCCCAGCAGTAAAAATCCCACGCTTTTGCCTTTCCATGTCTGTGCCTGCATTGCCAGCCAGAAGCTGCACATTCCCGCCACCAGCCAGAATGCAATAAACGGATCGAGCACGGCATAAGTGCCGATGGCATAGACAATAAACAATGAGAGATAAATCACTGCGGCGAGTAGTGCCAGACGTTTATCGCGCCATAAGCGCAGTGTAAACCAGGCCACCAGCGCGGCGGTTAACAGGGTCGCAAAGATAACGCCTGCCCGCACACCAACGTTATTCGCACCAAATAGCCATTGCCCAATGCTGTTAATCCAGTATCCGGCAATGGGTTTTTCAAAATAACGTAGCCCTAACAGATGGGGCACAATCCAGTCTCCGGATGCCAGCATTTCCCGACTGATTTCCGCATAACGCGTTTCATCTGGTTGCCAGAGCAGACGATAATTAATCGGCAAGAGATAATAGGCGGTGATAAACGCAAAGAATGCTGCGTAATAGCGAACGGATTTCATGGAAGCATTCCCGCAGCTTGTTGGCAACCCAGCCAGCCTTCACGTCCGGCAATACTTCCGCGAACAACTTGTCCGAGCGGCAACGTTTCTGATAACAGTCCGCTTAAAGGGCAAAATGTCACGCCTTCCTGAGCTGCGCGTTTGAGGAGATCCACAAAATTATGCTGATAAGCGCAGCCTTCAACTTCGGCATGAATGGTATAAACCGGCGTGCCTTTATCTCGCAGGATGCGGTTGAGTAACCAACCGTTAAAATCTTCCGCTTTCACATCCCGACCAATCACTTCATCCCAGGTGGGTAAGGTCACCGGAATTTGCGTAGTACCGGGTTTTCCTGATTCGAGCAATGGACGAAACGGCATCGCCCCACGACAATCGCTGTTGTAGCGCAAATGGAACGCTTCTTTTGCTTCGATCACCTGCTGGTCGGCACGCCAGCCCGCAGCGGCAGAACAGGTTACCGGTTGGCCGATAATCTCTTCAAGGGTGCGAAGACCACGTGCAATATCGTCGACCATTGTTTGGCGATCCCAGTTACCGCTCTGGGCTTGCCAGGCATGGTGATCCCAGGCGTGCAGGCCGACTTCGTGGTATTTAGCCGCTTCGCGAATGATATCGGCGTTGGCATAACCAATCTCTTTACCTGGCCATGCCGTACCGGCCAGTAAAATATCCCAGCCATAAAGCGATGCCGCGTTTGAGCGCAGCATCTTCCACAAAAACTGTGGTTTCACTAGTCGCCAGAGATGGCGACCCATATTGTCCGGGCCGACGCTGAAAAAAATGCTGGCCTGAATATTATGCTTACTCAAGATTTCCAGAAGACGCGGCACGCCTTCACGGGTGCCACGAAAGGTATCGACATCAATGCGTAAGCCCACTTTGGTCATGATCATTTTTCCGTAAGATCGACAGTGCGCAGGAAGAAATCCAGTGTTTCGTCGATGGTTTCCTGCATATCAATTTTCGGTTCCCAGCCCAGGCAGCGGTGGGCATTGCGGATGCTCGGTTTACGATGCTCTACGTCCTGATATCCTTTGCCGTAGTAGCTGCTACTTTCGACAACCCGAAAGCCCGCAAACGGTGGGAAGTGATGGCGCAGTGGATGTTTTTCGAAGCTCGCCAGCAGCATCTCGCCCAGTTCCTCAATGCTCGCTTCGTTATCAGGATTGCCAATGTTGATAATTTCGCCGTCGCAGCGATTTCCCGCATTTTCGATAATGCGGTATAACGCTTCAATGCCATCCCGAATATCAGTAAAGCAGCGTTTTTGTTTTCCGCCATCAATCAGCTTAATCGGTGAACCTTCCACCAGGTTGAGAATGAGTTGCGTAATAGCGCGCGAACTGCCAATTCGCGCCGCATTCAGGTTATCCAGCCTTGGCCCCATCCAGTTAAACGGACGGAAGAGGGTGAACTGTAAACCTTCTTTTTCGCCATACGCCCAGAGCACCCGATCAAGTAATTGTTTTGAAACCGAATAAATCCAGCGCGGTTTATTCACCGGGCCGACGATTAAATTAGAATGGTCTTCATCGAAGTATTTATCGCTACACATCCCATAAACTTCTGAAGTCGACGGGAAGATGATTCGCTTACGGTACTTCACGCAATAACGGATAATGCGCAGATTCTCTTCAAAATCGAGTTCAAATACGCGCAGCGGGTTGCGGGTATATTCAATCGGTGTGGCTATCGCCACCAGCGGCAAGACGACATCACATTTTTTGACGTGATACTCAATCCATTCGGAATGAATACTGATATCGCCTTCGACAAAGTGAAAATGCGGATGATTCAGAAAACGGCTTATCGCATCGCTGCCGATATCCAGACCGTAAACTTCATAATGATCTTCGCGCAGCAGGCGTTCTGTCAGATGGTTACCAATAAAGCCATTCACTCCGAGGATGAGTACCCGGGTACGGCGTCGGGCAGCGCAGGTTGATTGGCTATTTAATCGTGAACCTTGCACCAGCCCCAGCGTTTGCGCTAATTGTGAGCCTTGCATGGTAATGCCGTCGCCCGCCTGTCCGGTGACGATTTCCAGCGTGCCATAACCACAGGCAATCAACAGCGGTGAAACAGAAATCACGCTGCCCGACTGTGCGGCAGTAGTAAGGGAATGAACGCGGGACGACCAGACTGTAAATTTCTGATTGCCAACATAGCTAAAGGCGCCAGGCCAGGGATCGGCAACGGCACGCACCATGTTGTGGAGTTCACAAGCCGGTTTATGCCATTCGAGGCGGCTGTCCTCAGGTGTTCTGCGACCAAAACAGGTGGCTTCGTTCTCACGCTGGGCGATTTCCAGAATATTACCGTGTTTAATAGCGGGTAACGTCTGTTCCAGTAACTGACGCGCGGCGTGGCACAATTTATGATGTAGCGTAATGGCAATATCATCCGGCGCAATGGTAACGCGTAGCTGGGCAATAATGGCCCCGGCATCGGCACGTTTCACCATTCGGTGCAATGTAACGCCCGTTTCCGTTTCACCGTTCACCAGCACCCAGTTCAGCGGCGCGCGACCACGATATTTCGGTAACAGCGAACCATGCAGATTAAATGCGCCTGCGGGAGCAAGCTGCAAAATCTCGTCGCTGATCAAATGGCGATAATAAAAAGAGAAAATCACATCAGGTGACAGTTGGGCTATGCGTTCTACCCACAGCGGATGGTTAACGTTATCCGGCGCGTAAACCGGAATGCCTCTTTCCGCCGCCAGACGAGCCACCGAACCATAAAACGCTTTTTCGCCAGGATTATCGGTATGAGTAAAAATGGCGCTAATTTCGTAACCGGCAGCCAGCAAGGCTTCAATGCCCAGGCATCCCATATCGTGATAGGCAAAAACGGCGGTTTTCATTATTCATTTTCCTTGCTGGATGGACGGATAACTTGCTGAACAAAATAGCGGGGGCGGGCGCGGACATCGGTGTAGATCCTGCCGATATATTCACCGAGCAAGCCCATGCCGATAAACTGAGCGCCAATAAAGGTAAACAGCACGGCAAACAGCATAAAGACTCCTTCAGCCGCCCATTGTGGTCCGAAGGTCAGGCGTAAAATCACCAGCAGCACCGCGATGCTAAAACCGCCAATCGCAATAATGCTGCCGAGCAGACTCAGCATACGTAGCGGCGTAGTGGTAAGGCAGGTCACCAGGTCGTACATCAAATTAATCAGGCGCATAAAGCTGTATTTGGATTCACCAAACTCACGCTCGGCATGATGCACCGGAATTTCAATGGCGCGGCGGGCAAAGATATTCGCCAGAATAGGAATAAAGGTGCTGCGTTCATGGCAGTGCAACATCGCATCGACAATATGCCGGCGATAAGCGCGCAGCATACAGCCGTAGTCGCCCATCGCTTTGCCGGTGGTGCGCTGGATAAGCCGGTTAATCATCTTCGAGGCGGTTTTACGAAACCAGCTGTCCTGGCGATTCTGGCGCACAGTCCCTACCACGTCGTAACCTTCATCGGCTTTTTCCACCAGGTGGGGGATTTCTTCTGGTGGATTCTGGAGATCGGCATCAAGAGTAATGATTAAGTCGCCGGTAACGTGACTGAATCCCGCCATAATTGCCGAATGTTGTCCGTAATTGCGGTTAAGCAAAATAGACACAATATGGCTGCCCTCCGCTTGTGAGGCATCGACCAGCATTTGTGCGGAGTTGTCGTTACTGCCGTCATCAACCAACAGTATTTCATACTCTTTGCCCAGTGATTCACAAGCTGCGGTGGTGCGCCTGATTAATTCCGGTAAACTTTCCTGCTCGTTATAAATGGGAATAACCACCGAGACTTTCTTAACAGGGTGGATTTCAAACATGGCTTATTGTCCTGCGAGTTGCTGAAGGGCAGTGATGACGCGATCGGCATCGGCGGTGGTCATATCCGGGAACAGCGGCAACGAACAGATGCGTTCGCTATTCCATTCCGTATTCGGTAACGACAGCGTGGGAAAACGCTCGCGATAATATTTTTGCGTGTGGGCGGCGCGGAAATGTAACCCGGTTCCAATGCCTCTTTCTTTTAACGCTTCCATCAGAGCATCGCGGCTGATACCACAACGTTGTTCATCAACACGAATGATAAACAGATGCCAGGCGTGAACGTGTGACCATGCAGGAACGCTTAAAGGCTGGAAAGGGAGAGTTGCCAGTGCTTGCTGATATTGCAGGGCAATGTCGCGACGGCGAGTATTTAGTTGCTCTAATTTATTCAACTGCGTCAGAGCTATCGCGGCGTTAATATCGGTCAGATTGTACTTATAGCCCGGCGTTAAGACTTCAGCCTGCGGTGCACGGCCCCAGGTTTGTCTGTCATAGGCATCGACACCCAGACCGTGAAATTTCAGCATCCGTAGCTGGCGGGCAAGATTTTCATTATCAGTAACAATCAGGCCACCTTCCGCACAGGTAATATTTTTGATGGCGTGAAACGAAAAAATAGCGGTGCCCTTTGCACCAGTATGCTGACCTTTGTAATACGTACCGACGGCGTGGGCGGCATCTTCAATGACCGCGATACCGTGGCGTTCAGCAATGGCGCGAATGGCGTCAATATCTGCTGGCGCTCCGGCATAATGCACCGGGATAATCGCTTTGGTGTAGGGCGTAATGGCCGCTTCGATCGCTTCAGGCGTGATCATCAGCGTATCGCGATCAACGTCCACCATCACCGGCGTTGCGCCCAACAGGGAGATCATATTGAGGGTTGAAACCCAGGTCATGGAGGGGGTGATGACTTCATCATCAGCGCCAATCCCCAGCGCCATCAGCGTGATATGCATTCCAGCAGTGGCCGAGCTGACTGCGATGGCATGTTGATTTCCTGTCAACTGGCAAAAGGCCGCTTCCAGTGCTTGATTCTTCGGGCCAGTGGTTATCCAACCGGATTCGAAAACCTCTTGAACTGCAGCGAGTTCTTCCGCGCCTATTGCCGGACGCGAAAAAGGTAAAAAGTCTGACATCGTTTTTCCTTCGGCCATTGAATACCTTTCCCTGTTATTCGCTAATATCTGTCATAGGGAACGTTATGTGTATTTTGCCATTTGGAATGAAATTCTAAGGGTAGAATATTAATTTAACCTTAAGGAATGAATATAAGGCTTAAATATTATTTTTTTTGTTTTTGTATCTTATTCAGGCTTTTAATTTGACAAGATTTAAGGCATTTTGCGTGCATCGTAATGTTTTAATACTATCCCAGCCACTATTTACCGGTGAAAATGTCGTTTGTTTTCGCGGTCATTTAGCTGGCTACGCTTGTCTATAGGTGGAGCTTAAGTGTTAGCTTTTAGTGGGACTTCGTTGAAGTCTAAAAAATATATCTACATTTTACTGGCGCTTGGGGCGATTGTGGGGCTGGGTACACATGCTGCCTGGAGCAGTAATGGTTTGCCGCGTATCGACAATAAAACGCTGGCCAGATTAGCGCAGCAGCACCCGGTTGTGGTTCTGTTTCGCCATGCGGAACGCTGCGATCGCTCCTCTAATCAATGCTTGTCAGACAAAACAGGCATTACGGTGAAAGGTGCTCAGAATGCCCGTGAACTGGGCAAAGCTTTTAGCGCGGACATCCCTGATTTCGATCTTTATTCCAGTAATGCCGTTCGGACTATTCAATCAGCGACCTGGTTTTCTGCTGGAAAAAAACTGACGGTAGATAAACGGTTTTTACAATGTAGAAATGAGATTTATAGCACAATTAAGGAGTTGCAAAGCAAAGCTCCAGATAAAAATATCGTTATTTTCACCCATAACCATTGTCTGACCTATGTCGCAAAAGATAAACGAAACGTGACATTTAAACCAGATTATCTGGATGGGTTGGTAATGCATGTGGAAAAAGGCAACGTTTTACTGGATGGTGAGTTTGTTAATCGGTGATTTGTTAATATGACAGCCAATAATGGCTGTCATTACTGTTACATCAGACCTTTCAAACGTAATGTTTTCTGAGTGGCGACATTCAAATCATAGTGAGCAAGATCTTCAGGTTTTACCCATGCGTATTCCTGAAACTCTTCGTTAATTTTCACTTCACGGTTGGCAGAGACGCAGTCAAAGATCAGGTAAATCATATAAATCTCTTCCTTGCGGCCATCTGCATATGTCTTGATGCGAATATCATCACTGAACGTCCACGGCGTGATGTCAGTAAGAATCAGTTGCTCGCCCAGCTCTTCTCTGATTTCACGACGTAATGCTTCTTCAATGCGCTCACCGGGTTCTACGCCGCCGCCAGACAGCGCCCATTGTCCGGGGAAAACGCCGCGATCGTCGGCCATTTTACACAGCAGATAAGCACCATCATTTTGAATTAAGGGACAAACTATAGTCCGTTGCCGCATGGGAATATTCCTTACCACCAAAAATAAAACAAAAGAATACGGCAATGGATCAACGCGTGAAAGTGGCATTGGTCTTTTTTGCGATGATAATCATGGTGATTGTTTTTTTTGGTTTCATCTTTTTGGTGGCTATTTTTTCTGCACTTAATTATTCAAGAAGTATTTAGTTACAATAAGTTAGCAGATCGCTTTTTTCACGCATTGAATCCTCTGTGTCAGGCAGTACAATCCCGCAGCTTTGGGGACTTTTAATTATCTTCTTGCGGGAAAAGGTAAAAATGAAAAAATTTGCGCTGCCAGTTCTGGCTGGAATGCTATTGGTTTCTGCATCGGCAAATGCGATAAGCATTAGCGGTCAGGCGGGAAAAGAATATACCAATATTGGCGTCGGTTTCGGTACTGAATCGACCGGTCTGGCATTAAGCGGTAACTGGACACATAACGATGACGACGGTGACGTCGCGGGCGTTGGTCTGGGATTGAATCTGCCGCTGGGACCGTTAATGGCAACTGTGGGCGGTAAAGGCGTTTACACCAACCCGAACGACGGCGATGAAGGTTATGCCGCAGCGGTAGGCGGTGGCTTGCAGTGGCAAATTGGCGATAGCTTCCGTCTGTTTGGTGAGTATTACTACTCTCCGGATTCGCTCTCCAGTGGTATTAAAAGTTATGAAGAAGCGAATGCTGGCGCGCGTTACACCATTATGCGTCCAGTCAGTATTGAGGCGGGTTATCGCTACCTGAATCTGTCGGGTAAAGACGGTAACCGCGACAACGCCGTGGCTGACGGCCCGTATGTCGGTGTTAACGCCAGTTTCTGATGCCTTCCGGCGCGGCGTTCTGCCGCGCCATTCAGTTTCTTACTACGCCTTATCTCCCTTTGCGTTATAGTGATTCGATAACAAAAGCAGGAGATAACCATGTTAAAAGTGGAAATGTTATCCACCGGGGATGAAGTGTTACACGGGCAAATCGTTGACACTAACGCTGCCTGGCTGGCGGATTTTTTCTTTCATCAGGGATTGCCATTATCTCGCCGCAATACAGTGGGCGATAACCTTGATGATTTAGTGACCATTCTGCGCGAACGTAGTCAGCACGCCGATGTGCTGATCGTCAATGGCGGACTGGGGCCGACCAGTGATGATTTAAGCGCACTCGCCGCAGCGACAGCCAAAGGTGAAAGCCTGGTTCTTCATGAAGCCTGGCTCAATGAGATGGAACGCTATTTCCGCGAACGTGGTCGCGTAATGGCGCCGAGCAACCGCAAACAGGCGGAGCTGCCAGCCAGTGCTGAATTTATCAATAACCCGGTAGGCACCGCTTGTGGTTTTGCCGTGCAGCTTAACCGTTGCCTGATATTCTTTACCCCCGGCGTACCGTCGGAGTTTAAGGTGATGGTGGAGCATGAAATCCTGCCGCGCCTGCGCGAGCGTTTTTCTTTGCCGCAGCCGCCGGTTTGTCTGCGGCTGACCACTTTTGGTCGTTCGGAAAGCGATCTGGCACAAAGCCTGGATATGTTGCAACTGCCGCCAGGTGTGACGATGGGCTATCGCTCTTCCATGCCGATTATTGAACTGAAACTCACTGGACCGGCAAGCGAGCAACAGGCGATGGAAAAACTGTGGCTGGACGTTAAACGCGTCGCCGGGCAGAGCATGATTTTCGAAGGCACAGAAGGACTGCCTGCACAAATCAGTCGCGAACTGCAAAGTCGCCAGTTCAGCCTGACGTTGAGTGAGCAATTCACCGGTGGTTTATTGGCTTTGCAACTCGCGCGCGCAGGTGCGCCATTACTGGCATGTGAAGTGGTTCCTTCACAGGAAGAAACTCTGGCGCAAACTGCACACTGGATTACAGAACGGCGGGCCAACCATTTTGCCGGGCTGGCACTGGCTGTTTCTGGTTTCGAGAACGAGCATCTCAACTTTGCGCTAGCCACACCAGACGGCACTTTCGCTCTGCGTGTGCGTTTCAGCACTACGCGCTACAGCCTGGCTATCCGTCAGGAAGTGTGCGCAATGATGGCACTGAATATGCTGCGCCGCTGGCTGAACGGGCAGAACATCGCCAGTGAGCATGGCTGGATTGAGGTTGTTGAGTCGCTGAGACTGTCGCCGCAATAATAGTCCAGGTGCCGGATGCTTCCGGCACCTGTTCGCGGGTTTATTGCTGTTCATTACGGAAACGAAAGATAAAATGTCGCATCCGCATCCGCTTTTCCTGGCGTTACATTACTTTCTGTCTGAATATATCGCGCACTAAAATTCAACGACGTGGCTGATTGCTGAATATTACTTAACTGTAAAACGTAATCAGGTTGATTAAGGGGGATAATATTTTTATTCTTATCTAAGATCTGTACGCCAACCCCAGAGGCAGAATTATTCTGTTGAGTTAGCTTCAGGATTGAATTATTACTTCCACTTACCGTATCGCCTTCAAAACGTATGGCGACATTGGTTCCCGGATCACACGTTAGTCCGATATTAAAATCTACCAGCGCCGAAGTGGAGTTAATCCCTTTGAAGGTGGTGTCGGAATTAATTCCTGCGGCGGGTGATAATGAAACTGGAACATCAGGCGTGTTCAGGTCGCAGCTCAATGAGTGAAGATTAATAATGGTGTTGCTAAATTCGAGAGAAAATGCCTCAATATTATTCCACCAAATGCCAGCATTACTAAAACGAGATAAATCAATTTCACCACCCTGTAATTCTCCGATGACTTTTAATTGTATGCGGAAATTACCCTCAACGGAGAAGTTGTTTTTATTTGCAGTGCTGGTGCGTTTAGGGTATTCCATGCAGTAATTGTTTGGGGTGGTATTATTATTCTTTAAATCGTAAAATATTTTAATGCCGACGCCAGAATTTTTTCCATTAGTCAAAGGCACATTGAATAAACAGATATCACTGCCGACTAAAGTTGAAGGAGAAGTGGCAAACCCTTCACTGTAATCAGGATAATTATCTGAGCATGTGATCTGTCCTGAGTGACTGGAATGGTAACTTCGATCAAAAATTATGGTTCCTGGCGCTGTGTTTTTATTGTATTCAGAATTGATCGAAATATCAGAAAATGAAACTAATGCCGGTCCACCACTGGTGTAGCTACATGTTTTAGCGAAACTAAGAGAAGGAACAAAGGCTGCTATCAAAATAACCAGCAGCAATAACGCTTCACGACTTGTAACTTTATAAGTACTGATGATTTTTATCTTCATGATGTTAATCACACGCTGCGGTGGCAATAATAAGATTAGTCATGTTTTGCGGTGTCTGAAGTAGTTCTGGTAATATACGAACCTGGCAACTTTCAGTGGCCGATTTTCCCCACTTGACTTGCCATTTTTGATTAGCTTGTGCGCCGGATAAATACGTTTCACCGTTTCGCCCAACGAGGGTTGAAATTTGCTCATCTTTAGCAGTGACTACGGCTCCAAAGGGAACAAATTTGTCTTTATGCATTAAGGTTAAAAGTAATTTCTGACCATATCGCGTTGAAAAATTGGCTACGACTAATGCGCCTTCCGTAGGAATAACTTCTTGTACCGGTTCCGGTATTTCAACATTTGACGGCAAGGTTTGCGTATTGATGGCGATACGGTTGCGCTGAAATGCTGATGCGTAAGGGATGATGGAGTATCCTCGCCAGTCGGTATAAACCGACGTTCCTCTGTTAATGCCCAGCCCACTGGCATCAGGGGCGCGCACCAGAATCGATGATTCACCTAAAGACTGAGCAAGGGTTAATCCATACGGATGCAGAACAATTGCGCCCTGCATATTGTAATTTAATTGCCGTTGATCCTGACCATAGTTCCAGCCTGCGCCAATTACGCCTTTACTGGAGCGATAACTGAGTGACGTATTGCCACCATAACCTTGATCGCCATGACTTTGTTGCAGACTATAACTGAGATTATTATCTTCCAGCGCAGTACCGTTAAGCGCCACACTGTTTAAAGTGTGACCGCTATTACTGCTGGTGTTATTGTAATTAACATGCGCACCAGGTAACCATTTTCCTAGTGGAACGCTGACAGAAAGTGAGAGTTGTTGATCGTTCTTATTATTGTCTGGCATTCGTGTCAGTAAATAACTTAGGCTAAAACTCACATTTTCCCAACTATGACTATACCCTACGCTGAGGCTGCGCTCTTTACCCCCGAGTCCCCAATAATCTTGTTGATAGCCCGAAATATTGAACTGACCAAACGAGGGGATCGCCTGATTAATGGTAAGTTGTAACCGACGATGGCGGTTATAGTTGTTACGGTATGAAAACGCGTCGTCCTCATCATACTCTTTATTATTTTGTGCTTCGCTAAAGGTATAGAAATTCTCTGTGGAATAACGGTAGCCAGCAAGCGTGATATTCGTTTCAGTGCTGGAGAAATTTTTCGAGTAAAGCAATCGGTAAGATTGTCCTTGTTGTGAACTGTCATCAACCGTCTGGCTATATGAACGAGTAATGTCTGCTGAAAGCGAGCCAAAGTGTTGTAAATCGACACCTGCGCCTAATGCGCCAGAACGATAATCACTGGCAAAAATTGTGCCACCATAGAGGGTAATGCCTGCAGGTAAACCGTAAATCAGCGTCGCCTGAGCAAAGCCGGGTTTATCATGGGAGTTATCAGATGAGCGATATTCTCCGCCAGATAAACTATAAGACATGGCTCCTTCTCGGCGCATGACAGGAATTGAAGCTGATGCCTGAATATATTTTTGTTCGCTACCATCAGATTCTTTTACCGTGACTTCCATATCCCCACCAGAAGAAACAGGAGAGACATCATGTAATTCGAAAGGACCTGGGGATACCGTACTTTGGTAAATAATATAATTATTTTGTCGAATCGTCACTTGCGCATTGCTTTTGGCAACGCCGCGAATAACGGGGGCAAAACCTCTCATGCTGTAAGGAAGCATATTTTCATTACTTTCCAGTTTTACCCCACGAAACTGGAAACTATCGAAAACGGCTGAATCTGTCCAGGTATCGCCAAGAATGAGTTTGCTGGTTAACGCAGGGATATTTCGCCAGATATAGGTATCAATATTTTGCCAGGTGCCATCGTTGTAATTAATGTTATTTCTTAAACGCCAGGGGCCAAGATTAATACCATTATTCAGATTAAGGTATGAACTATTATCTGAACGACCATCTTGCCAATTATGTGAGCCGCTAAAATAGTAATTTGTAAACAACGCAGGCAATCCATTATCCCATAAAACCGGATCAATATACCCGTTTGCGGCATTGTTCATCGCCAGTTGTGGAACTGACAGATACAGGCGCAGCGAACTTTGCTCAAAGCGCACTGATGAAAAGGGAATATAATTTTCTAAATTCGTCACGATATCGTCATCTGCCAGCGTGGCAAATGACGCGGAGGGGCTATTGGCAACCCCCATAGCGATATACTCTTTTTTGCTTAACACAGGTAAGAGTTTGTTCGCTTTATCATCAACGACAAAATCAATATCTTTACGTGTAATGCGTTGATTATTCATAAAAACATCGACCCGATATTTACCGGGCACCAGGCCATCATTTTTGTCAAAATTTTTAATGGCTTCCAGTTCGCTTTCTGAAGCCCCTGACTCTAAAAGTTTGTAATTAAACACCTCGCGGGCGTAACTGTTTTGTAACAGTGTCAATGGCACTATTGTTACAACAACATGCAAACAAAATAGATGTAAGGAGTTCATGTTATTATTACTTTCCTTGTACGAGATAATTCCTGTTGTTTTCCTGAACAATCTATTGCGCTTATAACCGGGTCTTTATGGTATTTGTCGTACCGCCGTAATCATTTATTGCTGACCATTCAACACTATTGTTTTCAGAAGAGGATGCGGTCAGAGTATATGTTTGCTCGCCAAATGGATTGAGCATCATTTTCACAACGCCGTTTCCTTTATACGATACGGGCTTACCATTCACTGCCAGAGTGCGGAAGGTGACAAAGTAAGGTGTTGGGTTTTTGGCGATTAGCCTGTTGCCTTGTATCCGGAAAGCGATTTTGCTATAGGCGGTATTGGCATCATCAGCAAGCCCCAGCGGACGATAAAAAACTTTGAGCTGGCTCTGAACGGCAAATTGCAGTTGATTCGGCACCTGTGAAGACTCTTCTGACATCCCAGGAATGGATTTTACATTTAGCCAAAAAATGGATTCACGATCCTCCGGCAATTTTTGCGTACCGGTATAGATTAAGCGGAAAAGCGTGTTTTTCTGAGCTTCCAGTTTAACTAACGGCGGAGTGAGTACAAATGGCGTTTTCTTATTTGCATCATTGGCAAAGTCACTCATCCAGGCCTGAACAAGGTATGAACGCTCTTTATCTTGATTCGTCACTTCTACAGGGATTTCCCGCGCCGTGGACGGGTAAATAATTCTTGTTCCCCGAATAACCACTCCCCCGTAAGCAATGTTGGCAAATAATACAATCAGTAATAAAGAGTATTTTTTCATGCATTTTTACTTTAGTAATTAAGGGGTGTAGTAATTTCACCCCTTTGAAATATATCATTAATAGTAAGCGATACGATAATCCGCAGTCGCGTTACCCTGACCTTCAGTAATTGTATCTGCTGTTCTGACATAAACCGCTTTATAATTAAAGCTATGCTTGCCATCACCATTGGTTGGGCTAATGGATGAAAGTGTTACCGCAGAGCTTTCTGCATCGGTACGATCAGTAGCAAAATTAATCGGTGAAGAAGCACCTTCACGATAAATACGAATCCCTACGCCTGTTGCTTTATCTGCACCGGTGTCAATTGCCAGGGCTGTATTATCGGTGGCATCGGTGGTATTACCGCTAAATTCAAGGTTGATGCTACCTAATTGTGTCGTACAACCGGTAAGATTAATATTAAAATCTGTTGCAGAGTTTGCTGCTTCATTACCTACAGCAGCGCCAAAATCAGCAACGTCCACTGTCTGAAGCGTTACGGTCTGGTCATTCTGTCCCTTGCCTGTACCTTGCTCTAAGTCACAAGTTGATGCAGTAATTAGCCCATTGAAATGAACTTTACCGGCGGGAGTGTCCGCATAACTTAAAGCCGATATACCCATCAGGAGAACAGATAACGATGGAATGAGAATTTTTGCTTTCACTTAAGTTCCTTTTATATTGATGAATGGAATAATATTATATTTTTAATAT